>NZ_CP031467.1:0-302066 GCF_003368325.1 Paraburkholderia caffeinilytica | reverse complement strand
GCTTATCTGATGCGGGCCGTCGCGAAACTGGGGCTGGTGTTCTTTCTCGTCTCGCTGATCGTGATTTACGCGCAGACTTTTGTCGATCAGACCGATAACGCGGAAGCGCTGGTGCGTAACTGTCTGTGGGTGTGGGTGGCGGTCAACTACCCGATTGTCCTTTCGCTGATCATCAACACGCTGTTTCTGCCAGCCGAACCGGAGCAGCAGTTGCGCGCCGCCATGCAACGGCAGCTCGCGACGGCCCGTGCGCGGCTCGCGGTCATGATCGACACGAATGCGCCGGCCGTGCACATTGGCTCGCTCGATCTCGAGCGCGGCGCACTCGCGTTGCAGAAGCTGCTGCGCTTTTCGACCATGCGTCACCACTACAGCGAGGAAGATGCCTCGGCATGGTTGGCCTGCGTGACCGTGGTATCGCGCATCTTCGAAGCTGCGGCGGTGCTGCCTGAGCATGCAGTCGCGCACGACGCCGGGCAGATAGATGCCATCCGTGTGGTGCAGGACGAACTCGTGTCGCTCGATCACGCGATTGGCGACAACCTGCAATGGCGGCATTGGGGCGCATCGCGCCAGGCGCCGGTGTCGACCTCGATACCCGCGCTCGACGCGATGCAACGCGCGCTCAACGTGTTCTCCGAGGCTACGCGGGGTGCCGTCGCGCCGCCGCAACCGGAAGATGCGGCCACCGGCGGTGCAGCGGAGGAGAGTGAAAAAGCGGCGAAAGCGGAGCAGGCGGCGAAGGCGACGGAAGCAGCGAAAGCAACGAAAGCTGCGCCGCATTCCGCGCAGCCCGAACCGGACCTCTTTGCGAATCCGCGTTACGTGCGCTTCGCGCTGCGTACGCTGTTCTCGGTACTGATCTGCTACGTGTTCTACAACGCGGTGAACTGGCCGGGTATCCACACGATCATGCTGACGTGTCTCGTGGTCGCGCTGCCGAGCCTTGGCGCATCGAGCCGCCAGGGCGTGCTGCGGATCGGCGGTGCACTGATCGGCAGTGCACTGGCGCTGTTCATGGTTGCGTTCGTGATTCCGCAACTGGAAAGCGTGACGGGGCTGCTGCTGATGAGCTTGCCCGTGATCGCGCTGGGCGCCTGGGTGGCGGCGGGTTCCGAGCGGATCAGCTATGCAGGAATCCAGATCATGTTTACGTTCGCACTGGCGTTGCTCCAATCATTCTCTCCGCCGTCGGATCTCACCGAGATCCGCGACCGGATCGTCGGCATTCTGCTGGGTGTCGGCGTGGCCACCTTCATCCAGATGTCGCTGTGGCCGGAGCGCGAATCGGATAGCCTGCGTGCGCAACTGACGTCGATCTTGCGCAAGATCGCGGCGCTGGCGCGTATCGAGGCGAAGGCGGTGCAGAGCGGCCCACTCGCGACGGATTCTGCAGCGGTGGTTGAGGTGTGGGCCATGGTCGCGGATTGCGAGATGGCGCTCGCGCGTGTCGCGCTCGAACCCGACTGGCGAGAGGGAGAGACGACCCGTATTACGCTGCTGTCGCAGACGGTGCTCGCGCAGAGCCGTGCGTTGCTCGTCGCGATCGAAGCGTTTCACCACGAGGCGATGACCGGCGCATCAGCAGGCGCACCGATGGAGCAAGCAGGGAAGTTTCAGTCGGATGTCGCGGGTGTGCTGGAACGATACGCGTCACAGCTCGCGGCCGAACCGCCGGCCGCGACGACGCCGGCGCCGCTCGATCCGGGTGGATTGCGGGCCACGCCGACGGCAAGGGCGGCGGGTATGGCACCGGGTATCGCAGATAAAGAAGCGCTGGACCGGCTCGCGCAACGGATCGCTGCGGCACTCGCCGGCTTGCCGCGCTGGTCGGAAGACGAGCGCGCGTCCGGCGAATTCGCGAGTGCGGGGTGATCGGCAATGACGCGCTTCGTCTGCATCCTGCGCCGCCTGCCGCGCTTATTCACCGAACGGCCGCCCGCAACGCCGCCCGCAAGGCCGGCCACAAGACCGCCTGCAACGCCGCTTGCAAGGCCGGCCACAAGACCGCCTGCAACGCCGCTTGCAAGGCCGGCCACAAGATCGCCCACAAGACCGCTCGCGAGACCGATCACAAGACCGGCTACAAGATCGCGCACAAGACCGGCCACCCGCTGGCTCGCGTCGCTCGCGCTGCCGCTCGTCGCCTCGTGCGCGCTGATTCACCACGATAGTCCGCCCGCCGCGATGATCGCGCCGCAGCAGATCCGTCTCGCCGACGACATCCATCTCGCGAACGAGGGCTGGCCGTCGGCGCGCTGGTGGGCGCAGTATCACGATCCGCAGCTCGATACGCTCGTCGACCTGGCGCTCACTCGCGCGCCGACGCTCGCCATTGCGCGCGAGCACGTCTCGCAGGCTCAGGCGCAAGTCGAGCTGATCCGCGCAGCGTCCGGTCTGCAGATGTCCGCGCTTGCCACTGCCGATCGCGAGCGGGTCTCGGGTCACGGTTTCCTCAGCGCGTATGCGTCGCACGACCCGGCGATCGGCGCGTTTGGGCCGTGGTATTGGACCGGACTGGTGGGCGTCGACGCGCACTACGACATCGACATCTGGGGCAAGCAGCGCGACCTCGTGCGCGCGGCGATCGGCGAGCAGAACGCCCGGCGCGCGGAGGCGGCGCAGGCCGAGCTCGAGCTCTCGGCGGGCGTCGCGCAGCTCTACTACAGCATCCAGATCACTTACGCGAACCTCGAGCTGTTGCGGCAACTTCGCGAAGTACGCGCGTTCGAGCTCGACACGCGATCGGCGCGGCACGAGCGCGGTCTCGAAGCGCTGACTCAAACCGCCGCCGCGCGCTCGCAGTTGCTCGCGATCGATCAGCAGATCGCATCGAGCGAGGAGCAGGTCGTCCACGCGCGTGAGGCGCTGCGCGCGCTGGCGGGCGCCGGTCCCGACGATCTGCCGGCGATCGCGCCGGTGCCGTTGCCGGCGCCGTCGGTATCGCTGCCGTCGGCGCTTTCCTATGAGCTGCTCGCGCGGCGCCCGGATCTGCAGGCGATGCGCTGGCTGGTGCAGGCGTCGTTCGACAAGATCGATGCGGCGAAAGCGGCGTTCTACCCGAGCTTCGACATCACCGCGTTCTTCGGCTTCAACGCGCTGCGAATGCGCGACCTGTTCCTGCATTCGAGCCAGCAGATCAACCTGATTCCCGGCCTCACGCTGCCGATCTTCGACGGCGGCCGCCTGAACGCGAACCTGCACGGCGCACGCACGGCGAGCAACACGCTGATCGAGCAGTACGATCAGGCCGTGCTCGACGCGGTGCGCGACGTCGCGCAAAGCGGCAGCGAGATCGACGACCTGGATCATCGCGTGCATTTGCAGCATGACAGGCTCGACGCGTTGCGCTTCGCGAGCGACAGTGCCCAGGCGAGCTATCAGACCGGCCTCGGCGACAGGATGAGCGCGATGCAGGCGAAGGCGCCGGTCATCGTTGGGCGCCTCGAACTCGTCCAGCTTACCGGCGACGAGATCGAGGCGGGCATCGCGCTGACGAGAGCACTCGGCGGCGGCTATCGCAGCGACGACCTGCCGGGGGAACCCGCCGCCGGCACGAAGGCGCAGTAGGAGTCGCGACTCGCGTGGACAGGCCTTGAGCGATGGGCCTTGAGCGATGAGTCCTGAGCGGTGGGCCCCGAACAGCGGACCCCGAACGGCGGACCCCGAACGGCAGACCCCGAACGGTAGACCCCGAACGGCAGACCCCGAACAGCGGACCCCGAACAGCGGACCCCGAGCAGCGGGCGCGCCGGACTGGTCGCGGCCGCCGGTCGTCCGTGCGAGCGTGACCGCCCCCGTTCGGGGGATTGAGCGCCGTGCCTGCCGATCCTAATGCGACCGATGACCCGTCTGTCAGGGAGCCAAGTCTTGAACGATCATGAAGCTTCGGGAAGCCGCACGCCACGTCGGGCGACACTGCTGTTCCACCCGGAACCGTTGATTCGCCGAGGCGGCCCGTGACGACGGAGGACGTCGATCTGATCGAGCTCACCGCCGCAATCGTGGCGAGCTTCGTGTCGTGCAATCCATTGCCGGCGGCCGATCTGCCGGCGTTCATCTGGAGCACCTACGCCGCGCTGGCGGCATTGCGCACGACGTCGCTACCGCCCGCACGGCAGCGCGCGGCGGTGCCGGTCGAGGAATCGGTGCGCGACGATTACCTCGTCTGTCTCGAAGACGGACGCAAGCTGAAGTCGCTCAAGCGCTACCTGCAGCGTCACTTCGCAATGACCCCCGACGAATACCGCGCGAAGTGGGGTCTGCCCGCCGATTACCCGATGGTCGCGCCGGCCTATTCCGCGCTGCGCTCGTCGATCGCGAAGCGCCATCCCGCGGGCGCAATCAAGCCGCGTCGCGGCGCCTGAGAACGCGCGAACGAGGGAGACCACGCCTGTTGCGCTCACCCGACGAGGGGATGTCGCGCCGCTGCCGGACTGCGCAAGATGGAGACCGTCGACAATAATCATCTTGCATGGGATCGCAGAGGAGGCGCACATGTTCTCGCCGACACCGGATGCAACGTACCGCAACGACGCAGCAGACTTCGCCGCCGACGGCGGGACTGTGCTCGAGGAAGCCGATCCGCTCGCCGACCCGTCCCGCCGGCTCGACTCGGACAGCGCTTGTGACGCGGTCGTCGCGCGCCTCGTCGCGCGGGCCGCCGAGCGCACGCCGCAGGCCACGCGGCGCGCGGCGCCGCTGCCGAAGTGGCGTCTGCGGCGCGCGCTCGACTTTATCGAAGCGAATCTGGCGCAGCCGATCGGACTTGCCGATGTCGCCGCCAGCACCGGTCTCACCCGCATGCATTTCGCCGCGCAGTTCCGCTCGACGACCGGTTATTCGCCGCACGCGTATCTGCTTCGGCGCAGGATCGAACATGCCCAGAAGCTGCTGTGCTCGTCGGCGCTCAGCGTGCTCGACGTCGCGCTGAGTTGTGGCTTCGGGTCGCATGCGCACTTCACGACCGTTTTCGGGCGAATGGTCGGCGAGCCGCCCAACAGCTGGCGGACCCGCATGCGCGGCGAGCGGCCGATCGAGCGGCCGGCCGTGGAGCCGGCCATGGCCGCCGGCGCGCGCTGGGCCGACACGGGAGTGTGATCATGCAGGCAGAATTGGCGGATGACGAATGCTGGGGTGCCGCGCTGCGGCTGCTCGACAACGGCTCGTGCGAGTTGGCCGCGCGCTGCGTGGCGCCACGCCGTGAAGCAGCCAGGGTGCCGGCCGCGCAAACCGGTGCGCGCCACGAATGCATGGCCCGCGTGCTCGATCGCGTTTCGGCGAAAATCGTGGTCGTGTACTGGTGCGACGCAACGTCGTGCCGCTACGGCGACCAGTTGTGGCGGGTCGGCGTCGCGAGGCGGCGCGGTCGCTGCGCGTTGTCGGGCGCGCCGATCAAGGCCGGTGACGCGGTCTACCGTCCACGACAGGGGCGGCCGAGTCCCGTCAACGCGGCGGCGATGATGCTGGCGTCCGAGGTCGAGCGCGTGTTGCCCAACTGACCGCCGGCCGCGCGACAACGCTCGGTATCGATCGCTTTCGTTTACGTTACAGCGTCGCCAATACCGGGCGACAACCTATCCTTTACCAAAAAAGAACCGAATCATCACGCTTTTCCGGACGGTCATCTCTAGTCTGGGCGGTACTGTGTTCGTCACGCGGTTGCGACGATCTGCTGTCCGACGGAGCATGGAATGAACGAGGCGATTGTCTGCGAGACTCATCAGGAAACGGAGCATTCTCATCCCCGCGCGGCGCGGCCACGGGCGCAGTCCGAAGCCCTCGTGACGCGGGCGCTGCACGTCGTGCCGTCCACCGCGGTGTACGTCGACGAGGTTCGGTCATTGGCGCGCGCCGGCCGGGAACGCGCGGCGGTGAGTGTGGCGTGCATCCATCTGGAGCTTGCGCGCGCATGGCAGATGCTGATCCGGCTCAAGGCCGCCGAAGCGCTGCTGACCGCGCAGCGGATTGAAGGGCAGCTCGGCCCCTCGCCAGTTCCTGGCGCGGTTGCGCTGCGATGCGAGATTGCCGCGGTGCGAGCCGCGGCGCTCCTGCTGCAGGACGACGCGGGGGCGGCATTGGCCGCTGCGCTTGCCGCGCTGCGGCTCGGCACCGCAACGCCGACGGCGCACGTCGCGCTGACGGTGTGCCGCTGCGTTTATTGGCGCCTTGGCGATCTCGAGAGTTTCTACGCGGTGGAACGCCGCGAGCTGCGCGAGCCGGACCAGCAGCCGGGCCGGCTGCGCGCGGTCACCACGATGTTCGACCTTGCGCTCGATGCCGCGATCGAATTCGGTCAGATGCATTTCAATGCCGCGCGCTTGCTGGCCGACGGCGCGCTCGACGTCGCGCGCCGCTTCGGCGCCGGCCCGGCGGCGATCGACGCGCTGCCCGCCTGCGTGATGGCGCAGGTGCTGTACGAGGAGGGCCGCGTCGACGAGAGCGAAGCACTGGTCGCGGCACGGCTGCCGGGCATCCGGCAGGGCGGCACGATCGAAGGCGCGGTACGCGGCTATGGATTGCTCGCCCGCATCGCGGCGAACCGCCGGCAACCGGGACAAGCGCTCCTGCTGCTGGCCGAGGCGGACACGCTTGGGATGAAGCGCAACTGGCCGCGGCTGCGCGCCGCCAGCCTCGCGCAGCAGGTCGAGATGCACGTGGCCGCGGAGCGCGTCGACCAGGCGGCGCTTTGCGCACAACGGCTTGCCGTGCTGGCCGGGCAATGCGGCGCGGCGAGCAGCAGCGCGCGCTTCGAGATCGCGCGTTACCACGCGCTCGCGCAGACCCGGCTTGCGCTCGCGCAGGCGCATTCCGACGCATCCGCTCAGGCGCTCGCAAAGCCATCCGTTCAGGCGTTCCCTCAGGCGCCCATCCAGGTATCCAATGCGGTCGATCTCGCGGCGCTGCGGCAGCTCCATTGCGATACCGATCTGAGGCGCGATGGCTACGGCGCGGTGACGATCGCGCTGTTGCTGGTCGAAGCGCTGCTGGTCGCCGGGCTGCGCGACGACGCGGTCGAGGCGCTCGTCGCGCTGCTGCGGCAGGCGGTTTCAGTGGGACTGCAGCAGACGCTCGTCGATTGCAGCGAGCGTGTGGCGAAGCTGATCGAGGGCATCGTGCAAGGTGCGATCGTGCCTGCCGGCGATGTTCGCGATCTGCTTCCCTACGCAAGCGCATTGATGTCGCGACGCCGGCGCGGTAGCGCCGGCATGCAACCGGGTCACGATACGGCGCGAGACTTCGCGCGATCCGTGGCCGCATTGGGCCTCAGCGAACGCGAACGCGCGATCATCGGACTGATGGGGCGTGGGCTCACCAACAAGCAGATCGCGATCCGGCTGAGCATCGCGCCCGAGACCGTGAAGTCGCACGCAAAGCATCTGTACACGAAGCTGTCGGTGAGAAACCGGATCGAAGCGGTGACGCTGGCGAGCCGTCTGGGCCTCGTGCGGCTGTCGGGATGCGGGCACGCCGGTGACTAGCCCGCTTCGAACGTCTCGCGCATACGATGGCCCGACGGCAGCGTCACGGCGAGCGCGTCCTTGATCGTCTTGCTGAGTGTGGCGTGGTACCGCGCCGATTGCGTGTCGCCGGCCATCTCGCAGGCGCGGGCCGCCGTGCGATGAATGCGCCAGTCCGCAAGCGGCGTCTCGTAACCGCGCGTCGCGTCGAGCGCATGCTGCACGCAGCGCAACGCATGGCTTGCGTCATGCTGTTCGCACGCGACCCGCGCGCGCATGTCCCACGCGAAGCCCTGCCACGTGCGCTCTTCGATACGGGTCGCCAGCTCGACGAGACGGTCGGCGTGGGCGATTGCAGCGTCGAGATCGCGCTCAGCGAGTGCGGCGCCCGCGAGCCCCCATTCGAGCGGCAGACGCCAGTACCAATCGAAGATCACCGGCTGCGTGTCCATCCGTTGCATGACCTGCGTGAGCGAATCGCGTGCGGCGCGCGTATCGCCGAGGCCGAGCTGCGCGAGCCCGGTCAGCAGCAGGCAGAGCCGGTACTCGGCCGGCAGGATCGATTTGCCGCTGCCCGGTTCGGGCGACTTGCCGGCCAGCACCTGTGCGCAGGCTTGCAGCATGGCATCGAAATCCATCGCATGAAACTGCACCCAGCAGCGATAGAGCGTGAGCGTGTCCGCGCCGTACGGGTTGCCGTTGTGCGCGAACATCGTGATTGCCTTGTCGAACTCGCGCTGCGCGCGGCCGAATTCGCCGAGATAGAGCAGTGTCCACGGCACACCGAGATGCACCATCCAGGTCGCGCGCGCCATGTTGAACTCGGGGCGGTTTTCGTCGTTCTCGACGAGGAAGCGGTAGTTCGCGACGATCGTGTCCTGGGCCTTCTGGTAGTGCGACGACACGAGGCAGACCATGGAGTATTCGCACAGCGACCAGGCGGTCGTGTAGGGATCGTCGCCGGCGCGCAGCGGGACGAGCGCGGCTTCGCACTGCACGATGTCTTCCGCGCACCAGCCCCGCACCCACATCCGCCATACGTAGCAGCTGATGCGGGTGCGGGCCTGCTGCTGCGGATTGGTTTGCCGAACGCTGAGCGCGAGCGTTTCGTCGATGATCTGGCTGCAGCGCGCCTGGTCGCGCCAGCTATACGTGTACGCGAGGCTCATCAACGCCCGGCTTTGAATGTCGATCAGGCCGTACTGCGCGGCGCGCTCGGCGAGCTGTGTGCAGGTTTCGCGCGCGCGGGAATCGTGGGCCGCCGCGAAGATCGAAGCACGGCCTTCGAGGAATTCCGTTTCCGCCGCGGCGCGGGCTTCACTGGGCAGATTGGCCGCGAACATCAGCGCGCGGTCGAGGACCGCGAGCGCGTCGTTGTAGGCGAGACGCTTCTTCGCCGTCTGGATCGCGATGCGCAGATAGCCGAGCGCGCGGTCCCAACGTTTCGCGGCGGCGAAGTGCTGTGCGAGTTCGGCGGCGACCCCGCCACGCTCGTCCGGCGCGAACAGCGCCTCGAGCGCCCCGGCGACGCGCAGATGCGAGCCGGCGGTGCGCAGCTGGCCCTGCCGCTCGTAGAAGGTCTGCCGGTACATGGTGTGGCGGAACGCGTAGGTGCAGGCGGCGAGACCGTCATCGAGGGTAGACGACGGTTCGCGCCGGATGAAGCTTTCCTGACGGCAGAGCGCTTCGCAGATATCCTCGAAATGCTCCTGATCAAAGCCGGCGGCCGGCGCCGCGGTGGTCGCGCTAAACATGAGGCCGGCCACGCTCGCGCCTTCGAGCGCGCGTTGCTGGTCGTCGGAGAGCCGCTGGATGCGATGCTCGATCACCTGGTTCAACGTGAGCGGCACTTCCAGCCGCACCTCCGATGGCGACAGATGCAGCTTCCAGCCTTCGGGTGTCGATTGCGCGATGCCTTGCTCGACCAGGTGATCGAGCGTCGCGACCATGAACAGGGGGTTACCGCCGGAGCGCTCGCGCACCAGCTGAGCGAAGCCGTGCGCGCTGTCGGGCCGGGCGTCGTGCGGGCTGCCTGTCAGATATTCGGCAATGGCGCCTTCGCTCAACGGTTCCAGCACGATGTCGTGACACAGCTTCTGCAGCCCCAGATCGCGGTTCAACCGGCACAACGGGTGTTGCGCCAGTTCGGCGTCTTCCGGACGGTACGTCGCGATCACCATCAGACGGGCGCCGCTGCGATGGCGGGCCAGCGCGGACAGCATGTCGACTGTCGAATAGTCAGACCAGTGCAGGTCTTCGAACACCAGCGCGAGCGGGCGCTCCAGCGACAGTGCGTCGAGGAACTCGCAGATCTCGCGCAACATGCGCCCGCTCGCCGCGCCGATCACCTGATGCTGCAGCTCGGCGCGGTATTGCTGCGGGACCGAGCCGAGCATCTGGAGGGCCCAGGTCGGCGCGATCGACACGAGCGTGCGCGTGATCATCGGGCCCGCTTCGCCGCGAGTCAGCTGGGTCAGCGCGTCGAGCACCGGGTAGTAAGGCTCGATGCCGCCGTAGCCTTCCACGCAGCGCCCGAGCGACGTCAACACGGTGGCGTCGCCCGCGAGCGAGTCCAGAAACCGGTTGACGAGCGTCGTCTTGCCGATGCCCGGTTCGCCCGCCACGAACACGATGCGCGATGCGCCATTGCGCGCCTCGTCGAACAGCGTCTTCAGGCGGTTCAGTTGCTGCGTGCGGCCGACGAACCCGCCGTGGCCGCGCGGCTCCACCCCGCGCGCGCCGGTGCCGGAACTCGCGAAGAGCGGCGCGATGAAGCGATAGCCGCGGCCGCGATGGGTTTCGATAAAGCTGGGCCGCGAGGGATCGTCGCCGAGCGCCGAGCGGATGGTCAGCATGTGGGCCTTCAGCACTTCGGGCTGCACATGCACGTTCTGCCACAGTGCGTCGAGGAATTCGTCGTGCGTGATCAGCCGGCTAGGGTGGTCGATCAGGTATTGCAGCATGTCGTAGGCGCGCGGCGCCAACGCGAGCTTGTGGCTGGTGCCGTCGGGCGCGCATTGCCAGACGCATCGATTCAGCCGATCCAATCGAAAGGGGGGAAATTCGATCACGCAGATTCTCCGAGTGAGCCGCAACCCGGCCTGGTTGTCGCGATTTTATACTGCGCCTGTCGGGACTGCGGACTGGAGCATTCCATTATCAAATCAGGAGCACAAAATCACGCTCCCGGATTTCGAACGCCTTACGTTCAAGGTAAAAGCGTGCGTCGCGTCCCGTCGGGCGGGCATGTCGGTTCGTCAGAGGTTTGAGATGGCGCTCATGTGTGCAACCCCGCGTGCAACCCATTCGAGCCTGATCCAGGCATGAGGAGCAAAGTCGGTATGAAGGCTCAGTCGAGCAGGCTGTCGTCGGTCAGTTTCGAAGGCTTTCGTCTGGATACGGCGAACGAATGCCTTTGGCGGCTGGATGCCGGTACGGCACCCGAGCGGATCGACCTGACGCGCAAGACGTTCGACGTCCTGCGGTTTCTGATCGAGCATCGCGGTGCGCTGATTACCCATGACGCGCTGCTCGAAGCAGTGTGGCCCGATGTGCACGTGCAGCCCGAAGTCGTGAAGAGCCACATACAAATGATCCGGGCGCGGCTTGGCGACAGTGCGCAGCGCCCTCGCTACATCGAAACGCTGCGCGGACGCGGCTATCGTTTCGTCGCGCCCGTCGAGGCGCCTGCAACGGCGTCCGTGCCGGCCGCGGGCGAGGAAAGCTTCGGCCGCTTTGCCGGGCGCACGGGCGAACTGCAGCAACTGAGTGCCGCAATGGACCGGGTCCGATCCGGAAACGGCCAGGTCGTGGTGATTGCCGGCGAGCCGGGCATCGGCAAGACAGCGTTGCTCAGGCAGTTCGTTGCCGACCAGCGGTTCGGACCCGACGATGCGTGGGTCGCCGAAGGGCATTGTGTCGAAGGCTATGGCGGCACGGAGCCGTTTTATCCGGTTTTGCAGGCGCTCGGGCAGCTTTGCCAGGGAAGCGGCGGCAGCGAAGTCGTGAAAGCGCTGGTGACGCTCGCGCCCACGTGGGCATGGCAGCTCCCGGGCCAGGTGGCGAGCCATGTACGCGAGTCCTTGCATCGGCAGATTCTTGCTGCGTCGCGCGAACGCATGCTGCGGGAAATCCGGGGCTTGCTGAGCTTTCTGACGCAGATGCGACCGCTGCTGCTGATATTCGAAGATCTTCATTGGGCCGACTATTCGACCATCGACTTGCTGGCGGCGATGGCGCGCCAGCCGGGCGCGCTGCGCCTGATGGTCGTCGTCACTTACCGGCCGGACGAGGCGGCGCTGACCGAGCACCCCATCGAGCAACTGCATCACGAGCTTTCGTTGAGGGGCCTATGCCGGGATCTGGTGCTTGGCCCATTGCCGCGCGACGCGGTGGTTGCGTGGCTGACGGACCGCGATCGTACCGACCCAGCCGAGGAAGAACTGTCCGATCTCATCGCGCAACGCTGTGGCGGCAATCCGCTGTTTATGCGGGCGACCCTCGCGGATCTCGTGGAGCGCAACATGCTGCGCAAGACGGCGACGGGCTGGCGGCCGCTGGCGCCTCTCGCGACGATCGGCGCGGCGGCGCCCCACACGATAACCCGGACGCTCGAGGGTAGAATCCGGCGCCTCCCCGCCGACCAAAGGAATCTGCTGGAAGCCGCCAGCGTGGCAGGGCTTCGGTTTTCATCGGCGACGGTGGCCGGGGCCGCGGGTTTGTCGACCGAGCAGTTCGACGATCTCTGCGAGGCGCTGGCACGCAATCAGCGCTTCATTCAACGTTGCGGCGTGAAGCGCTTACCCGACGGGAGCGCGGCGGCGATGTTCTGTTTCGACCATGCCCTCGTTCGCCACGCGTTCTATGGGCGCCAGGGGCTGACTCGCCGCTCCCGTTTGCATCGGCAAATCGCGGAACGGCTCGAGGCGATCTATGCCCGCGATCAGCGAGCGGAGGTGGCGGACGAACTCGGCCACCATTTCGCCGACGCGGGAGACTGGCTCAAGGCGATCGACTATCTGCGCATTGCGCTGCAAACCGCGAAGCTTCGGTTTGCCTATCGCGAGGCGCAGTCGATTCTCGACTTTGCCGCTTCGCTCACCAGAAAGTTGCCGTCCGATTTGCGGCCGCTCAAAAGCTTTGAGTTTGCCGAGGCGCGCGCGTCGCTTTACGCCGCGGCGCATGATCCACGCGCTGAGGCCGCCTGGATCGAACTGGAGGAGCAGGCCCGCGCGATTGGCCGGCTCGATGCGCAATTGCGCGCCATGCTCGGCCTCGCCTACGTGTTTAGCTGGAGCGACAGACGACGTTGCATCGAGATGCTGGACGAGGCGCTTGCGCTCAGTGCATCGCATCCCGACCTGCGCGTCAGTGCGCTGGTGCGCGTGAGCGCCTGCGTACGCCGTATCTGGACCGACGGCTGGTCGCATGCCGATCTGATCGAGTGCGAGACCGCGATGCGCGCGCTGCGCGAGACGGGGGATCCCTTGCTGATCGCCCGGGCGAATCTGGAATACAGCATGCTGTGCATCATTTCCAGTAGGTATCGCGAAGCGCTCGGGACTGTGCGCGCGAATTACCAGATCCTCTTTGAACACGCAGTGGAACATCCGGGCTTCGACCTCGCGAGGGCGACGTGGATGCTCCGGCTGGGTACGCCGTGGGCTCAGCTTTTCCTCGGCGAGTTAGGCCGGTCGATGGAATCGTTCGACCAGGGGATGGCTTCGTTCCGCGAGAACGGCGATTACTTCGCGGCCCGCACACTCGAGGTCTACCGGGGTTGGCTGCTCGTGCACACGATGGAGTACGAATCGGTCATCGACATGTACGAACGCTTTGTTCCGGCTCCGACCGCTCGGGCGGCCGAAGCCGACCCCGGCGCGCTGCTGCCCGTGCAGCACCGTGCGTGCATCGTGCTCGCGGGCCTCGCGTATATCGGATTGGAGGACGGCGTACGCGCCTCGTCGCTGTTCGCCGAAGCACAACGGCAGATGGACGCCACGCCCATCATGTTCGACTGGTACTGGCGGCTGGCAATCGAATGGGGGCGCTCCGAGGCCGCGCTGATGGCGGGCGACCCTCGCAGCGCCCACGTGCACGGCCACGCGTTCCTCACGCTCGCCCTCGCCACCGAGGACCGGACGTGGCAGGCGCTCGCCTGGGACGTCGTTGCGCGCGAGGCGCTCGCGAGCGGCGATCCGCTCATGGCACGCGAGCGCATCGACGCCGCGTTCGCGGCTACGGCAGGCTTCGAAACCCCGCTGGCGGACTGGCGGCTTCACCGCACGGCGGCAACGATTCACGAGGCCTGTGGCGACGCCGAACAGGCGGATGTGCAGCAGCGCCGTTTCATGTCGACGCTCGAGCACCTGTCGAATTCCTTGCCGCGCGGCGATCGGATCGGCCGGCGTCTGCTCGCTCTTTCAACACGCTGACGCATCCTTCAGACCTGAGTTCAGGCGTGAGGCATGGAGCATGGGGGAGCCATCATGGCGCCAATCCCCCCTGAGGGTGATATCGGCTCATGGGGAATTCACGCACGATAAGTGAATCTTCGCACCGATGGAATCAGCGCGCCCCGCAGCGACGAACGCCGGGCCTGCGGTTCACAACGGTGGCGAATCGTTGTCATGCATGGAGCGCCTTCAGGAGAGCCGACATGAGCAAAAAAGTTGCCGAAATCATTGTGGACACGCTCGCCTCGGCGGGCGTCAAGCATTGCTACGGGATCGTGGGCGATACGCTGAATCTCATCGCTCATCACATCGACGAGAGCGAGATCGAGTGGGTCCACGTGCGCCATGAAGAGGCGGGGGCGTTCGCCGCTGAAGCAGAAGCCATGTTGACCGGCAACCTTACGGCCGTGGCGGGAAGCTGCGGCCCGGGCAGCCTTCACTTCATTAACGGCCTGGTGGACGCGAACCGCAATCGGGCGCCGGTGATCCTGATTGCAACCCAGGTGGCGAGCGAGGAACTCGGCTTCAACTTTCCGCAGGAAGTCGACTTCAAGGCGATCTACGGATCGTGCAGCGTGTTCTGCGACATGATCATCACGCCGGAGCAGGCGCGACGCAAAACCGTGATTGCCTGTCAGACCGCCATTGCAAAGGGCGGCGTCGCCGTGCTGATCGTTCCGGTCGACATTGCCCATGCCGACGCGAGCGACAACGTTCCGTATTCGGTCCACACGAATGTGCCCGTTGTCCGGCCGAGCGACGCAGACCTCGACCGTGTCGCCGCAATCCTTAATTCAGGCGAGAAGATCGCGATCTACGGCGGTTCGGGATGCCGTGGCGCCCACGCCGAAATCCTGGCCGTTGCCGAGCGGCTCAAGGCACCCATTGCGCACACGTCCCGCGCAAAAGACGCGCTGGAGCACGACAACCCCTACAACGTCGGCATGACCGGCATTATCGGCGGCGAAGCGGGCTATCTGGCGGTCTCCGAATGCGAGACTTTGCTGTTGCTGGGCGCCGACTTCGCGTGGCGGCAGTTCTACCCGGAGAAGGCCAGAATCGTGCAGATCGACATGGCGCCCGATCATCTCGGCCGGCGGCATCCGGTCACGCTAGGATTGGTCGGCGATATCAAGGCCACGATGGCGGCGTTGCTTCCACGCCTTGAAGCGCGTACGTCGACCGAGTTCCGCGACAGGCTCGTCGAACAGCATGCCCGCGCGGTGGAAACCCATCGGTCGAAGGCCGTTGCGTCCAATCGCGGAACGATTCCTCCCATCTATCTGACCGAGCTGATCAACCGGCACGCCGCGAGCGACGCACTCTTCTGCGCCGACGATGGGACGCCCACGGTCTGGCTTTACCGGCATATCGAAACGAACGGCAAACGCCGGGTGTTTTCGAGTCTGCTCCACGGCACGATGGCGGCGGCCCTGCCGATGTCGATGGGGTTGCAGAAGTGCCAGCCCGGACGCCAGGTGATATCCATGTCAGGCGACGGCGGTCTCGCCATGCTGTTCGGCGAGCTCATGACGGTCGTGCAGGAGAAGTTGCCCGTCAAGGTGGTGGTGTTCGATAACGGCAAGCTTGGATTCATCGACATCGAGCAGAAGTCCGAAGGCATGCTTCCGCTCTATACGGGCCTGCAAAACCCGGACTTCGGCAAGGTCGCCGAGGCGATCGGATTGTGGGGGCGCACGGTGACGAAAGCCGATGAGCTCGAGGATGCAGTCGTCGCATGGTTGAATGAACCCGGCCCCGCGCTTCTGAACGTCAAGGTCGACACGATGACGCTCGTGATGCCTCCCAGGATCGAATGGGGCGCGGCGTACGGAATGGTCCTGTATTCGGCGAAAGCCATGCTGCAGGGGCAGTCCGCCGACGTGTTCGCGATGATTCGCGAAAATCTATAAGGCTTGCGGGGGCAGGGGGCGGTGGACAGTCCGTCACCGCCTTTGCAATCGCGCCGCACCGATGGATCGGCGTGCGCGAAGCGTCGCCATGTTCCCGTCTGGCTGTCCCGTAGCGGCAGGAGTAGACTCGCCGGGGTTGCTCCGCGATACCACGCCGGGCGTCGCCTTGCGCCGACGCATGCGTGTGAACAGAAGGAGTCGAAAATACAGCTCGAGTGGCGTCGGGGAATCTGAATATGCGTCTGTCAAAGGTCGATCTGAATCTCTTCGTTGTCTTCGAAGCCGTCTACAGAACGCGAAACCTGACGCGCGCAGCGGAGCTGCTGTTCATCACTCAGCCTGCTGTCAGCAACGCGTTGGCGCGGATGCGCAAAGCATTCGACGATCCGCTGTTTGTCAGCACGTCGGCCGGCATGATGCCGACTCCCGTGTCGGAAAACATCATCGGCCAGGTTCGCGAGGCGCTGCAACTGCTCGACTCGAGTACGCACGTCGGCGGACGCTTCGAGCCCGCCTCGTCCGAGCGTACGTTCCGGCTCAGCATGACCGACCTCACGGAGGCGCTCCTCCTGCCCGCGCTGGAGGAAGTGCTGCAGCGGCTGGCGCCCGGCATTCGCATCGAGAGCTATTTCACGACGCGCAAAGAGGTTCCGGAAGCGCTGGCGAGCGGGGCGGTCAATCTCGCGATCGACGCGCCGCTGATCGACGACCCCTACCTCGAGCAGGAGCCGCTCGGCCGTGACCGCTATGCATGCATGCTGCGTCACGACCATCCGTTTGCGAAGAAGAAGCTGACGATCGACGACTACCTCAGGTTCGGTCATATCCACGTATCCAGCCGCCCCCAGGGGACGGGCCTCGTCGATGCGGAACTGAACAGACTGGGCCTCAGGCGATCGATCCAGACGCGGGTTCAGCACTATCTGGTTGCTCCGCTGATCGCGATGCGAACCGATCTCGTGCTCACGGCCCCGCTCGTGCTTCTGCAGCGGTATGACGCGCGCATCCTGGCCCTGCCGTTCGATCTGCCGGATCTCCAGTCGCATTCCTACTGGCATCGAAGCGTGACAGGGGACCCGGCTCATCGTTGGCTGCGCGAGCAGATTGGGCGTCTCATGCGGGAAATGCACCAGTAGCCGGGGCTGACGGCGATGCGCGGGGACATGCGGGGACATGCGGGGACATCTACGCGCGGTGTCACGAAAACTTATAGCCGTCTATCACAACAATCAATTTCCTGAATGATGTTCCACTGGGTATTCTGCTAGTCATGTTCAGACGAGGACGGCATGGCAGAACTCTATCTTGTACGGCATGGCCAGGCGTCTTTCGGCGCTGAAAACTATGACGAGCTATCACCCTCCGGTCGTACCCAATCAAGTTGGCTCGGCGAGTACTTCGCGCAGGCGAACGTGCGGTTCGACCGCGTCGTCATCGGCACGATGCAGCGGCATCGGCAAACTGTCGATGCCATTCTTGCCGCAATGTGCGGCCCGCAGGTCGAGATCGCGCAAGACGCGGATTTGAACGAATACGATTTCCAGGCATTGTTCGCAGCCCTCGACGAAGAGGGGCTGCCGCCAGGTTCGTCCGCGGGGCAGTTGGCCACACGCTCAAAGAAGGACTTCTACAAAGGGCTTCGGCACGTGCTGCAGCTTTGGGCCGATGACCGCCTGCCGGGCCGTGTTCCTGAGACATGGCAGCAATTCCAGACGCGTGTCCGGCGTGCGCGCGTCGAGATCCAGCGGGCCGGCGGCGGGCGCGTTCTGGTGGTGAGTTCAGGCGGTCCGATCGCGGTCACTGCCCAACAGGTTCTGCAGGCGCCCGCAGCGACCGCGATTGCGCTCAACATGCAGATTCGAAACAGCAGCGTTTGCCAATATGTCTTCAACGGCGACGCGATGTCGCTCGTCAGCTTCAATTCGGTGCCTCATCTCGAGCGTGCCGAGCGGCGTGAATTTGTGACCTACGGTTGACCTCTACCTGTATTCCCTCGACATGAACCACCCCCACGCTCATTTAACATTTGCTGCCCCTCAGGAGGGCGTTGCCTCTCTCGGGGCGGCCCAGCGGGAGGCAACATGAACGCCAGCCTTCAATTCGACACCGACGCGCTCACCCGCTATCTGACGGCGCACGTGCCCGGCTTTCATGGGCCGTTGTCCGTCGAAAAATTTCCAGGCGGACAATCCAATCCGACGTTTCTGTTGAATGCGCAAAGCGGTCGCTACGTGCTGAGGCGCCAACCTCCCGGCGCGCTGCTCAAGTCCGCCCATGCGGTTGATCGTGAGTTTCGCGTGATATCGGCGCTCGGCCGGACAGCGGTGCCTGTCGCGCGTGCCTATCACCTTTGCGAGGACCGTGACGTCATGGGTAGCCTGTTTTACGTCATGAGCTACGAAGACGGGCGAATCTTCTGGAATCCGGCGCTGCCCGACGTGCCCGTCGATAAGCGCGGCGCCATCTACGACGCACTGCTCGACACGATGGCGGCGCTCCACGACGTGGATATCGACGAGGCCGGATTGTCGGACTACGGCCGCCCGGGCAACTATTTCGCGCGTCAGATCGACATCTGGAGCAAGCAATATCGCGCCGCGCAGACCGATATCCTGGAGGCGATGGAGTCGCTGATCGAGTGGCTGCCCGCCCACTGTCCGGTGGAGGCGGGAAAGCCTTCGCTCGTGCACGGGGACTTCCGTATCGACAACCTCATTTTCACGCACGATGCGCCGCAAGTTCGCGCGGTTCTCGATTGGGAGCTATCCACGCTCGGCAATCCACTGGCTGACATCGCGTACTTCTGCATGTGCTTGCGGCTTCCACCCGGCAGCCATATCGCCGGACTCGCGGGCCTGAATCGAAGGACCTTGGGGGTGCCGGACGAGGCGTCGATTGTCGAGCGGTATTGCGCGCGACGGGGAATGCCGTCGATCGAGAACTGGAACTTCTACCTGGCGTTCAGCTTCTTCCGGCTTGCCGCGATCGCACAGGGCGTGAAGAAGCGGGCCTTGGGCGGTAACGCATCGAATGAAAAAGCGCGGCAAGTGGGGGAGATGGCCGGGGCGCTTGCCAGGATGGCGACTGACCTGATCTGAAGACAGGCAGGAATGTGGAACGTAGAGATAGGGAGACTGATTGTGACTACTGATTTGTTTGATCTGAAAGGCAAGATTGCTCTGGTGACGGGCGCTAGCCGCGGCATCGGTGAAGAGATCGCCAGACTGCTCGCCGAACAGGGTGCTCATGTGATTGTGTCGAGCCGCAAGCTGGAAGATTGCGAGTCTGTGGCACGCGAGATCACCGAAGCAGGCGGGAGCGCTGAAGCGCATCCGTGCCATGTGGGGCGTCTCGAGGACATTCACGCGATCTTCCAGCATATTCGGGCACGGCATGGCCGGCTGGACATCCTCGTCAACAACGCGGCGACCAATCCGTATTTTGGCCACATTCTCGATACCGATCTGTCGTCGTTCGAAAAGACGGTGGAAGTCAACCTGCGCGGTTACTTCTTCATGTCCGTCGAGGCGGGCAAGCTGATGCGGGAGCACGGCGGCGGTGCGATCGTCAACACGGCTTCGGTCAATGCATTGCAGCCCGGCGACCGACAAGGCATCTACTCGATCACCAAAGCCGCCGTTGTCAACATGACGCGGGCATTCGCGAAGGAGTGCGGGCCGTTGGGGATTCGGGTGAACGCGCTGCTCCCCGGACTGACCAAAACCCGCTTTGCGGGGGCACTGTTCGCCGATCAGGCCACTTACGAAAACTGGATGTCGCGCATCCCGCTGCGGCGTCACGCGGAACCTCGTGAGATGGCGGGCACCGTGCTTTACCTGGTGTCGGATGCCGCGAGCTATACCAACGGAGAGTGCATCGTCGTCGACGGTGGACTGACGATCTAGTCAAGGGGTCGATGCGAGCGGTTGGCCACGTGATCGGCCGGCGCGTCGACGACATCAATCAGGATTAGGGAAGAGTAAAAATGGACTTTGCATACAGCCCGAAAGTCGAAGCGCTGCGCACTCAGGTGCGCATGTTCATGGATACGCACATCGTTCCACGCATCCGGCAGTGGCACGACGAGGTGAGCGCGGGTCAATATCCGGTCTCCTTTATGGAGACCCTGAAGGAGCAGGCGCGCGAAGAGGGTCTCTGGAACCTGTTCCTTCCGCATCTGCGCGATGACGAACCCGGTACCCGCCTGACCAACCTCGAGTACGCGCCCCTGGCCGAAATCATGGGGCGGGTGTCGTGGGCATCGGAGGTGTTCAACTGCAATGCGCCGGACACGGGCAATATGGAATTGCTCCATATGTTTGCCACGCCCGCCCAGCGCGAGCAGTGGCTCAAACCGCTTCTCGACGGCAAGATCCGCTCGGCGTTCGCGATGACGGAGCCGGCTGTGGCCTCTTCGGACGCAACCAACATCACGACGTCGATTCGCCGTGACGGCGATGACTATGTCATCGACGGCCGGAAGTGGTTCATCACGAATGCCGCGCACCCGAATTGCCAGCTCTTCATCGTGATGGGCAAAACGGATCCGGACGCACCGAGCCACGCTCAGCAGAGCATGATTCTCGTGCCCCGCGATACACCGGGCGTCAAGGTGATCCGCAATATCCCGGTGGTCAATCACGTGGCGCCGGAAGGCCACTGCGAGATCGAGTTCAAGGGCGTGCGCGTACCGCGCTCGAATCTCCTCGGGGAAGAGGGCAGTGGCTTTGCGCTCGCGCAGGCGCGCCTTGGGCCAGGACGGATTCATCACTGCATGCGTTCGATCGGCGCCGCGGAACTCGCGCTCGAGTTGATGGTGGAGCGGGCTCAGGCGCGCACGGCATTCGGAAAGACGCTGTATGAGCAGGGTGTGGTCGCCGAATGGATCGCGAAGTCGCGAATCGAAATCGATCAGGCGCGGCTGTTCGTTCTCAAAGCCGCGTGGATGATCGACAACGTGGGCGCGAAGGAGGCGAAGAAGGAGATCTCGATGATCAAGGCGCTCGTGCCGAGTGTTCACACCGCTGTGTGCGAACGGGCGATGCAGGTGTTCGGCGCGATGGGGTTGAGCCCCGACACGCCATTGGCCGATAGCTGGACGTGGGGCCGTGCGTTGCGCTTCGCGGATGGCCCGGACGAGGTTCACCTGCAGAGCATTGCACGGATGGAAATCAAGGCGCAGCCCTGTGAGCCGGGGAAGGACAATCCCTACCTGACAGCGCCGGTGTAACGCAGCGCGCCAGTTTCACGGGCCGACCTTGTGGGGGAACTCCGGCGGCGAGCGGACTAGCGCTCGCCGTCAGCATCCCCCAACAGGGACCGCGTTTCCTCCGAGAGCGCCGCGGTGAGCACGCTTTCGAAGGTGTCCATCAAGCTGGACACGGCGTATTGCGGCGACCACAGCCCGCCCGTCTCGTCGCTGTCACGGCTCGCTTCCCACGCTGCCAGCGAGGCATTGCCGTAAATGCCGACGAGCGACAGCCGGTGATCGACGATGGCCGGCGGGATATCGGCAAGCAGGTCGCGGAGCAGGGCATTGCAGCGCTGATAGCCCAGATTCCACTTGTTTTCCAGCGCCTCCCGCAAGAACGCGCGGTTGTTCAACTGCAAGTTGGCGATCATGCGGATGTATGTCGCCTGACCGGTACGATCCGCCAGCTCGAGCATCGGAAAGAGCAGCGCGCCCAATACCGCCCGTACGCTGATCCCTTCCTCCGCCTCCAGTCTGTCGAGCCGCGCCTGACGGTCTTCGTCGATCAGGCGCGCACCGTCCACGACCAGCTCGCGTGCCAGTTCGAGTTTGTTCCCGAAGTAATAGCGCAGCGAGGCGCTATTGCGCTGCCCTGCGGCGGAAATGATGTCCTGCACGGAAACCCCGTCCAGTCCGCGCAGCGCGAACAGGCGTTGGGCCTCTTCCTTCAAGCGAATTCGTGTCTCCGCCCCATCCGAGCGAAGGGTTTTCCCTGGTGTCGTCATTACTTTACCGTGTCGAGTTAATTAACTACACTGCAATAACTAACTCGATAGGAGAAACTTTGCATGAAAATCATAGTTGTCGGAGGAGGCATTGGTGGGTTAACGACCGCTCTGGCGCTGCTACGCCACGGCATCGAGCCGATTGTACTGGAGCGTGCGCCGCAATTGACGGAGGTCGGAGCGGGTGTCCAGATCGCGGCGAACGGCACGATCGTGCTACGGGAATTGGGGCTTGAGCCGGCGCTGGCGAGCGTCGCGACCGTGCCGGAGCGTTTTGACTACCTGGAATTGTCGACGGGACGTCTTCTGTACGTGGCTCCCTTGGGCAAGGAGGCAGAGGCGCGTTACGGCGCGCTGCTTTACAACGTCCACCGCGCCGACCTGATCGACCTGCTCGCGAAGGCCGTGCCGCCTGGCGTGATCCGCCTGGGAGCGGAGTGCGCGTCGGTTTCGCAGGACGACGAGGGCGCTTACGTCACACTGCAAAATGGCGAAGTGATTCGTGGCGACGCCGTGATCGGCGCGGATGGCATTCACTCCGCCGTTCGCACGGCGCTGCGGGGACCTGAGGAGAAGCAGTTCGCCAACATCCTGATGTGGCGCTCGCTCATCCCTGCCGACCGGCTTGCGGGCCTGCGGTTGCCGGTGGCCGGGAACAACTGGTTCGGCGTGGGCAGGAATATCGTTTCGTACTGGGTTCGTAAGGACCTCTACAGCATTCTTGCGTCGGTGCCGGCAACGGAAGTGAGCCGCGAGTCGTGGACGCAGTCGGGGGACGTCGCGCAACTGCGGCGCTCGTTCGACGGGGCCGAGCCGACCGTCCAGAAGATGCTGGACGCCGTGGACTCGACGTTCATTACCGGGATGTACCACCGGGATCCGATCGAACACTGGAGCACCGGACGGATCGCCCTGCTCGGCGACGCGGCGCATGCGATGGTGCCCTACCTGGCGCAAGGCGCCTGCCAGGCGATCGAAGACGCATGGGTTCTCGCCAGCTGTCTCAAGAACCATGGCCGGGCCGGCGTTCAGGACGCGCTGCTGGAATACGAGCAGCGCCGCCAGCCGCGTACTACGCGGATTCAGGCGGGCGCGCGCTTTGTCGTCGATTGGGCGCATGAGCCCGACGAGGCGCGTGTACGTCAACGGAACGGACGACTGAAGGGGCTCTCGCGTATCGATCCGCTGGCTGAGGCTTCGTGGTCGTTCGCCTGGGGACACGACATTCTCAAGGCGGCCAAGCTGCCGCCGGGCGAGGTCGTCGGCTTGAGCGCGGCACGCGAAGGAAAGCGGATGGCGCGCCCCGAGAGCCAGCGCGCTTTCGATCTCTGGAAGGGCGTGTTCAAGCCGGATGACATTGCGCGCGGCGACCGGGGACAGCGCGCGGCTTATGAACGGTTCCTTCTGGAGCAGTTCCCGGCGCCCGCGGGCACGGAAGTGACGGACGTCGATCTGCACGGGGTCAGTGCGTTGCGCGTGGTTGCCGCGGGGGCAGGGCACAAGGCGACCGTGTTGCACTTCCACGGCGGCGGCTACGTGCTGGGAACGGCTAAAAGCTCGGTTGAATACGCAAGCCGTCTTTCGCGCGCCCTCAACGGTCCGTGCTACACCGTCGACTATCGCCTCGCGCCCGAGCATCCGTATCCGGCCGCATTCGATGACGCATTCAGCGCCTATCGCGGCTTACTCGCTGCGGGTGTCGATCCGTCGACGGTGTTCCTGAGCGGCGAATCGTCCGGGGGCGGCCTCGCCCTGGCGCTGGCTGCCGCGTTGCGTCGCGCGGGGCTGCCGTTGCCGGCCGGCGTCGTGGCAATCGGCCCGCTCACGGATCTCACGC
The DNA here is from genome assembly GCF_003368325.1 of Paraburkholderia caffeinilytica. Taxonomy (NCBI): domain Bacteria; kingdom Pseudomonadati; phylum Pseudomonadota; class Betaproteobacteria; order Burkholderiales; family Burkholderiaceae; genus Paraburkholderia; species Paraburkholderia caffeinilytica. Next base: position 278,425 of record NZ_CP031467.1, on the reverse strand, counting down.
TTGGCGGGCCCTCCGTCATCGCGAATTCGGGAGACGACCCGGCCGCGAATCGCGAGACGCTTTCCAATCTTGTGGCGTCCTACTTCCAGGGCCACGAGCCGACCGATCCCATGGTCTCGCCGCTGTTCGCGGATCTGGCCGACCTGCCGCCGGTCTTCCTTTCGGCCGTCGAGGGCGAGGTGCTGGAAAGCGACACGACGCGTTTCGCGGAACGGGCAACGGCAGCCGGCGCAAACGTGAAGCTGAAGATGGTGGCCGATTCGGTTCACGTCTTCACGCTCTTCCCGTTCCTGCCGGAAACCGCCGAGACGCTAGAAGAAATCGGCCAGTGGAGCCGCCGGCTCCTTCCGGCGTAGAGCGGCGCATCCGCCTCGCGCACGGCGCCAGGTTCGGATGCGGCAGCCTGCCTGCGCAGCGCCGGCGTGGGCAGATGCTGCTTGCGTCGCGGACGATGTGCCCGTGACGCAAGCAATCGGCTTCAAGGCGCTACGCCATCTCACTGAATTCGTCTCATGCTCGGAGCAGACATGACCGCAACCTCAACGCGTCGGCCAGTCGGTGTGCCGCGGCAACTATCCGCGCCGCGGACATCGCTGTACACGAATCTCGAAGTTTCCTCGAACCGCCATCCGGACAAGGCAGCCATTCTCTACTACGGCAGTACCGTAAGCTACCGGCAGTTGCGATCCGAAGTCGATGCGATGGCCGGATTCCTGCAGCAGCACTGCGGCATCGGGCGAGGCGATCGCGTCGTCCTCTACATGCAGAACAGTCCGCAATTCGTCATCGCCTTTTATGCGGTGCTGCGCGCGGATGCCGTAGTCGTGCCCGTCAATCCGATGAACCGGACGTCGGAGCTGCAACACATACTCGAAGATAGCGGGGCGAGCGTCGCCTTCGTCGGCGAAGAACTCATGGAGCATGTGCGGTCACTGCCGGATCGTCAGGTTGACTATGTAATCCCTGCACGTTATGCCGACTATCTTCGCGACCGGACCGATCTGCCGCTGCCAGGCGTCCTGACATCGTCCGGGCCGCTGCCTCGCACAGAATCTGTCAACAGCCCTGCCGTCATCGGCTGGAACGACGCGCTCGCTCGCGCGTGCATGCCGCGTGGCCACGCATCCCGGCCCGAGGATCTGGCGGTCATTCCGTATACCTCCGGCACGACCGGCCGTCCCAAAGGGTGCATCCATACTCATCGCAGCGTGATGCATTCAACGGTCTCGTGTGCTGAATGGCCGAGCCTCGCGAACGAGAGCGTGATGCTGTGCTCCGTGCCGCTGTTTCACGTCACCGGCATGCAGAACTGCATGAACATGCCGATATTCATCGGCGCGACGATGGCGATCATGACCCGCTGGGACGCGCGCTGTGCCGCGCGCGTGATCGAACGCCACCGCGTAAGCACATGGGTCACGGTTCCCACGATGCTCATCGACCTGTTGAACCTGACGGACGTCGACAGGTTCGACCTGAGTTCCATGACGTACCTGAGCGGTGGTGGTGCCGCGATGCCGCAAGCTGTCGCGCAGCAGATCGAGCAGCGTTGGGGCATCCCGTACGTGGAAGGGTACGGCCTCACCGAGACGATGGCGGCGACCCACATCAATCCGCCGAAGCACGCCAGGCGACAGTGCATGGGGGTGCCGATCTTCAACACGGATTCACTCGTCGTCGATCCCGAGACGCTCGTGCCGCTCGGTGAAGGCGAAACAGGCGAGATTCTCGTCAGCGGACCTCAAGTATTCGACGGGTATTGGAAATCGCCGGAAGCGACGCGAGATGCATTCGTTCTGATCGATGGGACGCGCTATTTGCGCACGGGAGACCTTGGCTACGTCGATCGCGACGGGTATTTCTTCGTCGTCGACCGGCTCAAGCGCATGATCAACGCCTCCGGCTACAAAGTCTGGCCGGCCGAGGTCGAGGCCATGCTGTTCGAGCATCCCGCCGTCCAGGAGGCGTGTGTCATTGCGACTCACGATCCGCGTCGAGGCGAATCGGTCAAGGCGGTCATCGTGCTTCGGAACGGCGAGCACGCGACGGAAGACGAAGTGGTGTCGTGGGCCCGCGAACGCATGGCGTCCTACAAGGTTCCGCGCGTCGTTCGGTTTGCCGCCAGCTTGCCTCGCACCGCGAGCGGAAAAATCCAGTGGCGACTGCTGCAGGAAGAGGAGACACGGAGTCGAAACGTTCATTCCGAAGACCGCCGGCTGGATTGATCCGTTGCCCGCGCGATGCGTTTTTGCCACGCCTCCAGGGTTATCCCCCACGCCGCGCTGACGCGGCGGGATAAGGCGTGGTGCCGTGGCCAACCCGTTCATGGCGCGCAACGTAAGTTTTCTGGCAGTTGTGATCGACGTTTCAGGGCAACGTGTGGTTGTGGACACAACGGCTTGTTCGACGACGGCGCCAGTGCCGGTGCCAGCGCCAGTGCCGTCAGAGCATGAGGTTTTCTCCGGGACGGCAGGCCGATCAAGTCATGTCGGCTGATTGAGTCACGCAACAGGAAGCACTCATGCGCTCGTACTTGGCTGGCAATGAATAAGCTGCCGATGTGGTTCATATGGTTCGTAGTGCAACATAATCATAAAATCGGAGTTTATATATGACGAAGGTAGGGAGACTGGCCGGAAATGAACGGCATCGACGCAAGGCCGGCCTGGCAGTGGCCATCATGTGCACTGCGGCGCTGTACGCGGCCTCGGCAACCGCGCAGTCGTCGGTCACGCTTTTCGGCGTCGTCGATGAAGGAATTCGCTACACGACTCACGCGAATCCACAGGGCGATTCCCGTGTGCAGCTCGCCAACGGCGCAAACGAGAGTCTTTGGGGATTCAAGGGAGCGGAAGACATTGGTGGCGGAACGAAGGTCGTATTCCAGCTTGAGAATCGCTTTTTCCCGAACACCGGCGCGACCGATCCCGCCTATCCGTTCTTCAATACGGCCTTTGTCGGTCTGCAGTCGAGCAGTTACGGAAAGCTGACCATGGGCCGACAGATCAACCCGCTTTCCGACGCTGTTCTGAGCGCCTTCGTGACCAACCCATGGCTGCCCACCTTCTATCAGTTCCGGCCGGAAGTCATGATGGCTCAGGGCGTATGGACCAGCAACATGGTCAAGTACGCGGCGCGATGGCAATCCCTCACCGCTGAAGTGTCGTATGCGTTTGGTGGCAACGCGGGCGCGTTTGGTTCGGGCAGCCAGATCGGGGCATCGCTTCTCTATTTGCCCGGCGCGCCGTTGCGTCTGGCTGCCGCGTACCTGGACTCGCGCGATGCCGTGAACACGTCCGCGCATTTCAAATCCTGGACTGCTGGCGGGTCCTATTCGCTCGGCGATACGACAGTCAATGCCGGCTGGGCCGTGAACAGGGAGGACGCGGGATTTGTCGGCAATTTCCCTAACGGTCCGTTCAGCGCGCCGGAATTGTCCGCGCTTAAATTCAATACCTTCAGTTCCCGGCAAATGTTTTTCGGTGGCGTGACGCAACTGGTAGGGAATGCGACTCACCTTTCTGCCAACGTTTGGCGCACGATCCAGACCGGGAAGACGCACGCGGCCGACGGAAACGCGACGCAATTCCAGCTGCTCGCGGACTATAACTGGTCGAAGCGCACGGACACCTATCTGGAAGCCGACTATTCGCTGTATCGCGGCGGCATGGTCGGCGCCCAGTTCCAGGGCGTCAACGCCCTGAGTTCGGCATACGGCACGACACAGCTAGGCATCATGGCCGGCGTGCGGCACACGTTCTAGTCTGCCTGCGGCACGACGAGCGGCATGAGGGAAGGCCGGCGGGCGCGATCACGGATAGTCCTGAAAGGACGAGAGGATGTCCTTCGAGCATATTTCGATTCGACCATACCGGAGCGCGATCGCGCCTTGTTCGGCCAATGCCTTGAGTTCCAGCGACAGCGTCTGGCGTGTGATGCCGAGCATCATCGCCAGTGTGTCCTGGGAGATGCTGACGTCCTGGCGACTCTGCGGCCACGCTGTCACGTCACCCGAGGCGAGTGACAGCAGGCGCCGCGCGACGCGTGCGCGCGTCGAGTGGAGGGTGGCATCTTCGACCATGCGATAGAGCCAGTTCATGTGAATGGACTGCAACTCGGCGATGGCCCGAAGGAACGCCTGACTCTGCATCAGCTCGTCAAAGGCGGGTGTCCTGACGACGAAGACGGTCGATCGCTCGATCGCCACGACATCGCGTGCGCGTGGCTGGCGAATGGTCATGGAGGTCTGCCCGAACCAGTTGCCGGCCTCGATGACCGCCAGGATCGCTTCCTTGCCGTCTTCGCGCAGCGTGAAGGCTTTGAGCCTGCCGTTCTTGAGGCCACAGAAGCCAGTCGGTGCATCGCCGCGGCGGAACAGATATTCGCCGGGCTGCAGCGTTATCAATTCGCTGCGCTGGACAAGCGCTTCCTGCTCGACGGCAGGCAACGAGCAGAACCACTGGTTTGTCCGCATTTCCTCGGACGTGTCGGTCATGAATGCCATTTCGGAACGGTCAATGTGCATAGGTGCTGAAAACGCGACCGGAAATCGCAAGTGAGCGCAGCTTCCGAGACGTGCGTACCCGAGCGCCAGGCGCTGGGTCGTCGGCCCATTGTCGGATCCGGGCCGCTTACCGGGAATTATCGGCATTTATCGGGAAGATCGATTCATTCTATACGTGCGGAAAATCGCCATGCAAGCGTGGGCGATGGGGGGAATTCCGGTCTCCCCCGCTTGTATCCACGGCACTCCCCCAATCGGGGGGTATTGCCCGAGTCCGGACACTTGCATGATTGTCCCAACGCGATGCCACAGCAGGCCGGGAAGAATAAGTACATCGGCATCCGCTTGCAATCCATGTCTGCAATTCAAGCTTGCAGGCCATTCTGGGACTGAAGGAGATATCGATGCAGGACGAAGTCAAGACGCCAGGGTCTACCGCCTACGCCTATCCGTTGCTGATCAAGCAACTATTGCTCACGCCGTTCGTTCAGGCGCAGGACGAGGAGATCGTCTACCGGGATCAGTTCCGGATGACCTATGCAACGCTGCGCGAGCGTATCGCACGGCTTGCCAATGGCTTGAGCCAACTTGGTGTGCGGCACGGCAGCACCGTCGCGGTCATGGATTGGGACAGCCACCGTTACCTCGAATGCTATTTCGCCGTTCCGATGATGGGCGCTGTCCTGCAGACCGTGAACGTGCGTCTGTCTCCGGCAGAAATCGCCTATACGATCAATCACGCCGGCGCCGAAGTCCTGCTGGTTCATACGGATTTTCTGCCTGTCGTCGAAGCGATCAAGGACAAACTGGAAACAGTGCGTACGTTTATCTGGATCGATGAGCCAGGCAGCGAAGCTTCTGCGCACAGCATTTCTTTCGCGGCGGAATACGAGGCAATGCTGGCCGCAAGCTGCACGCGCTACGCGTTTCCGGACTTTGACGAGAACACGCGTGCAACGACGTTTTACACCACCGGCACGACCGGTCTTCCCAAGGGTGTCTATTTCACGCATCGGCAACTGGTTCTGCACACCATCACCTTGATGGGGGCACTGGCGAGCCCTGTGTCGGGACAGCGTTTCCATCGCGGCGACGTGTACATGCCGCTCACTCCGATGTTTCACGTTCACGCGTGGGGCATGCCGTACATCGCCACGGTCATGGGTGTGAAGCAGGTCTATCCCGGGCGCTATGTGCCCGACCGTCTCGCGCGACTGGTGCGCGAGGAGAGCGTCACATTCTCGCATTGCGTCAGCACGATCCTGCACATGCTGCTCTCGTGCGAGGAAGGGAAGGCGACGGACATGAGCAGGTGGAAGGTCATCATCGGCGGCGGCGCGTTGCCGCAAGGCCTCGCTCAGGCGGCGCTGGACCGGGGCATCGACGTGTTCGTCGGTTACGGGATGTCGGAGACCTGCCCCGTACTCAGTCTCGCGCAACTTCCGCCCGGGGCCGAAAAACTCGACTCCGACGAGCAGCTTCGTTTGCGCTGCAAGACCGGCCGGCCTGTCCCGCTCGTTGATCTGCGTGTCGTCGACGGCAACATGGACGAGCTCCCTCGCGACGGCAAAGCCACAGGCGAGGTCGTCGCGCGCGCTCCGTGGCTCACGCAGGGCTATCTGAACAATCCCGAGGCTTCCCAGCAGCTTTGGATGGGCGGCTATCTCCATACGCAGGACATTGCCAATGTCGATCCGACGGGCAACCTCCAGATCACCGATCGTCTCAAGGACGTGATCAAGTCGGGCGGCGAATGGGTTTCATCGCTCGAGATCGAAAATCTGATCTCGCAATACGAGGGCGTTTCCGAAGTGGCCGTCATCGGCATCAAGGATGAGAAGTGGGGCGAGCGGCCGGTGGCGCTGGTCGTGCTCAAGGAAGGGGCGGCCGTCACGGAGGACGACATCAAGCAGCACGTATTGTCGTTCAGCACATCCGGAAGGATATCGAAGTACGCGGTGCCGCAGATCGTGAAGTTCGTCGATGCGATCAGCAAGACGAGTGTCGGCAAATTCAACAAGAAGTGGTTGCGCGAGCAGTTCGCCTGATCGGTGAGCCAATTTGCAGGAGTGCAAGCGATGAGTATCGGAAATTACAGCGTCGCCACCGTCGGCGACTTCGTGGGACGCGAGCTGGGGGTGTCGGACTGGGTCGTGGTCGATCAGGCGCGTATCAATGCGTTCGCCGAGTGTACGGGCGACCGGCAATGGATTCACGTGGACGAGGAGCGGGCGAAGCGCGAGAGTCCGTTCGGCGGCCCGATCGCACACGGTTATTTGACGCTCTCGCTGCTGGCGGCCATGGCGATGGAGATCGGCATCGTTCCCAGGGACGCGTCGGCGGGCCTTAACTACGGTCTGGACAAAGTGCGTTTCATGACCCCCGTCAAAGCCGGCGCGCGCGTACGTAGCCGTGTAACGCTCGTGTCGGCCGAAAGCAAGGGCGGCGGCCGCATTCTCATCAAGACGATGAACGAATTGCAGATCGAAGGCGAGGACAAGCCGGCACTGATCGCAGAGACCCTCGCAATGCTGGTCGCGTGATTCACGACGTTTGGCGAAGCGCAAGAGATTCCTGAAGGAGCAGCAAAATGGCGGTAACCACTGAAAGCCCACGGCAAGGCACGCAGCAAGGCTCGCGGCAAAAGCCGCAGCAAAACCAGCAGAGCCCGCAAAACCTGCAAGGCCAGCAAAGTGAGAAGGCCGACGATCTCGCGGCTTCGGCTGCTGATGGCATGCTGGGTCCCAACCCCTTTGTCGGCCTGCGGCCGTGCGATATCGCGGCAACCGTACAGCAGATTTGCGCCCAGGCATGGCGGCAACCCGGCTTGGTCATGGAGCAGGAAGCGGCGTTGGCTCGCGAGCTTTTCGGGCTGCTCTCGGGTAGCGCGGAATCGTCTCCGCCAAAGGGCGACAAACGTTTTGCCGATGCCGCGTGGCAGAACAATTCGCTATACCGCATGACGCTGCAAGGCTACCTCGCGTGGCGCAATGCCCTTGCGGGTTTCGTCGAGCGCTCAGCGCTGGATCCTGCCAACAAGGAGCGTGCGCGGTTTGTGATGTCGCTCATTACGGACGCTGCGTCTCCCACGAACACGCTGCTGGGCAATCCCGCGGCGCTCAAGAAAGTCATCGATACGGGCGGCGCCAGCCTGCTGGACGGTTGCAACAACATCGTGATGGACCTGCTCAAGAATCACGGCATGCCCGCGCAGGTCAACAAGACGGCTTTCGAGGTCGGCAGGAACCTCGGTACGTCAAATGGCGCCGTTGTTTTTCGCAACGAAGTGCTGGAACTGATCCAGTACGCGCCGACGACGCAGCAGGTCTACAGCCGGCCGCAACTGATCGTGCCGCCGCAGATCAACAAGTTCTACATCTTCGATCTGTCCGAGGGCAAGAGCATCGTCGACTATCTGGTCAGGAACGAGCTCCAGGTGTTTGTCGTCAGCTGGTGCAATCCGACCGCGGCTCAAAGTCACTGGGATCTGGATACGTACGTCAGTGCGCTGCTGGAAGCCATTGCGGCTGTGCGCGAGATCACCGGGTGCGACGACGTCAATCTGCACGGCGCCTGCTCCGGCGCGATGACGATCTCGGCTTTGCTGGGCCATCTCGCGAGCCGGGGCGATAAGACGGTCAACGCCACCACGCTGATGGTTGCCGTACTCGACAATATCGCCGACTCGCAACTCGGTCTCTTCGCAACGCCTGAGGCCATTGCAGCGGCCAAGCAGCACAGCATTTCGCGCGGGGTGCTGGCGGGCGAGGAAATGGGCCGCGTCTTCGCGTGGATGAGGCCCAACGATCTGGTATGGAACTACTGGGTCAACAATTACTTGCTGGGCAACGCACCGCCTGCTTTTGACGTTCTCTACTGGAACAACGACACGACCCGGCTCCCGGCGAAGCTGCACGGGCAATTGCTCGACATTTTCACGCAGAACCTGTTCAGCAAGCCGGGTGCGCTGACGGTGCTGGGCACGCCGATCGACCTGTCTCAGGTCGAGTGCGACAAGTATGTGGTGGCGGGTATGACGGACCACATTACGCCGTGGAAGGGGGTGTACAAAACCGCTACGACGTTTGGCGGCACTACCCGCTTCGTCCTGAGTTCAAGCGGTCACATCCAGAGTCTGATCAATCCACCCGGCAATCCGAAGGCGAAGTACTACCTCAATCCCGAGTTGCCCGCGAATGCCGATGCGTGGCTTGCCGGCGCAAAGACTGAAGCCGACTCGTGGTGGGACAACTGGAGAGACTGGCTGGTCGCTCGGTCCGGCGACAAGCGCGCAGCGCCGGCGTCCCTTGGCAGTGAACGGCACCCCGCCGGTGTGAAAGCACCCGGGACCTATGTTTCGGAAGCCTGAACGGTATCGTTGCCGGCTAACGACCACGATTTTTTTGCAACTACTTTAACGGAGTCATCATGACCGCAACCAACCCCAGCAATATCTTCTCTGAATATACGAAGCTCATCACGCAGTTCAAGCTGCCGGGCGTCGATGTAGCCGCCATTCTCGAAGCGCGCCGCAAGGACATCGAGGCGCTCGCCGAGGCCAATATGACTGCGCTCGCCGGCGTTCAGCAACTCGGTCAGAAGCAGATGGACATCGCGCGTTCGGCGATGACTGAACTGCAATCGCTCGTTACCCGTCTGAGGACCCCCGGCAGCGAATCCGCTGCTGCGGCGGGAGAAGGAGTTCAAAAGACACTGCAAAAGGCCTTCACGGACATGCAGGAGCTGGCGGATGCGGCGTACCGGGCTCAAACCGACAGCATCGCTGTCGTCACGAAACGTTTTGCGGAGCATGTCGAGGAGCTCAAAGCGCTCGTGCAGCCCAGGAAGTGATCTAACGGGCCGGTGTGAGCCGCGATAGTGAAGCGGCGGGCCGGGCAACTATCTTGCGCGGGGCTGGAGTAAGCGCTAAAGCGCTAACTCCAGCCGACAGCTTTGCATGGGACCAGAGTAAGCGCTAAAGCGCCAACTCTGGTCGACTGCTCTGCATGGGGCTGGAGTAAGCGCTATGGGGCTGGAGTAAGCGCTGAAGCGCTAACTCCAGCCGACACGCTAACTCCAGCCGACAAAGGATCAACCGCATGACCGACTTACAAACAGGCGCGGAATGCGTCGACGCCATGCAAATTCAAACGATCGATCTGGACGGCCAGTTGCTGCGCGTCGCTGTCCGGCGTGGTAGCGACGCCTCGCCGCCGTTGCTGCTGTTCAACGGCATCGGCGCCAATCTCGAACTGGTCGAGCCGTTCGTGACGGCACTGGATGACGTCACAGTCATCGTTTTCGACGTCCCCGGTGTAGGCGGCTCGCCCGTCCCCTTGATCCCGTATCGGTTCTCGACGCTTGCCGTCCTGTCCGACAAGCTCCTGACGCGGCTCGGCTACACCGGTCCAGTCGATGTACTCGGCGTATCGTGGGGCGGGGCGCTGGCCCAGCAGTTCGCGCACCTTTACCCCAGGCGCTGCCGCAGGCTAGTACTCGCCGCCACGTCGCCAGGTGTGATCATGGTGCCCGCGCGGCTGTCGGTGCTTTCAAAACTGATCGGGCCGCGACGCTATACCGATCCGGCCTACCTGCGGCAAATCGGGGCGGAGATATACGGCGGCGCGTACCGCCACGATTCCGCGCTGCTCGCGGAACACAGCCGCCATATCCAGGCGCCGCGCGGCCGAGGCTATCTCTACCAACTACTGGCCGCATCGGGATGGACCAGCCTGCCCTGGCTGGGCGCGCTTCGGCAAACGACGCTCGTCATGCATGGCAACGACGACCCGATCGTCCCGCTCACGAACGCAAAGATTCTTGCGGCAAGGATTCGCGATGCAACCCTGCACGTGGTGGATGACGGGCATCTCTTTCTCATCACCCGGGCAGGTGAAGTCGCTCCGGTCGTGAAGCGGTTCCTGCGGCAGGAGGCGCGTTGAATTCCGTAACGCAGGGAAGCGGACATGCCGGGCGCGCGACGCTTGATCCAACCAGGGACGAGAAGCTCGTCCGGCTGAAGCGCATGCGCACGACGGCGACCTGTCTGCTCGCGGCGCTGATCGTTCTCCTGGTCACGTGTGTGGCCTGGCAGGCCGCACACCCCTGGCTAGCGTGGCCACGCGCCTTCGCCGAGGCGGGGACGGTCGGTGCGATTGCGGACTGGTATGCCGTCGTCGCGTTGTTCCGCTACCCGTGCGGGATGCCGATCCCGCACACGGCCATCATTCCGAAGAATCAGCAGCGCATCGCCGAGAGTCTCGGCAGCTTCGTGGAAGAAAACTTCCTGACCCCCGAAGTCATCGTCGGGCGATTGAGTGGTTTCAATGCAGCAGAAGCGCTGGCGGGGTGGCTCGCAGTACGCGAAAACAGCGCGGTGATCGCGGAGGCGGTGGCCGGCTCGCTCCCCCGCTTGCTCGACGACGTGGACGAGACCGACGTCGAACATTTCTTCGATCGGATCGTGGTTCCGCGCTTGCGCAGGTTCGAGGTATCGCGCATGGCGGGCCAGGTTCTGGACGTCCTCACCGAAGGCAACCGCCATCAGCCTTTGCTCGATCGCGGACTGAGCGCCGTGGAAACGTGGTTGAGCACCAACGTGGACCTGATCAAGGCGAAGTTCAGCGAGGCGTCGAAATTCACGCCGGCGCCGCTGGGCACTTATATCGTCAACAAGTTTGTCGAAAGCATCGTCGCGCTCATCCGCGAGGTCGTGGCAAACCCGGCGCACGAGCTTCGGCGCCGGTTCGACGTGGCGGTGCAAGATCTGTCCGGCAACCTGCGGACCTCCGTGGTTTATCGCCGGTTTGGCCGGTTGTTGCTGCGCGACTGCATCCGGCATCTTGAAGACGGGCGTTACTATCGCGCCTTGCTCGATCGCGTCCGCGAGCACGTGCTTGCCGATCTCGGAAGCGAGCGCTCGGCGGTGCGCGACATGATCGCCGGCACCTTTGTCGCCATCGGCAAAGGCGTTGCGAGTGAATCCTCGATTCAGCGCAAGTTGAACGCGTGGTGGCTCGATATCGCAAACCTGCTCGTGCTGCGCCATCGCCATCAGTTGTCGGCGTTGATAACCGACGTCGTGAAAGGCTGGGACGCGAAGGAGGTGAGCCGCAAGCTCGAGGCCGAGATAGGCCGGGACCTGCAGTACATTCGAATCAACGGCACGTTTGTCGGGGGCACGGTGGGCGTCCTGATCCACGCATGCGTGTTGCTTTTCTTATGGTAGGCCAGGCGCTGCCCTCGTGGCGTGGGCGGCCAGCGCAAGCCGGTTATTGGCGTGAACACACGCTAGCCATGCTTGACCAATCCAAGCGTCTGCGCGCGCGCGACGGCTTGAGCACGCTTGTCGACCGCGAGCTTCGTAAAGATGCTCTTGACGTGGGACTTGACCGTCTCAGGTGTTATCCCGAGCGTCCGCGCAATTTCCTTGTTCGATTGTCCCTGTGCGATCAACTCGACGATGCCGCGCTCCCGTGTGCTGAGGCGGTCCCGCTCGCCTTCTTGCCGAGGCTCGCTGTTGGGTTCGTGCTGTGCTCGCCAGCTGCCCAGCACACGGTCCAGCCAGGCGACTGTTTCGTGCCCTTTGGCCGTTGTGGTGCGGGCGCTCTCGCGCGCCAGCTTCAACAGCGGGCCGATCTCAGGCCCTTGATCGACGATCGACTGGCAAATCCCGGCAGGTGCCGCGACCGCCGCAACTTCGTGGAATATCTCGAGCGCCCGGTCGCGTTCGCCGGCGTTCAGCCACGCCAGCGCGAGAAGAGTCCGCAGTCGCAGCGCGAGATAGGTTCCGTGGAGGTGTTCGAGACGCTCAAGCGCACCGCTCAATATCTCGACCGCCTCATGTGTCTGCTGGCGGCCTATCGCCAGACACGCAGCGCCGAGATCCCTGAAGTTCTCGATTTCCGGCAACATCGGAGCGGACGGCCCGGCGTCGGAGGCGGCCAACCGATGCAGCTGCGCCACGCACGCGCCTGCTTCGGTAAGCCGGCCTTCCGCCAGGTTCAGCCGGGTTCGTTCCGACAGCGCGGCGGCCACCAGCCGGGTCCATCGGCGTGCCTGACCCAGCTCCTGTGCGCGGTCGAGCAGGGCATGCGCGTGTGCAAAATTGGAGCGCGCCACGGCGATTCGAACGAGTATGCGATAGCAGATCAGTACGCTGTCGAGAAATACGGCCAGTTCGATGACCGGCATGAGGTCGACGAGCAGCGTTTCGGCTTCGTCCAGCCGGCCCTGCTCATAACGCAACTGGGCGATCATCGGGGCGCACAGCGCCGCCGCTATCGACTGCGGGCCCGAATGCTGCTCGGCGAGCGCCATCGCTTCGTTGAAGCGGCGCTCCGCGAGCGGAAAGTGCAGTTGCTGCATTTCCACATGACCGAGCAGGCAAAGGCGATAGACGGAGGAGAATACGCTGCGCTGGTCTTCCTCGATCGAGTCGGGAATCCAGGGGGTGGCGTGCAGGGCGTCGAGATTGCCCGCTTTCCAGTGACAGAAGCGCGCCACGTTCGAGACCGCATTGGTCGTCCATGAATCGCGCGACGGCCGCTCCAGATATTGTTGCGCAAGGGTGAGCGCCTTTTGCGGGTCATCCTGCAAGGCGACCAGTGCCGAGCGAATGGCCACGCATTCCCATCGGACGTAGTCCGCGTCGACACCCTTGCCGGTGGCATCGCGTTCGATCGAATCCAGCATCGAGACCGCGTCGTCGAAACGCAAGGCGAGCACCGTGCCCCACGCGATCGCAAGCGTGACCGTGATCTGTGCCCGCATCAGGTCGGCTGGGAATTGACGCTGCCAGCCGACCAGCGTGAGCAGATCGCCTGCCTTGAGGAGCGACTTGGCGCAGTGTTCCATGAGGCGAATGGCGTCGCCGGTTGCGCCGGCCGCAATGGCATGCCTGACTGCATCGGTCCACTGGCGCTGCGCCGCATACCATTGCCACGCACGCCGATGCAGTTCGGTGATTTCCTCGTGGTAGCGGGCTTCCAGGTGACGCCGGAGGTAGTCGGCCATAAGCCGGTGATAGCGGAACCAGTGTCCTTCCAGGTCCAGCGGCTCCAGCAGCAACTGGCGCGCAACAATGGCGTCCAGCATCTTCTGGCTGGACTTCAGGCCGGTGAGCGCCTCGCAAAGCGGTGCACTCAAACGATCGAGTATCGCCGTGCGCAACATGAACTCGAGCATCCCGGCGGGCAACGAGTGAAGGATCTCGTCGAGGTAATCCGCAAGCGGCCTCGATGCGCCGCTCGGCGCGCCTGCCCGCCAGCCCGTGGGGCGATCGTTGCGGGCCAGTGCCGACGCGGAGATGCGCAGCGCGGCGGCCCAGCCTTCGGTGGTGGTGAACAGCGACTTCACGTCCGGGGTGCGGAGCTTGCCGGGGCATTCGTGCTCGACGAAACGGCGCGTCTCGTCGAAGTTGAACCGCAACGTCGACGCGTCGATTTCCAGGAGCTCGTTGCGGGCTCGCAGCTTTCCCATCGGAAGCGGGGGATCTGTTCGCGTGCAAAGCACTACGTGAACCTGCGAGGGCACATTGGCGATGAAGAGCGACATCGCTTCGTGAATCGGCGCCTCGCTGATCAAGTGGTAGTCGTCGATGAACAGGTAGACCTCGTCGTCGACGTCGACAAGCTCGTTAATCAGCGTCGACGCGAGCGCGTTCGCCGGCACGAACGACGCCTCGGCGGTCAAGCCGATCACTGAGGCGCCGACATTGCCACAGGCTTGCCGCAATGCGCGCGCGAGATGATTGAAGTATCGGGCGGGTTCGTCATCGTCGGCGTCGAGCGATAGCCAGGCGACCCGCGCGCTGCTCGTTCCGAGCGCGTTGAGCCACGTGAGCGCGAGCGACGTCTTGCCAAATCCGGCAGGGGCCTTGATCACCGTCAGGCGCTTCATTTCTGTCTGCGCGGCAAGAGAGGCGAGGCGCGGGCGATCGATCAGGCCGGCGGGCAGGCGCGGCGGGAAAACCTTCGTCGCGAGGAAGAGAGGGGGTCTGTTCGGAGGTGGCGCTTTGGTCGCCGCTTTTGTCGCGTTTATCACGTGCATCAGTTGCTCCAGGCGTTCGGGTTCACCCTGACTGCCATCCCCCGTCAATGCAATCGCGCTCCCCTTTAAGGGGGATATTGCGCGGCGCCGCGCTCAGACACTATGGATTCCAGCGAGCAGACGCGCAGTTTCACTACTGGACAACGGTGCGTCAAGTCAGCCGGTCACGGGGGAGCCGCCCTTCGGCGGACCCTGCATGAACCGGTGTTTTGCTCACGAAATGATACGCCCAACCACCCCCAGGAGGAGACATGCCTGCCGAGGCGAATCGTATTGCGGTGCACAAATCCGGGCCGGCGGCACGTATCCCGAACTAACAGAACGAAACCTTGCGCGACCGGTTCAGCTGGCCGGCGTGACGGGGTCATTTATCCAAACGGAGTAGGCAATGAAAGTACTGGTTCCAGTCAAACGCGTCGTCGACGCGAATGTGAGAGTCCGCGTGAAAGCCGATGGCAGCGCCGTCGACATCGCGAATGTGAAGCTGTCGATGAACCCCTTCGACGAAATCAGCGTGGAAGAGGCCGTGCGTTTGAAGGAAGCCGGCGCGGCGTCGGAGGTGGTCGTCGTGTCCTGCGGGATACAGGCCTGCCAGGAGACGCTGCGCACGGCGCTGGCGACCGGCGCGGATCGCGGCATCCTCGTCGAGACCGACGCGGAGTTGCAGCCGCTCGCCGTGGCGAAGCTGCTCAAGGCGCTGGTGGACAAGGAGCAGCCGCAACTCGTGATGCTCGGCAAGCAGGCCATCGACGACGATGCGAACCAGGTCGGCCAGATGCTTGCGGCGCTGCTCGGCTGGCCGCAGGCGACCTTCGCCTCGAAGGTGAGCGTCGAAGCAGGCAAGGCGACCGTGACGCGCGAGATCGACGGCGGACTCGAGACGCTCGAGGTCGATCTGCCTGCCGTCGTGACGGCCGATCTCCGGCTCAACACCCCGCGCTATGCGACGCTGCCCAACATCATGAAGGCGAAGAAGAAGCCGCTCGACGTGGTGACGCCCGCCGCCCTCGGGGTCGACATCGCACCGCGGCTGGCGACGCTGAAGCTCGCGGAGCCGGCGAAACGCGAGGCGAGCATGCGCGTCGCCGACGCCGCGGACCTCGTGGCCAAACTGAAGAACGTCGCACACGTCATCTGACCGGAAGAGGGAAACATGTCCATACTCGTTATTGCAGAACACGACAACCAGACGCTGAAGGCGGCAACGCTGAACACGGTCGCCGCCGCTGCGCGTCTTGGCGAGGACATTGATGTTCTCGTCGCCGGATCGCAATGCGCCGCCGTGGCCGAACAGGCTGCACGCATCGCCGGCGTGAAGCGTGTGCGGGTTGCCGATGCGCCGCACTACGCCCATCCGCTGGCCGAGAACCTGGCCGCGCTGATCACGACGGTCGCGGCCGACTACAGCCACGTGCTGGCGCCCGCCACCACGACCGCGAAGAACGCGATGCCGCGCGTGGCCGCGCTGCTCGACGTCGCGCAGATTTCCGACATCGTTGCCGTCGAGTCCGCCGATACGTTCGTGCGCCCCATCTACGCGGGCAACGTGCTGGCGACGGTGCGAAGCGCCGACCGCGTCAAGGTCATTACCGTACGCACGACAGCCTTTGCCGCGGCGCCTGCCGAAGGCGGCGCGGCGGCGATCGAGCCGCTCGCGCCGGCCGCCGAAATTCCCGGCTCACGGTTCGTGAGCCAGCAACTGACCCGCTCCGGGCGCCCGGAGCTGACAGCCGCGCAACGCGTGATCTCGGGCGGCCGGGGCATGGGCTCCGGCGAGAACTTCGCACTGCTGGAGGACATCGCCAACAAGCTGGGCGCGGCGGTCGGCGCGTCACGCGCAGCCGTGGATGCCGGCTTCGTGCCGAACGATTATCAGGTGGGCCAGACCGGCAAGGTCATCGCGCCGCAACTCTATATCGCGGTCGGCATCTCCGGCGCGATCCAGCATCTGGCCGGCATGAAGGACTCGAAGGTGATCGTCGCGATCAACAAGGACGAGGAGGCGCCGATCTTTCAGGTCGCCGATTACTGGATCGTCGGCGATCTCTTCAAGGTTTTGCCGGAGTTGTCCGGTGAACTCGACAAACTGCAACAGGACTGAAACCGGAGACCATGATGAGCACCTATATTGCACCGCTGCGCGACATGCGCTTCGTGATGACGGAACTGGCCGGTCTTGACGAGTTGTCTTCGCTGCCGGGCTTCGAGGAAGTGAATCCCGAGCTCGCCGAGGCTGTGCTCGACGAAGCGGCCAAACTCGCAACCGAAGTGCTGGCGCCGCTCAACAAGTCCGGCGACGAGCAGGGCGCGCGCCTGACGAAGGACGGCGTCGTGGCGGCGGACGGTTTCGCGGCAGCTTACCGGCAGTTCGTCGAGAGCGGCTGGTGCGGTCTGTCCGGCGACCCCGAGTTCGGTGGCCAGGGGCTGCCGGAGTTGCTGCATGCGGCGACGGTCGAGATGTGGAACTCGTCCAACATGGCGTTCGCATTGTGTCCGCTGTTGACGGCAGGAGCCACGGAGGCACTGCGGCAGCACGGCTCCGAAGAACTCAAGGGACGCTACTTGCCCAATCTCGTCAGCGGCGAGTGGACGGGCACCATGAACCTGACCGAGCCGCAAGCGGGCTCGGATCTCGCCGCCGTGCGCACGAAGGCGGTGCCTGAAGGCGACCACTATCGCCTCTACGGTCAGAAGATTTTCATCACATGGGGCGATCACGACATGACGGGCAACGTCATTCATCTCGTCCTCGCACGCACACCGGACGCGCCGGAGGGCGTGCGCGGCATATCGCTCTTCGTCGTGCCCAAGTTCCTGCTGAATGCCGACGGCTCTCCGGGACAACGCAACGACGTGCACTGCGTGTCTCTCGAACACAAGCTCGGTATTCACGCGAGTCCGACCTGCGTGATGAGCTTCGGCGATCAGGGTGGGGCGATCGGCTACCTGGTGGGCCAGGAGAACAAAGGTCTCGCACATATGTTCACGATGATGAACGAGGCGCGGCAGAAGGTGGGAATCCAGGGGCTCGCGATGGCGGAACGCGCTTACCAGCAGGCCCGCGAATACGCGAAGGAACGCGTCCAGGGCCGGCTCGCAGGCGGCAAATCGGCTAACGCCGTCGCCATCATCCATCACCCGGATGTGCGGCGCATGTTGATGACGATGAAATCGCAGATCGAAGCGATGCGTGCTTTCGCGTACGTGATGGCGGCGGACATGGACCGCGCGCATCGTGACGCCGACGCCGGTGAGCGCGCGCGTCGCCAGGTGCGTGTCGATCTGCTGATTCCCGTGTTGAAGGCGTGGTGCACGGAGTTGGGCGTCGAGATTGCGTCGCTGGGTGTGCAGGTGCACGGCGGGATGGGTTACATCGAAGAGACGGGCGCATGCCAGTTCCTGCGCGACGCTCGAATCGCGCCGATCTACGAAGGCACCACCGGCATCCAGGCGGCCGACCTGGCAGGCCGCAAGCTCGCGTCGGATCAGGGCGCGGGGATGGCCGATCTTGTCGCGGAGATACGTGAGACCGCATTGGCGCTCGCACGCAGCACGGATACGCAAGTGGTGTCTGTCGGCACAGCGCTCGCGGCCGGTGCACAGACGCTCGACGAGGCCACCGCCTGGATGCTGCACGCATTGGCGACCCAGCCTGACGCAGCGCTTGCCAGTTCCGTCGACTATCTGATGCTCGCCGGCTACGTGTGCGGCGGCTGGCAGATGGGGCGCGCCGCGCTCGTTGCATCGGTAAAAAGCGCGGCGAATGAGGACCCGGACTTTCATCGCACCAAGCTCGCCACGGCACGCTTCTATGCCGACAAGGTCTTGCCCAAAGCGAATGCGCTTCTGGAGACGATTCGCAGCGGCGCATCGAGCGGGGCGAGCCTGCCGATCGAGCAGTTCTGATCTGTGCGGCTGAAAAAGCCGTCGATGAGAAATTGTTGATATGTAATGCGAAATAAGTTGGAGGAGATATGATAAAAAGACTTGCATGCCTGGCTTTAATACCAGGCGCGATATGTTCGAATGCGATGGGGCAGAGCGCAGGCAGTCTCGTCACCAGCGCGGGCGGGGCGTGGCTCGATTTCGGCCCGTCTTCCGCCACATCGCTGCAGAGCAGTTCGGCATTGGGCACGTTCACGTCTTCGGGAACGGGTGGTCAGATACATAACACGGCCACCTTTGAGCTCTCGACGACTTATTTTGTTACGGACAATATCGCGGTTGACCTGGCGGCGGGCATACCGCCCAAGCTCAAGCTCTATGCGCAGGGCAACGCCGCGCCGTTCGGTGCCGGCGGCCCATCGCTCAATCTGGGGAATCTGGCGCCGCTTGCCACCACGCGCTCGTGGTCACCTATTCTGTTCCTGAAGTATTACTTCTTCGACGCACAGGCGAAGCTGCGTCCCTTCGCCGGTGTCGGCGTGAACTATACGTGGTACTCGCATACCAATCTCAATTCGACATTCAGCGGGGCGTTGCAGCAGATCGCAGGGCCGGGCGGCCAGGTCAAGGCGTCGCTCAGTCCGTCGTGGAACCCGGCGTTCGACGTGGGCGCCTCTTATAACATCAGCAAGAACTGGTACGCGACTGCGTCGGTGACGTATCTGTTTCTCAAGACAAATGCGACAGTCAGTGCCGTGGCCGCCAACGGTCAGACGGTGTTGTCCAACAAGACGCGCATCACGGCGGATCCGGTGATCGTGTTCCTGGGAATCGGATACCGATTCTAGCCTTGCCGGAAGACAGGTCTAGGCATGCGGTGCTGCAGCCCGCATCTCAGCCAGCAGCGCTTTACCCGACCATGAAGGACGCACGTCGGCCCGCTCGGCTTCGCGCACGAGTTCGCATAGCCGTGCGTTGACCGGTGCGGTTTGCCCAAGGCGTTGGGCGAGGCGCACGACTTCGCCGTTGATCCAGTCGATTTCCGTGGCGCGCCCCATCGCCAGATCGTCGGACATCGATGAGCGCGCGAGCGGATCGATCGTCAGCATCGCGCGGCCCAGCCGTTCGAACAACGCATCGGGCACGCTGAGAACACGCGGTATCCAGGACGTGGGCAACGGCGTCACTTTGACTGGCCGGATGCCGGCGCGCTGCAGAAGCGCGAGCGCTTCTTTCTGCGCCATGGCGAGGCAGAGGCGGTAGGCGCGTTGCGAGAGTTCCTCCTTCAACGGGCGGTTCGCCAGCGCGTTGATGGCATTGTTGAGATTGAGCAGCAGCTTCGCCCATTGCACCGGCAACATATCGGCGTGCTGGATCAGCGGCAGACCCGCTTTCCTGAAGTCGTCGACGAACGGCTGCATGGCAGGCGTATGTCTGATCTCCAGCTTGCCCGCCGAGCCTTGATGGAATCCGCCAGGGCCGCGTTCGACGACATTGAATGGCACCATCCCCTCCAGCACCGTGTGCTGTGGCAGCGCGGCGCGCAACACGTCCGCATTGCCTATGCCGTTCTGAAAGCTCACGACGATCGTGCCGGGGCGAAGCACGTTCGCCAGTTCCGCCGCGGCCGTGGGTGTCGCGGCGGACTTGACGGTGACGAGCACGAGATCGGCAGCGGCGGCGCCGGCCGCCTCCGTCGATACGTCGATTCGCTCCGGCGGCACGTGCCAGCGGCTATCGTCGTGCCGCGACAGCGTGATGCCCTGATTGCGCAACTGGTCGGCCACGCGTGCGCGCCCAATGAAACTGACGTCGCTACCCCCGGCAAGGAGCCGTCCGCCGACATAGCAGCCAATCGAGCCGGCGCCGTAGATGAAGATTTTTGCCATACAGGTTCTCAGGTGACCTACCCATTACATCCGCGTTGCGTTGAATCGGCAAACGCGGCACATGATGCTCGATACAGGCTTACGCCGTTCGCGTGGCACACGCCTTCGCGCATGATGCGAGCGAACCGCGCTAGTCGGCGTATCCGGGATTGCGGCGGTCGAGCCGACGCAGCAGTCCGGGCCAAACCAGCGCCCCTGGCGTGACGCCCCGCGTCGCCATCCGGATCTGATCCTTGATGCCCGCGAGAATCGGCTGTGGAATCGGCGTCAGTTTTCCGCCACCGGATTGAGCGCGCACCTGAATCATGCAGGCCGCTTCAAAGAAGTACATGGCGACGAAGGCGTCCGCCGGCGTCGCGCCAACCGTCAGGAGGCCGTGGTTGCGCAGCATCAGATAAGTGTTGCTGCCGAGGTCCTGAACGAGACGGGGCTTCTCGGCTTCGTTGAGTGCGATGCCTTCGTAGTCGTGATAGCCGAGCGACGCCAGCACCCCAAGCGACTGCTGCGAGAGCGGCAGCAATCCCGCTTCCTGCGCCGACACCGCCACGCCGTTGACCGAGTGCGTGTGCATCACGCACAGGGCGTCTTCGCGTGCCGTATGCACCGCGCTATGGATCGTGAAGCCGGCCGGATTGACGTCATAGGGCGATTCGGAAACCTTGCGGCCGTCGAGGTCGATCTTGACCAGCGAAGACGCGGTGATTTCGTCGAACATCATGCCGTACGGATTGATCAGAAAATGGTGTTCGGGGCCGTGCACGCGCGCCGAGATGTGGGTAAACACCAGATCGTCCCACCCGAACAGCGCCGTGAGACGGTAGGCCGCGGCGAGATTGACGCGCGCTTCCCATTCGGCGGGTGAAACGTCGTTCTTCAGACTGACAACAGATGAGGCCACGTCGACACTCCTTATTCGATGAATCAAGCAATGGAACAACCTGGAACAACCTGAGACGACGCCTTGCGAGATCGCTCATTCGGCCCCGCGGCACAGCAGGTGCAGCAGGTGCTGCAGAGGCTGAAGTCATCGCGTCGTACGGTGTGAGTCCACATGATGTTCGCGAAGCCGCCTAAAATCTGTCAGATACCCGACAGGTCGACGCGCCGATGGAATCCAGCCTGCACCGCTACCGGTCACAACTCGAAACGACCTCATGGTTTCAGGGCCTGCCCGTCGAGTTGCGGGACTATCTGATCGGCCATGCCGGCCTGCTCACGCTGGAAAAAGGCCAATTCCTGTATCGGCGCGGCGAACAGTCTTATGGCCTGTACGCCGTGCTGGGCGGCGCGCTCGCTTTCGGCACAGTCGGGGTGGATGGGAAAGAGGCCTTGCTTGCGGTGCTCGGACCGACTGCATGGGTGGGGGAAATCTCGATGTTCGATGGGCTGCCACGGCCGAACGACGCCACCGCCGTCAGCCGGACGCTGCTGCTGCACGTGCCCGAGGCCGCGCTGCGAGACCTGCTCGATTCCACACCTCGATATTGGCGCGATTTTGCGTTGTTGATGGCGCAAAGACTTCGGGTTTCGTTCGAGAACGCCGAAGCGATGACCCTGTTGCCCGCGGCACAGCGCGTGGCGAACCGTTTGCTGATGATCGCGGGCGGGTATGGCGGCCTCAACGCCGCGCAGAGCAGGATCAGGGTCTCGCAAGACAGCCTGGCTTCGATGGTGTCGCTGTCGCGGCAGACCACGAATCAGTTGCTCAGGAACCTCGAAAGCCAACGCATAGTGAGCCTGAAATCCGGGGAAATCGCCATACTCGATGTCGACCGATTGCGCGCAGCCAGTCTCGGCGATCCCGATCCGTGACCGCCACGCTGTTGCGTTGAACGCGTTGGCGTTGATGGGGACTTTCAGTTTTTGAGCTGTTCCACGTTGCCGTCGATACTGTATGAATGTACAGTGTTGCGTGCCCATACGCGGCCCGTGGGCGCAAACGTCCTGGGAGGCCACGTCTGCAGTCGACTTGCCGCTCTTTCCGGAAACGCTGGCAAGCGCGCACCATCGAACGGAGATTCATTCTTATGCCGGCTTCACCCTGTCAGGCGCGACATGCCTGAGCAACTCTGGCTGCCCGGACTCGAGGCGCCACCTGCGCCGACAGACGGACTGTTCTTCGCTGTCTTTCCCGACGCGCATACGGCGGCGGACATTTCGAAGCTTGCGCAACAGCTCTGCGGGGAGACGCGCTCGAAGAGCAAGCCGCTTGCGGCCAACCGCATGCACGTCACGTTGCTGCATCTCGGGAATTTCGCGGGCGGTTTGCCGCCGGCGCGGGTGGAGGCGGCCATGAACGCGGCCGCGTCGATCAGGATGGCGCCTTTTAGCGTCGATTTCGACAGCGCCCTCAGCTTTGCGCTGAAGCCGCGGCCCGGGCCGCTGGTGTTGGGGGGCGGCGAGGGTGTCGTCGGACTCCACGCGCTTCACGATGCGCTTGGGCTGGCGTTGCAAAACGCTGGATTTGGGGATCGCGCTGTCTTGGCCAGTACGCCGTACACCCCGCATGTGACGCTCGCTTACGGCATGCCGTGGATCGCAACACGCGCTGTCGAAGCCGTCAGTTGGAACGTGCGTGAGTTTGCACTGGTGCACAGCTTGCTGGGGCGTACCCGGCACGTCGTTCTGGCGCGCTGGCCATTGGCGGCCGGGTGAACGTGCGGGTTCGCGCCGGCCGTCGCGAAGCCAAGGCGACGAGGTGTAGGCGTAGCGGACTAGAACCGCATGCCGGTCGCGCAACCGCCGGCGAAGCCGCCGCCGCTGCCGCCGGCACCGCCGCAGAATACGCCGCAGCCCGATAGCGCGGCCGACATCGTAACGGCCGCTAGCGTCGCGCGCAGGCATCGTTTGAAGGCGCGTTTTTGAATCGGCGCAGTCAATGCGATCAGGCGCGGATTGAAATGTGTGGCACAAGCTGGAAGTGCTGTGACGACGCGGTGATCGGGGGTTCCGGATTGCATGGCGTAAGTGGACTCCGTGAGTGGGGCAGATGAGGCAGATGGGGAAGATGGGGCGGCCGTTTTCGCGGCGCGCGGCGAAAGATATTCGTAAGTTTATGCGGGCATGAAGCGGCGGTGCGGGCAACCCTTCACCCTAATCCACACCATGCGTCCCTCAAATACGCAGAATCTGAAAACCAGGGGGATTCGTCGGTCAGACAGCCGGAACCGTCGCGCGCTCCCTGATAGAATGCTTGGGCCGCAACGTAGTGGACTGCAGATGAAATTGCTTGATGCGTTAGTCGAACAGCGTATTGCCGCCGCAGCCGCGCGCGGCGAGTTCGATGATTTGCCGGGCGCGGGTGCGCCGCTGCCCCTGGAGGACGATGCACTGGTCCCGGAGGAAGTGCGCGTCGCCAACCGGATTCTGAAAAATGCGGGCTTCGTGCCGCCGGCTGTCGAGCAGCTGCGCGCCTTGCGCGACCTGCAGGCGGAACTGAATGCCGTGAGCGACCGGTCTACCCGCTGCCGTCTCCACGCGCGCATGCTGGCGCTCGATATGGCGCTTGAATCGCTGCGCGGCGGCCCGCTGGTCCTGCCGCGCGAATATTGCCGCCGTATTGCCGAGCGGCTGTCGGAACGCACCGGCAACCTCAACATGGCCGATGCGGGTTCGCAGTGAGCGGGCCGCTTGTCCACTCCGCCGTGCCAGGTCCGGCGTCTGTCGAGTCCGGTGAACCAGCTGAGGCGGCCAAGGCGGCGACATTGACGGCTGCCCGGGCCGGATCCGTTGGTCCCGGCGCGGCAGCACTCGCAACGAGCGATCCAACGCCAGCAGCGCGCACCACAATGCTGATCGACACCTCCACGCCTGACGAATCGTCCGCACCGCCTGTGTCCGAACGGGATCGTCGCTTCATGGCGCTCGCCCAGGCCGCCGCCGAAGAGGCTCGCGCAGCCGGCGAAGTGCCGGTTGGCGCGGTGCTCGTGCGGGGCGACGAAGTCATCGCCAAAGGGTTCAACCACCCGATCGGCGCTCACGACCCGTCGGCCCATGCGGAAATGATCGCATTGCGCGCCGCCGCGCAAGCTGTCGAAAACTATCGCCTGCCGGGCTGCGAGCTCTATGTGACACTGGAACCTTGCCTGATGTGCGCCGGTGCGATCATGCACGCGCGCATCGCACGCGTCGTGTTCGGGGCGCGCGATCCGAAAACCGGGGCGTGCGGGAGTGTTGTCGACGCTTTCGCGAATCCGCAGTTGAATCACCACACCACGGTGACCGGCGGCGTGCTTGAAACCGAATGCGGCGCCGCGCTCAAATCGTTCTTCGCCGAACGGCGGCGCGCAAGTCGTGAAGCACGCGCGGCGGCGCGGGGCGAAGCGCCGGTCGAAGTGCAGGTCGAAGCAGGCGGCGAAGCACACCTCGGCGCGCACGCCGCTCCACGCAGCGAAACGCACGCTGAAACCCGTCCTGACGCGTGCGTTGAAGCACGCTGCGAACCGGGGCCGGCCGAGCCGCTCTAAAACAACAACGTTCAGCAGGTCTTGCAGATGACCGTCCATCGCACCATTGAGTTGATCGCACCGTCCGGGTATCCGCATGATTCCGAGGTGCTGCATCGCGCGTTGCATCGCTTGCATGCGCAGGGACATCGCGTGGAAGGCGTGGAGGCGACAAGACGCCGTTACCAGCGTTTCGCCGGCACTGACGGCGAGCGCGCAGCCGATCTGAACCGGCTGGCGGACCCCGCGCGTGCGTTGCCCGATATCGTGCTGACCGTGCGTGGTGGTTACGGCGCGGTGCGCATTCTGCACGGACTCGATTACGAAGGGCTGCAACGGCGGCTGACCGATCAGCCGGTCGCGCTGGTGGGTCATAGCGATTTCACCGCGGTGCAGCTTGCTTTGCTGGCCCGCGCCGGCGTGAAGACGTTCGGCGGCCCGATGTTGATGAGTGATTTTGGCGCGGAGGATCTGAGCGAATTCACCATGCAGCACTTCTGGTCCGCGCTGACCAGGCCGACCATGACGGTGACGAGCAATGTGCCGCAAGCGCAGACGGTCGACGTGACGGGCATGTTGTGGGGCGGCAATCTGGCGGTGGTGACCTCGTTGATCGGCACGCCGTACCTGCCGCCGGTGCAAGGCGGCATTCTGTTCCTCGAAGACGTCAACGAGCAGCCGTTCCGGGTCGAGCGGATGCTTTATCAGTTGCACCTGTCGGGCATCCTTGCGCAGCAGCAGGCGCTCGTGCTGGGTGATTTCTCCGGCGGCAAGCCTTACGAGTACGACAACGGTTACGATCTGCACGCGATGATCGAGCAGGTGCGGTCGGTGATCGGGATTCCGGTCATCACCGGTCTGCAATTCGGCCATGTTCCCAACATGCTGACGCTGCCGGTCGGCGCGGACGCGCACCTCGTCGCCAACGCACACGGGTTCAAACTGTCGTTATCGGGCTATCCGACGCTTGCCTGAAACAACGGTGGGGTAGGGAAGCGGGCGTTTGCCCGCTTTCTTTTCGAGCCTTCAACGCAACTAACGGTCTTGGTTTTCTGCCGTATCCCAACAGACCGGTCCCGTGAATGTCTCTCACTTTGTTGACAAAAACCGTCCTCAATAGACGGCCGTCCCATCCATTAATTAAACTGGTAGTGAAGCAGAGTAAGGCCCGCGCGGGCTGTCCGCCAGACCACGGCATGGCCCGGGCATCCGGATTGTCGAAATTAAAATCAAAAATTGTTGACAATTTTTATGTCCATCCTATGATGACCAACATACCGAGACGCACATCATGTCCGACACAGACTCCGCCGCCGCGAATGGTCCGAAAGCCGAAACGATCGCCGAGCGCATCCGCGCCGCGATCCTCGAGCACCGGTTAGCGCCTGGCGCCAAGCTGACAGAAGCACAGTTATGCGAAGTATTCGGCGTGAAGCGCGGCCCGATCCGGCAGGCGCTCGCGCAACTGGCCACCGACCACCTCGTCGACCTCGAACCGAATCGTGGTGCGTTTGTCGCCAGTCCGTCGCTGCAGGAAGTGCATGAGGTCTTCGAGATGCGCCGGATCATCGAGCTGGCCGTCGTTGAAAAGATTTGCGGCGGTCATGGCATGCGCCGTTTGAAGAGCATCGGCAGCATGATCGGGCGCGAACGCAAAGCGTTCGAAACACGTGATTTTCCGGCGTGGATTCGTCTGTCTGGCGAGTTTCATACCGAACTGGCCGGGCTCACTGGCAACACCGTGCTGTGCGACTGCCTGAACGGACTGGTGGCGCGCTCCACGCTGATTTCGGCACTGTACGAGTCGCTCGGACGCAGCCCTTGCTCGTTCGAGGACCACGAAGCCATTCTCGCCGCGCTCGACGCCGGCGATGCAAAAGAGGCGGCGGCACTGATGTCGCGCCATTTGCAAAGCGTCGAGTTGAAGATGCTGGACCGACCCGCACGTGGCGCGGCCGACCTGCATGAAGTGTTCGGCGCCCTGAACGGCGCACCAAAGGACGCTCCGAAGGAAGCACCTGGACCCAAGTCCGCGCCAGGCTGAGGCCGGCGGCCGGTGCGCGCTCGTTGCTGGTGCGCGCCGCACTGAATTGAACTGAACCGAATCAGGCGTTGCAAGGCGGCTCGGCGTGAGCGCTGCCGGCTTGCGCACGCGTGGCCGTCACGGAATGACAGCCTTGGAGTAGTCACGCATCGCCGGGAATCCGCGGTGGCAGGCGGTGCGATAACCACAAGTACATCAAGTACGGAGACACCCGCGGCGCGGTCAATCAGCCGGTTCGAACCCCGTGTTTCCCGAACGGGGAGAAGAGGGCGGCTGGCATGACCGATGCAACGTCCTTCGATTCGCTATCGATGGTCCCTATCCCAAGGAGGAGTCATGGCTCAGTTCAGTGCAGCGCCCGGCAGTTCCGCAATTCCCACCTACGCAGACGGCGGCGAGTCGAGCGATCCGTCGATACCCGCAGGCTACAGCGAGAGGTTGTACAACGAGGACCTGGCGCCGCTGCGCCATCAAACCTGGGGTGCCTACAACATCTTCGCGTTCTGGATGTCGGACGTGCACAGTGTCGGCGGCTACGTGTTCGCGGGCAGTCTGTTCGCGCTTGGGCTGACGAGCTGGCAGGTGCTGATCGCGCTGCTGGTCGGCATTACGATCGTCAACGTGCTCTGCAACCTGATCGCCAAGCCGAGTCAGGCGAACGGCGTGCCTTATCCGGTGGCCTGCCGCGCAACGTTCGGCGTGCTCGGCGCAAATATTCCGGCCGTGATTCGCGGCTTGATCGCGGTCGCATGGTACGGAATCCAAACTTATCTGGCTTCGAGCGCATTGGTGATCGTGGTGCTGAAGTTCGTTCCGCAACTGTTGCCGTATGCGGACGTTCATCACCATGGCCTCATGGGTCTCTCGACCCTTGGCTGGGCCGGTTTCATGCTGCTGTGGGTCCTGCAGGCGCTGGTGTTCTGGCACGGCATGGAGACCATCAAGAAGTTCATCGACTTCGCGGGTCCGGCGGTCTATGTGGTGATGTTCATTCTCGCGGGCTACATGGTGTATCGCGCAGGATGGCGCAACATCGGCATCAATCTGGGCGGCGTCAAATATCACGGCCTGGAAGTGGTGCCGGTGATGATCACGGCAACCTCGCTGGTGGTCTCGTACTTCTCCGGTCCGATGCTGAATTTCGGCGACTTTTCCCGCTACGGCAAGAGCTTTCGCAGCGTGCAGCGCGGTAACTTCTGGGGTTTGCCGGTCAACTTCCTCGCCTTCTCGCTGGTGACGGTGGTCACGACCGCGGCGACGCTGCCGGTGTTCGGCCAACTGATCACGGACCCGGTCGAAACTGTGGGCCGCATCGACTATCCGACCGCGGTAATTCTCGGTGCATTGACCTTCACGATTGCCACGATCGGCATCAACATCGTCGCTAACTTCGTGTCGCCGGCTTTCGACTTCTCGAATGTCGCGCCGCGTCTGATCAGCTGGCGCGCGGGCGGCATGCTCGCGGCGGTGGCGTCGATCTTCATCACGCCGTGGAACCTGTTCAACAATCCGGCGGTGATTCACTACACGCTCGACGTGCTCGGCAGCTTCATTGGACCGTTGTATGGTGTCCTGATTGTCGACTACTTCCTTGTGAAGCGTCAAAAGATCGTGCTCGACGATCTCTACTCGGTCTCCCCGAGCGGATCGTACTGGTATAGAAACGGTGTCAACTACCGCGCGGTGGCCGCATTGTTGCCGGCTGCGCTCATTGCCCTGATCTGCGTGATGGTGCCGGCACTCGACGGGCTGGCCAATTTCTCGTGGTTTATCGGTGCTGCATTGGGTGCAGTGTTCTACCGCGTGCTCGCTCGCTGAGCCAGTGCTGCAACAGGAGTCGATATGCGCATCAAACTGATCAATCCGAATACGACGCAGCGTATGACCGACGCGATGGGCCGCTGCGCGCGAGAAGTCGCGGCGCCCGGCACCGAAGTGATCGCGGTAAATCCGACGATGGGGCCGCCGTCGATTGAAGGCTACTACGACGAAGCCCTCGCGACGCCGGGTTTGCTGGCCGAGGTTATCGCCGGCGAGCGCGAGGGCTGCGACGGGTACGTGATCGCCTGCTTCGGCGACCCTGGCTTATACGCGGCGCGCGAGCTGGCGCGCGGTCCGGTGATCGGCATCGCCGAAGCGGCGATGCATGCTGCAAGCGTGCTGGCTCCCGGGTTTTCGGTGGTTACCACGCTGGCGCGCACGTGCGGCATGGCGTGGCACCTCGCCGAGCGTTACGGCATGAAGCGCTTTTGCCGCAACGTGCGCGCGACCGACGTCGCCGTGCTGGATCTCGACAGGCCCGGTTCGGCGGCGCGCCGTATCATCCTCGACGAATGCCGGCGGGCGCTGGAGGAGGACGGCTCGGACGCGATCGTGCTGGGTTGCGCCGGCATGGCCGAGTTGTGCGCGGAGATCGAAGATGCCTTGGGTGCGCCGGTGATCGAGGGCGTGACGGCGGCGGTCAAATGGACTGAGGCGCTGGTCGCACTGCGGCTGTCGACGGCCAAACGGGGCGACTATGCGCGGCCGCTGGCCAAGCGCTACGACGGCGCGCTGGAAGGCTTCAGTCCGGCCGATGCCGACCCCAATCCGCAGCCGCCGCGGGGTGCAGCGGCAAGCGCCGCCGAGCGTGCACATTCGAGTGGCTTACTGCGGGTAAACACCACGGAACGCCCGGTGGAGCCGGCTCCGCACATACATCCAGTCTGACACGCACTATCTGCCCGGGTGTATGGGCGCACCCGGGTGTTTTCGCTACACTGGTCCCACTCGGCGCTGGTATCGGAACGCTGTTTTACTGCTGCTTCTGGTGTCGCTTTTTCAGGGCTTTTCCGCCCGCGCCGGCATGCCTAACCGCGGCAAACGCACACCCGCATGCGGAACGCACAGAACGCACGCAAACCCCACGTGCATCTCACGTGAGTTCCATGCGAATTTTACGGCCCGTCACCACGCTTTCGTCAAACCATGCCACTCGACTCGAACTATCCACGCGATCTGATCGGCTACGGCCGCCACCCGGTGCAGGCGAACTGGCCGGGTCGAGCGCGCGTCGCGGTGCAATTCGTTCTGAACTACGAAGAAGGCGGTGAAAACTGCGTGCTGCACGACGATCCGGGCTCGGAGCAGTTTCTGTCGGAAATCGTCGGCGCGGCGTCGTTTCCGGCGCGTCACATGAGCATGGAGTCGATCTACGAATACGGCTCGCGGGCAGGCGTGTGGCGCATCCTGCGCGAATTCGAAAAGCGCGGCTTGCCGCTCACGGTGTTCGGCGTCGGCATGGCGATCGAACGGCATCCTGAGCTGGGCCGCGCTTTCGTCGAGCTCGGGCATGAGATCGCCTGCCACGGCTATCGCTGGATTCACTACCAGGACGTGTCGCCGGAGAAAGAGGCGGAACACATGCGCCTCGGCATGGAAGCGATCGAGCGTGTCACCGGCGAGCGGCCGCTTGGCTGGTATACCGGCCGCGACAGTCCCAACACGCATCGGCTGGTCGCCGAATACGGCGGCTTCCTGTACGACTCGGATTACTACGGCGACGATCTGCCGTTCTGGATGGATGTCGAGGTGACGGGCGGCGCAAAGAGCCCGCAACTGATCGTGCCGTACACGCTCGACACCAACGATATGCGCTTTGCAAGCCCGCAAGGCTTCAACACCGCGGACCATTTCTTCACGTACCTGCGCGACGCATTCGACGTACTGTACGAAGAAGGCGACGAAGCACCGAAGATGCTGTCGATCGGCATGCATTGCCGTCTGCTCGGCCGTCCGGGACGCTTCCGCGCGCTGCAACGTTTTCTCGACCATATCGAACAGCACGATCGCGTGTGGGTGACGCGGCGCGTCGATATCGCGCGTCACTGGCGCGAACATCACCCTTACCAACAAGACAACCGCGGGGCTGCGGCATGAAGGCGATGCAATACACTCTGGACCAACTCAACAGCACCTCGACCGACGCGTTCGTCGCAGCGCTGTCGGGCATTTTCGAGCACTCGCCGTGGGTCGCGGAAATCGCCGCGCAGCAACGGCCGTTTGGCAGCATCGACGAACTGCATGGCAAGATGTCGAACATCGTCGAAACGGCCGGCGAAGAGAAGCAACTGGCGTTGATCAACGCCCACCCGGAACTCGCCGGCAAGGCTGCGGTGCGCGGCGAGCTGACGGCCGAATCCACGCGTGAGCAGAGCGGTGCGGGCCTTGCCCAGTGCACGCAGGAAGAATTCGACAAGCTGCTGGCGTTGAACAGCGCCTATCGCGAGAAGTTCGGCTTTCCTTTCATTCTCGCGGTGCGCGGTTACGACCGCCACGGCATCATCGCGAACTTCGAGGCGCGCGTGAACAACAGCCGCGCCGACGAATTGCGCGCGAGCCTCGATCAGATCTACCGCATCGCACGTTTCCGGCTCGACGACCTGATCGACGCGTAAGGTTTTAACTGCGCGTCGCGGACCTCGAACCGAAACGTTTTTTCAGCACTGGCAAACATTAAGGAAGACAAAGATGGCACTCCCGATTCTCGATCCCAACGCACCGGAATTCACGCGCCGCTATGTGAACCTGGCGGACCCGCGTCTGGGCGCGCAGGCGCTCGAGGCCAGCGACGATTTCTTCGCACCGAAGGAACGCATGCTGAATCCGGAGCCCGCCGTCTTCATTCCGGGCAAGTACGACGACAACGGCAAGTGGATGGACGGCTGGGAAACGCGCCGCAAGCGCGCCAACGGCTACGACTGGTGTGTCGTGAAGCTCGCGCGTCCGGGCGTGATCAAGGGGCTCGACCTCGACACCAGCCACTTCACGGGCAACTTCCCGCCGGCGGCTTCGGTCGAGGCGGCGCGTGTCGTGGACGGCCTGCCGAACCAGTCCACGCAATGGACCGAAATCGTCCCGTCGACCACGCTGCAAGGCAACAGCCATCACTATCACGAAGTCGGCGACACCAATGCCTACACGCACTTGCGCGTGAACATCTACCCCGACGGCGGGATTGCGCGTCTGCGTGTGTATGGCCAGCCGCAAGTCGACTGGGCAGGCGCAAGCCGCACCGAGCAGTTCGATCTGGCGGCGATGGAAAACGGCGCGTATCTGGTCGCGGCGAATAACCAGCACTTCGGCGCTGCATCGACGATTCTGATGCCGGGCCGCGGCGTGAACATGGGCGACGGCTGGGAAACGCGCCGCCGCCGTGAACCGGGCAACGACTGGGCGATCGTCGCGCTGGCGCAACCGGGCGTGATCAGGAAGATCGAAGTCGATACGGCTCACTTCAAGGGCAACTATCCGGACCGTTGCTCGATCCAGGCCGCCTATGTGACGGGCGGAACGGACAGCTCGCTGATCACGCAAGCCATGTTCTGGCCGGTGCTGCTGGGCGAACAGAAGCTGAAGATGGACAACCAGCACTATTTCGAAAGTGAAATCGCTGCATTGGGCCCGGTCACGCATGTGCGCTTCAACATCATTCCGGACGGCGGCGTGTCGCGTCTGCGTCTGTGGGGCACGCTCGCATCATGAGAACGCTGGCCATCGAACCCTTGACGAAGGAAGCGTTCGTCGCGTTCGGCGACGTGATCGAGCTCGAAGGCGCGAAGCAGATTCCGATCAACCTCGGCACCACGATCCGCTATCACGATCTCGCGAAAGTAGACGTAACGGACGAGAGCGGCCGGACGCTGGTGAACCTGTTTCGCGGTCAGCCGCGCACGTTGCCGTTCGAAGTGAAGATGCTCGAACGTCATCCGCTGGGCAGCCAGGCCTTCGTGCCGCTGAACGACAAGCCGTATCTGGTGGTCGTGGCGCCGGCGGGCGAGCTGAACCCGCAGCAGATTCGTGCGTTCGTGACGAGCGGCTGGCAAGGTGTGAACTACGCGAAGGGCGTCTGGCACCATCCGCTGATCGCACTGGGCGACGTGAGCGATTTTATCGTCGTCGATCGTGGTGGCGACGGACTCAACCTCAACGAGCAGGATCTGGCCGAGTCGCTCTGGCTCACTGAAGATGCGTTGAGTGCGGTGACCGTTTGAGGTCGTTGCCTTAGCGCAGCGCGTCGAGCCGGTGAGTTGTGAGTAAGCCCACCGTATTGAACTGCACCCCAAAGGTTGGACACTCGTCCAACGATTTGGGGTGTTTTTTCATGCGCAAGTCATGCGCAAGCACAGCGCCTGCGGGAGCGCAATTTCGTTGCTCAGTTGCGTCTGCCGAGAAGCGGTGAACGCCCGATGACTTCACGCGCATGTTCCGCCGGCTCCGGCGCGGAAAACCCCGCCGCTTCGATCGCCGGCTTGAGTCCTTTGAACTGCAAGCTTTTCTTCGGCGATCGCAACGACGCCATGCCGTCGTCCCACGCATGCAGCATCTGCTTGGCGACGTTGCGCCACGGCGGTTCGTTGCGTGCCGCTTCAATCAACTCGTGACCGACGGCGACCGCCGAGTCGCATAACGCTTCGACCATCTGCGCGTATTGCCGCGGTGCGATCCCCATGCGCGTGTTGAAAAATCGTTCGAGCGTTTTGCCGGCCGCCCAGGTTTTACGTCCGTCGATCGGCAGGCCTGGCGGATTGGCCGCGAAACGCGGATAAGCCTGCGTCGTGACGATGTCGTAGACGGGCGTCAACGCGACGTCGTCCACGGACGTGTAGAACAGCGCGACATTCTTCGTATGGCAGTCCGCGTTGCGCACGACGTAGTTGGTCAGCAAGTGCCAGCCGAGATGCTCGAGTTGCTGCCGCATGCTGTCGCGATCGAGCAGGTAGGCTCGCGCGGCATTGAGCATTTTTTCGCTGGTCGAGTTGTATTTTTCGTGCGGCGGCAGGCCCAATAGTCCGCACATGTCTTCCACTCCGTACGCGGGCAGTCCATGCGCATCCACGTCGAAGCGTTCGACGATCAGTGCCCGGCCGTCATCCGACATTTGCGTGCGTGCGACCGGCGCGACGCCGAGCCGTTCCAGCACGCGCATCGAGTAGAACCCGTTGAAACCGAGAAACGGCGTGTTGTCGTCGGAGCCTTTGACGATGTGGCGGCTCGTTCGGATGGTTGGTTTGCCGAGCGGTGTCGGCGCGGACGCGCCGGAAGCTTCCGCCTGCGGTGCGATGAACTTCGGCACCGCGCCCGAGATGGCCGCGCGCGCATATTCGCGAACCAGCGCGGCGAAATGGTCGGCGCTGTTGTCACCATGCAGGATGTCCTGCACATCCAGCGCTTGCAGCTCGGTGCCCGGCGCGACGCCTTCGGGCGTCACGGTGACGCGGCCAATCCCCATGGCGCCGACTACGGCAAGCAGCGACAGATCGGTGCCGTCGAGCAGAGGGCCGAATTGCTCGCGGATCAGATTGAGCAGATAGCCTTCCGGCAGGTTCTGCCGGAAAAACGGATGCAGGTCGCGCGGCCAGCGCCACGCTTCTTCTCGAACCGGCATGGTTAGGCTGACGAAGTCGGCCGCCGTCGCGTCATGGTTGTATTTGAGGACGTAATCGTCGCGCTCGCGAAACAGCGTGGCGACGTGCTTGCCCAGTACCTGAACGTCGAGCTTCATGAGTTCGCGTCCGGCATGCGCTGTTCAGCCAGGATGTCTTCCAGCGTGCGCCCATGACCGTGCGCGACGAACTTGAGGTCGTAGCCGGCTGCTTCGAGCAGACGCACGAGCACGGACACGCTCATATCGTTTTTGGCGAGCGTTTCCATGCGCGCGACGGTGGTGCGGGCGACGCCCGCGCGGCGGGCCAATTCCTCTTGCGACAGGTGGCTTTCACGCCGAACGGCCTTCAGCATGTCCGATACGTCGGCGAGATTGGTCATTTGTAGCCCCAGAGAGTCAACTTGGCATGTTTTAGTCTGTATTGTAGCCCGTGAGGTACAAATCATCATGGGAGTTTTGTGGCTTATGGGCTACATTTTATCGGACTTTGCCTATTTTGTGCTCCTCGGGCTACAAACTTGATCGTTGCCCGGACAAACCCGCCCGGTTGAATGAGCAAAAAAGCGGGCTTCCCGCTCACGCGAAAAGCCCGCTTCATGCTGTCTTGTCAAACCGGGCAACACACCCGGCCAGCTCATTACTTCACCGCACCGCCTTCGAACCACGCGGCGATCTTCATCCGCTCGTCGTCGGTCATGTGCGTGACGTTGCCCAGCGGCATTGCCTTCAAGGTCACGGCCTGCTGATAGATCCGCTGGGCGTTCTGCGAGATCTCGTCCGGCGTATCCAGCAGCACGCCGGCCGGGGCGCTGCCCATCATCGTGGGATGGGCGGAGTGGCACGCCACGCAGCGCTGCTGCAACACCGGCGCGATATCGGCCACCTTGACCGTCGGCGCGTTCGCGGCTTGCGCTTGCGGCACGATCGGCTTGGGCATGGTCCAGAAGAGAGCGGCGAACATCAGCACGATACCGACCAGCGGCAAGTACCACAGTACCTGGCCACGATGACGCATCACGAAGAACTGGCGAATCAGCGCGCCGGCCAGCATGATCATCAGCAGCACGACCCAGTTGTACTGATTCGTGTAGGTCATCGCGTAGTGGTTCGACAGCATCGCGAACACCACCGGCAGCGTGAAATACGTGTTGTGAACCGAACGCTGCTTGCCGCGCTTGCCATAGATCGGGTTCGGTGTTTCGCCCTTGAGCATGGCGGCAACCATCTTGCGCTGACCCGGAATGATCACGAAGAACACGTTCGCTGACATGATCGTTGCCAGCATCGCGCCCATGATCAGGTAAGCCGCACGGCCCGCGAAGATATGGCACGCGAGGTACGCCGCGATCAGCACATAAATGCCGACGCAGACGCCGAGCACTTTGTCTTTATTGCCGAGGAGACGGCACAGCGAGTCGTAGACGATCCAGCCTGCGGCGAGAAAGCCGAGCGCCGAAGCAACCGCGACCACCGGGCCCATGTCGAGCACGTTCTTGTCGATCAGGTACGTGGACGGCGAGAGCAGATACAGCACCGTGAAGAGGCTTGCGCCCGACAGCCACGTGGTGTACGACGGCCACTTGGACCAGTGCAAATCGTCCGGCATTTCCGGCGGCGCGACGGTGTACTTCTGCATGTTGTAGAAGCCGCCGCCGTGCACGTGCCACAGTTCGCCGAATACACCGCGCTTGCGCTGATTCGGGTCCGTAGGCGGTTTCAGGCTGTTGTCCAGCGCGACGAAATAGAACGATTCGCCAATCCAGGCGATGGCGGCGATGACGTGAAACCAGCGCAATGCCAGGTTCAGCCAGTCAGTGATAAAGCCTTCCATGAAACTCCTCCACTTCTGATTCGTTGTGCGCGCAACGACGTTTGTGCCTTCACTGCGCCTTCGTTGACCCGGTTGACGGGTCGTCGGCATGCATAACGTCGCTGCACAGACTGCGGGGCGAAAGACGCGGTGCGCTCAGTTCGCACGCGCCGTTTTTTATTGGAACGTCGGGTTGGGTCGCTCGCGCTCAGTTGCGCACTTAGCTGCCCCGATAGGTGCTGTACGACCACGGCGACACCAGCAGCGGCACGTGATAGTGCGCACCGGCATCGGCCACGCCGAAACGCAACACGACGCGATCGACAAAACGCGGCTCAGGGACCTTCGTGCCGATCGATGCAAAGTAGTCGCCGGCGCCGAACACGAGTTCGTATTCGCCCGGGACCAATGCGTCGCCTTCGAGCAGCGGCTGGTCGCAACGGCCGTCGTCATTGGTGGTGGTGGTTTTGAGCGCGCGGCGGGTGTCGCCGGAGAGCGCGAAGAGTTCGACCTTGATGCCCGCGCCGGGACGGCCGTTCGCGGTGTCGAGCACGTGGGTAGTGAGCTTTCCCATTCGCAATTTTCCTTATGTGAATGCGAGGTTTCGGCGGCGGCCCGATCCAGAACACGTTGCGGCGGATCGAGGCTCCACGTCAGTGGCTACATACCCGTCGGCGAATTGAAGCGAGCGCCGTGGCAGTCATTGTAAAAAGGATGTTCACGTCAGCGCGAGAGAGATAGGAAAGATAATACCTGGCGCATGACAGACAGCCTGCTGAAAGCCACACCGAGTCGATTCATTCGACTATTGCCCTGCAATCCGATCGTACCGGCGCCAAAAAAGGCCCACTATATCGGCAGCGTGAGGTTGGGTATCGCACTGGCGCGAGTTGTCATCGTTATTTTGACCGTCGAAGGTTATACCTGTGCGCCGCAGCAAACACAGGTGAAGCGCGGCACACCCCGAAGACGGCGGAAACACGCTGGGTAACCGGGCCAACGGCGTTCGACGGGACGCGGCGGCACGGTTGGCGTGCCGTCACATCGCGTTCGAACGGCTTTGCACGGAAGCAATGAAGCGGAGAAGCGAATGACGATGGAGCAGGTGGCTATGAAGCCAAACAAGCCGAAGAAAACGATGTTGGTGAAGCACGCGGACGTGCTGGTCACGATGGACGGCGCCCGGCGCGAACTGCGCGACGGCGGCCTGTATATCGAGGACAACCGCATCGTCGCGGTCGGACCGACGGCGGAATTGCCGCAAACGGCCGACGAAGTGCTGGACATGCGCGGTCACCTGGTGATGCCGGGGCTGGTGAACACGCACCACCATATGTATCAGAGCCTGACGCGCGCGATTCCGGCTGCGCAGAACGCCGAGCTTTTCGGCTGGCTGACCAACCTCTACAAGGTGTGGGCGAACCTCACACCGGAGATGATCGAAGTCTCGACGCTAACGGCGATGGCCGAGCTGTTGCTGTCCGGTTGCACGACCTCGAGCGACCATTTGTATATCTACCCGAACGGCAGCCGCCTCGACGACAGCATCGTCGCGGCGCAGCGGATCGGCATGCGTTTTCATGCAGCCCGCGGCAGCATGAGCGTGGGGCAGAAGGACGGCGGTTTGCCGCCGGATTCGGTAGTCGAACGTGAAGCGGACATCCTGAAGGACACGCAACGGCTGATCGAGACGTACAACGACGAAGGGTGCTACGCGATGTTGCGCGTCGTGGTGGCGCCGTGCTCGCCGTTCTCGGTGAGCCGCGACCTGATGCGCGAATCCGCGGTGATGGCGCGGCATTACGGAGTGTCGCTGCACACGCACCTGGCGGAGAACGTCAACGACATCGCCTACAGCCGCGAGAAGTTCGGCATGACGCCGGCCGAGTATGCGGAAGACCTCGGCTGGGTCGGCCATGATGTGTGGCACGCGCACTGTGTGCAACTCGACGACGCGGGCATCGAGCTGTTCGCCCGCACGGGAACCGGCGTCGCGCATTGCCCGTGTTCGAACATGCGGCTGGCGTCGGGGATAGCGCCGGTCAAGCGGATGCGTCTTGCCGGTGTGCCGGTGGGTCTGGGCGTCGACGGTTCGGCGTCGAACGACGGCGCGCAAATGGTTGCCGAAGTGCGCCAGGCGCTGCTGCTGCAGCGGGTCGGTTTCGGGCCGGATGCGATGACCGCGCGTGAAGCCCTGGAGATTGCGACGCTAGGCGGCGCGAAGGTACTGAATCGTGACGACATCGGCGCACTGGCGCCGGGCATGGCGGCGGATTTCGTGTCCTTCGATCTGCGTCAGCCGCTGTTTGCGGGCGCGTTGCACGATCCGGTCGCGGCGCTGGTGTTCTGCGCGCCGTCGCAGGTGAGCCATAGCGTGATCGGCGGCAAGGTGGTGGTGAGGAACGGGCAGTTGACGACGCTGGAACTCGGACCGGTCATCGAGCGGCACAACCGGTTGGCGAGGACGCTTTACGAAGCGGCGGCCTGATGACGAAGTAAGGGCGCAATAGAAGAAGCAGGTTTATCGGCATCGGTCCACAAAGACGGGATGCCGATAAACCGCAGCGCAACGGATTACGGCTTATCGATCAACGTCTTGGTTGCTTCGGCAACCAGACTGCGCAGCCAGCGCACTTCGTCGGAGTAATGCACGCGTTCGTGCCACAGCTGGTAGTACTGCATCGGCGGGAAATCGAGCGGTGCGGGCACCACGGTCAGCGGCAGGAATTTGGCGTAGTAGTCGGCAAACAGGCGCGTCGTCGTGAAGATCAGGTCGGACTTGATCAGCACGTAAGGCGCCAGATTGAAGTACGGCAACGTGACGACCACGTGACGCTTTAACCGTTCGCGCGCGAGATGCACGTCGATCGCGCCGCGTTGGCCCACCGAGTAAGGAGTTGGCGCAAGATGCGGCGCATTCAGGTACTGGTCGAGCGTCAACCCGCCGCGTTTGGCGAACGGATGCGCATTGCTCATCAGGCAGACGATCTGATCGACGAACAGGTTCGACAGGTGCAACTGCTCCGGCGGTTCCGGCCAGTTGCCGACCACGATGTCGAGCTTGCCGTCCTCGAGCGCGAGTTCGTAGTCGAACGCCGGGCCGAGCGAGTGAAACTCGAGCGTCGCGTTCGGCGCGGCCTGACGAAAGCGCTCCACCACCGTCGGCACGAACAGCACGTTCAGGTAGTCGGGGCAGCCGATCCGGTAGCAACGAATAGAGGTGGCGGGATCGAAGTTGTGCTGCTGGAACTTGATGCGTTCGATCTCGCGCAGCGCGTTTTGCACCGGTTCGAGCAGGCGCAGGCCGTACTCGGTCGGCACCATGCCGGATTTGCCGCGCACCAGCAGCGGGTCGCCGGTGATGTCGCGCAAACGGCGCAGGGCCGCGCTGATGGCGGGTTGCGATTGATTCAGTTTGACGGCCGCGCGCGTGACGCTGCGCTCCATCAACAGGGTGTGCAAGACGCGTAATAGATACGTATCGATCGCCTCGCGTTGCTGACTCATGACTTCTCCGAAATATATGTTCTGGCTGATCGAACGGGCGTGGGTGTATATGGGTTTTAATATGAACACAAAGCCACGTCAAGGGTGGGATACCCGCAGAGCACGCTGCGGCGGGGGTTTGCGGGGAATTTTGACGGCTCGACTGAGCGGGTCGATTTAGGTATTGTCATCCGGTTGTGGTGACGGATCGCCGGCTGACAGGGCGGGCGGACGCGCTATAACCGGCAGTCTCTGACGTACTACGGAATCACATGAGCGACTCTTCTTATAGCGACGGCGCCGCCGCGCAGCCGGCAAACGGGCCGGAACAGGCGGCGCCCCGGTTGATGCTTCAGGGCATCACCAAACAGTATCCGGCCGTGCGTGCCAACGACGACGTCAGGTTGATCGTCGCGCCGGGTGAAATCCATGCCGTGCTCGGCGAAAACGGCGCCGGCAAGAGCACGCTGATGAAAATCATCTACGGCGCGGTGCGGCCCGATGCCGGCGAGATTCACTGGGAGGGCCAGCCGGTCGAGATCGCCAGCCCGGCGGCGGCGCGCAAGCTCGGCATCGGCATGGTGTTCCAGCATTTTTCGCTGTTCGAGACGCTCACGGTCGGCGAAAACATCGCGCTCGCACTCGACGAACCCTTCGATCTGAAGACACTCTCGAAACGCATCCGCGAAGTCTCCGCCGACTACGGCCTCGACATCGACCCGCAACGCCACGTGCACAGTCTGACGGTGGGCGAGCGGCAGCGCGTCGAGATCGTGCGCTGCCTGCTGCAGAACCCGCGTCTGCTGATCATGGACGAACCGACTTCGGTGCTCACGCCGCAAGCGGTCCGCAAGCTCTTCGCGACGCTGCGGCGTCTCGCGGCGGAAGGCTGCAGCATCCTCTACATCAGCCACAAGCTCGACGAGATCCAGGAGTTGTGCGACACCGCCACGGTGATGCGCGGCGGCCGCGTGACCGGTCACGTCAAGCCGAAAGAAGAGACGCATGCGTCGCTCGCGCAGCTGATGGTCGGCCATTCGCTGCCGGATTACACGCGCCGCGAACACACGCCGGGCGCCGTGCTGCTCGACGTGAAGCAGTTGTCGGTGGAAAGCGACGATCCGTTCGGCACCTCGCTCAACAACGTGTCGTTCGGCGTGCATGCGGGCGAGATCTTCGGCATCGCGGGTGTGTCGGGCAACGGGCAGGCCGAATTGCTGTCGGCGCTCTCGGGCGAAAAGCGCGGCACACGCGCCGATGCGATCACGATTTGCGGCAAGGCGGCCGGCCGCCTCGGCGCCGGCGGCCGGCGCGCGCTCGGTTTCGGCTTCGTGCCGGAAGAGCGCCTCGGGCGCGGCGCGGTGCCGGCGATGACGCTGTCGGAAAACGCGCTGCTCACCGCGCATCGTCAGCAGATGGTGAACGCGGGCTGGATCAAGGCCGGCGCGATGCGCGCCTTCGCCAAACGTTGCATCGAAGCCTTCGACGTTCGCTGTGGCGGCTCGGAAGCGTTGGCGCAAAGTCTCTCCGGCGGCAATCTGCAGAAATACATCATGGGCCGCGAGATTCTGCAGGCGCCCAAGGTGCTGGTGGTCGCGCAGCCGACCTGGGGCGTCGACGTCGGCGCGGCGGCTTTCATCCGGCAGCAGTTACTCGACCTGTCCGCCCGCGGTGTGGCGATTCTGGTGATCTCCGAAGAGCTGGAAGAGTTGTTCGACATCTGCGATCGCATCGCGGTGCTGGCCGGCGGCAGGCTCTCGCCGGTGCGTGCCACGGGGGCGACCAACGCCGAGGAAATCGGCCGCTGGATGGCGGGCCTGTTCGGCGATCGCGAGGGCTCGGCGCCGTCGGCCGAACAGCCGGCGCATGCCTGAACGGATCGATGCGCGATCGGCTGACCGATCGGCGCTAAAGCACCATAAGCACCAGAACCAGACCTAAGCACACAGATAAGCACACACATAAGCGCACGCTCCCATGATTCTTCCGTATCGACTCGAAGCACGCACGACGCCCTCGCGCACGATGCAGCTTGCCGTGCCGCTGATCGCCGCGTTGCTTACGCTCGCGATCGGCTTCCTGATCTTCAGCCTGGTCGGCCGTGATCCGCTCGCAGCCATGCACGCGTTTTTCATCGAACCGCTCTCCAGTGTGAACGGCTGGTCCGAACTGCTGCTGAAGGCTTCGCCGTTGTGCCTGATCGGCCTCGGCCTCGCGGTCGGCTATCGCGCCAACGTCTGGAACATCGGCGCCGAAGGGCAGATGCTCCTGGGCGGCATCGCCGCCAGCGGCGTCGCGATCTATTTCGATCAGGCCACCGGCTGGTGGATCCTGCCGACCATGATGATCGCCGGCGTGCTCGGCGGTATGGCGTGGGCCGCGATTCCCGCGCTGCTGAAAAGCCGCTTCAACACCAACGAGATTCTGGTCAGCCTGATGCTTACGTACGTGGCCACCCAGTTGCTGATCTATCTGGTGAGCGGCCCGTGGCGCGATCCGCAGGGCATGAACTTCCCGCTCTCGGAGATGTTCAGCGGCGACGCGCTGTACCCGACCTTTTCCGGCGACTGGCATTGGAAATGGCTGCGCGGCACGCGGCTCAATGCGTCCGTGTTCATCACGCTGATCGCGATTCCGTGCGTGTGGCTGTTCATGCGCAAGAGCTTCGCGGGCTACCGGATGAATGTCGGCGGTCTCGCGCCGCTCGCCGCGCGCTACGCCGGCTTCTCCGACAAGAAGACCATCTGGACGTCGCTGCTGAT
Source organism: Paraburkholderia caffeinilytica (assembly GCF_003368325.1). Lineage (NCBI taxonomy): Bacteria > Pseudomonadati > Pseudomonadota > Betaproteobacteria > Burkholderiales > Burkholderiaceae > Paraburkholderia > Paraburkholderia caffeinilytica. Next base: position 236,124 of record NZ_CP031467.1, on the reverse strand, counting down.
CAGCGGCGGCCTGGCGGGCCTCGCCGGGATGGGCGAGATCGCCGGTCCGATCGGCCAGTTGCAGGCGACGTGGTCGCCGGGCTATGGTTTCACCGCGATCATCGTCGTGTTCGTGGGGCGGCTGCATCCGCTCGGCATCGTGCTCGCGAGCCTGCTGATGGCGCTGCTGTACCTCGGCGGCGAAGCGGTGCAGACCTCGATGCAATTGCCGCAGGCGCTCTCGGGCGTGTTCCAGGGGCTGCTGCTGTTCTGCCTGCTGGGCGCCGACCTGTTCGTGAACTATCGCGTGCGCCGGCGCTCCGCCGCTGCGCAAGCCCACTGATTTTCCCGCCGGACCTCCATGGATATTCAACAAGCCAGCGCGCTCACCTCGAGCGCCGTCACCGCCGCCATTCCGCTGATGTTCGCGGGCGCGGGCGAACTCGTCACCGAGAAGTCGGGCGTTCTCAACCTCGGCGTCGAAGGCATGATGCTGATGGGCGCAGTGACCGGCTACGCGGTCACCGCCATTACCGGCAACCCATGGCTCGGCGTGGTCGCCGCGATCGGCGCGGGTCTTGCGATGTCGCTGCTGTTCGCGTTCCTCACGCTGACCATGCTCGCCAATCAGGTCGCCACGGGGCTGTCGCTGACGATTTTCGGCATTGGCCTGTCGGCCTATGTCGGCAAGCCGTACACGTCGGCCGCGGTGCGCGCCACGATCGGCACGTGGACCATTCCGGGTCTCTCGAAGATCCCGGTGCTCGGCCCCGCGCTCTTCAGCCTCACGCCGCTCGACTACCTCGCGTTCCTGATGTTCGCGGTGATCGGATGGTTTCTGTACCGCACGCGTGCCGGCCTCGTGCTGCGCTCGGTCGGCGAATCGCCGCAGGTGGCGCACTCGGTCGGCTTTCCGGTGGTCGGCGTGCGTTATGGCGCGGTGGCCTTCGGCGGCGGCATGGCCGGCCTCGCGGGCGGCTATTACTCGATCGTCAACCTGCACTTGTGGCAGGAGCAGCTTACCTCGGGCCGCGGCTGGATCGCGCTCGCGCTGGTGGTGTTCGCGACGTGGCGCCCGGGGCGTCTCCTGATCGGCGCGCTGCTGTTCGGCGCCGTGACCGGCCTGCAGTTCTATGCTCAGGCCATCGGCGTGCCGGTGCCGACGCAGTTTCTCGCGATGCTGCCGTACGTGGCGACCGTCGTCGTGCTCGTGCTGATTTCGCGCAACCCGAATACGATTCGTCTGAATGCGCCCGCGTCGCTCGGCAAGCCGTTTTTCTCGGCGGGATGACACGCTCGTCGCTTCATATGACCCACCACACGTTTCAAATCAATCGACAAACACGACAGGAGAAAACATGAAGAGAAGAAATCTGCTGACCGCATTCGCATGGGGCGCGGCCTCCCTGGCGCTTGCCGCGCCGCTCGCGCAAACCGCGCAAGCGGCCGACGCACCGGGCGTCGCGTTCGTCTACCTCGGCAATCCGGGCGACGCCGGCTGGACCTTCGCGCACGATCAGGGCTCCAAGGAAGCGGAAGCGAAGTTCGGCAACAAGATCAAGATCACCCGCATCGAGAACGTGCCGGAATCGGCCGACTCGGAGCGTGTGTTCCGCGATCTGGCGAACAAGGGCAACAAGATCATCATCGGTTCGAGCTTCGGCTATCAGGACTTCGAACTGAAGGTCGCGAAGGACTTCCCGGACACGGTGTTCCTGCACGCAACCGGCTACAAGAAGGCGCCGAACTTCGGCACCTATGACGTGCGCATGTACCAGGGCGCCTACCTGGCAGGCGTCGCGGCAGGCTATGTGACGAAGACCAACACGCTCGGCTTTGTCGCATCGGTGCCGATTCCCGAGGTGATCCGCAACATCAACGCGTACACGCTCGGCGCGCGTTCGGTGAATCCGAAGATCCACACCAAGGTCATCTGGATCAACAGCTGGTTCGATCCGGGCAAGGAAAAGCAGGCCGCTGAAACGCTGATCGGCCAGGGTGCCGACGTGCTGCTGCAAAACACCGATTCGAGCGCGACGCTCGCGACCGCATCGGAAAAGCACGTACACGCGTTCGGGTGGGATTCGGACATGAAGAAGTTCGGTCCTGAGGCGCACCTCGGGTCGGTGGTCGCGCACTGGGGCGTGTACTACAACGCGGCTATTCAGCAGGTGCTGGACGGCAAGTGGAAGAACGATCCGGTGTGGTGGGGCATTCCGCAGAAGGCCGTCAATCTTGAAGACCTGAACACGTCGGCGATTCCGGCTGATGCGCAGAAGCAGGTGGCGGCGAAGCGCGATGACCTGGCGGGCGGCAAGTGGGACGTGTTCACGGGCCCGATCAAGGATCAGTCCGGCGCGGTGAAGGTGCCGGCAGGCAAGACGCTGACCGATCCGGAGTTGCAACGTCTGAACTGGTACGTGGAAGGCGTGGACGGCTCGCTGCCGAAGTAATCCGGCTGGCGTGCTCTTCGCGAGCGAATCGGCCGGCGATCGGCCGGCTAACAATCGACCAGGCGGCGGTCTCAGCAACCGCTGCTTTAAGGCGCTGCGTCCAGTACGGACGCAGCTTTTTTTGCTTCGGGTTATGCGTTGAAGATGTTTCAACCGATGCGCTAGTCGATGCGCAGGCCTACCTTGATGCTTACCTGCCAGTAGGCGACCTTGTCGTTCTCGATCTGGCCCCGCGTTGACGTCACTTCGAACCAGTGCAGATTGCGCAGCGTCTTCGACGCTTTTGTAATCGCGGTGCTGATTGCGTCGTCGATCGATTTGGTCGATGAGCCGGTCAGTTCGATTTGTTTGTAGACGTGTTCTGACATGAACTTCCTCCTTTGACCTTCGTTGGTGTGCAAAAAAAGTATAGGCAATGGATTGCCGCCGACGTCCTCCATGTCTCGCACGTGATCGAGTCAATGAGCGAGTCATCCCGCACATCGCGTGCCCGATATGCCGTGGCGAAGCGGGGCCGTTATGATGTCCGCGCAACTCAATCCGAAACCTGACGAGGCTTGAACGTGGAAATTGGTTTTTGCGGTCCCGGTTTGATGGGCGCGCCGATGATCCGGCATCTGCTGCGCGCGGGGTATACCGTGCATGTCTGGAATCGCACGCGGGCCAAGGCGGAAGCGCTACAGGCGGACGGGGCCAGGGTGGTCGATACGCCGCGCGAACTGGCCTCGCGGTGCGAGGCGGTGCTGCTGTGCGTCGCGGATGCGGCGGCGGTTGAAGAAACGGTGTTCGGTGTGGAGGGACTGCTGAGTGCGAATACCGGCGTGCCGGGACGCGTGCGCTGGATCGTCGATCACTCGAGCATTCCGCCGGCCGCGACGAGGGCGTTCGCGCAGCGCGCGGCGGCGGTGGCTTCAGTTGCGGGGGAAGGCGCGATCGCGGCTAGGGGCGAGGCTGGGGGAGCGCGACAGCCGGAAGGCACAGGCGCAGGCATCGGCTGGATCGACGCGCCCGTATCCGGCGGCGTCGCGGGCGCGACGGCGGGCACGCTGGCGATCATGGCGGGCGGCGCCACAGCGGACGTCGAGGCGGTCAGGCCGCTCCTCGGTGCGTATTCGGCCCGCGTCACGCACATGGGCGAGGTCGGCGCGGGGCAAACCACCAAACTGTGCAATCAAACCATCGTCACCGCGACCCTGGCGGCGATCGCCGAGGCGGTGAGCCTCGCGCAACGCAGCGGCATCGACGCCGCCAAACTGACGGAAGGCCTTGCGGGCGGCTGGGCCGATTCGGTGCTGCTGCAGACCTTCGTGCCGCGCATGACGCAAAGCGGCCTCGCCCCGATCGGCGCCTTCCGCACATTCCAGAAGGACGTCGACACGGTTGCCGCGACCGCGTACGAGACCGGCACGCCGATGCCGGTTTCGTCGACGGTCCAGCAACTGCTGCGGCTCGGCGCGGCGATGGGACTTGGCGACGCCGATCTGTCGGCCTTCATCGACGTTCTGCAGACGCCGCGCGGCGGCTAGAAAGCACGCGGGGAGCCACGCGGGGAGCCACGCGGGGAGGCACGCGGGGAGGCGCGAACCGGGCGCCATAGCGGCGTCGATGCACACGACCACGGTGCCCACGTGGGTTGAATTCGCGATAACCTGCTAAAATATTGGGTTGTTCGCCGATATCACCTTAAAGGACGCGCCGTGCTGTCTACCGCCAATATCACCATGCAATTCGGGCCAAAGCCCCTCTTCGAGAACATCTCGGTCAAATTCGGGGAAGGGAACCGCTACGGCCTGATCGGTGCGAACGGCTGCGGCAAATCCACCTTCATGAAGATCCTGGGTAGCGATCTGGAACCGAGCTCCGGCAACGTGATGCTCGAACCGAACGTCCGCCTCGGCAAGCTGCGTCAGGATCAGTTCGCGTACGAAGACGTGCGCGTGCTCGACGTCGTGATGATGGGCCACACGGAAATGTGGGCCGCCATGACCGAGCGCGACGCGATCTACGCGAATCCGGACGCCACCGACGACGACTACATGCACGCCGCCGAACTCGAGGCGAAGTTCGCCGAGTACGACGGCTACACCGCCGAAGCGCGCGCGGGCGAGCTGCTGCTCGGCATCGGCATCGCGATCGAGGACCACAATGGCCCGATGAGCAACGTCGCGCCGGGCTGGAAACTGCGCGTGCTGCTCGCGCAGGCGCTGTTCTCGAAGCCGGACGTGCTCTTGCTGGACGAACCGACCAACAACCTGGACATCAACTCGATCCGTTGGCTGGAAGACGTGCTCAACCAGTACAACTCGACGATGATCATCATCTCGCACGATCGTCACTTTCTGAACCAGGTCTGCACGCACATGGCCGACATGGACTTCGGCACGCTGAAGGTCTATCCGGGCAACTACGACGACTACATGCTGGCCAGCACGCAGGCGCGCGAGCGTCAGCAGAACGCCAATGCCAAGGCGAAGGAACGTGTCGCCGACCTGCAGGACTTCGTGCGCCGCTTCTCGGCGAACAAGTCGAAGGCGCGTCAGGCGACCAGCCGTCTGAAGATGATCGACAAGATCAAGATCGAGGAATTCAAACCGTCGTCGCGGCAGAATCCGTTCATTCGCTTCGAGTACGAAAAGAAGCTGCATAACATCGCAGTGGTGGCCGAGAGGATCTCGAAGAAGTACGAGCGCCAGATCTTCAACGATTTCAGCATCAGCGTGCAGCCGGGCGAGCGTATCGCGATCATCGGCGAGAACGGCGCGGGCAAGACCACGCTGCTGCGCTCGCTGCTCGGCAAACTCACGCTCGATCACGGCACGGTGAAGTGGGCTGAAAACGCGAACGTCGGTTACATGCCGCAGGATACGTATGAAGAGTTTCCGAACGACGTCACACTGATGGACTGGATCGACGGCTACCGCCAGGAAGGCGACGACGAGCAGATGGTGCGCGGCACGCTCGGCCGTCTGCTGTTCAATGCCGACGACATCCGTAAGTCGGTCAAGGTGCTCTCCGGTGGCGAGAAGGGCCGCATGATCTGGGGCAAGCTGATGCTGGGCCGCCATAACGTGCTGCTGATGGACGAGCCGACCAACCACATGGACATGGAGTCGATCGAATCGCTGCAGATCGCGCTCGACAAGTTCGAAGGCACGCTGATCTTCGTCTCGCACGACCGTGAATTCGTGAGCGGCCTCGCGAACCGGATCATCGAAGTGAAGACCAACGGCACGCTGAACGACTTCGGCGGCAACTATGAAGACTTCCTGCTGAGCCAGGGCGTGCAATAAGCACCGCCCGTTTCGTGGTGTAGCCGTCAAGCAAAGCCCGCTTCTTCGAAGCGGGCTTTTTTCATGGCGCTCGTCGCGCGATCCGACCGGATTTGTCCGTCCGCATGCCACAGGCCTGCAGGCCCGCCGACCCACACCCGCAAACCCGCAAGCGTCTCAACGCAAGAACCATCAATCTCACCGCGAAGTGACCAACGTCAACCAGCCTGAATCAAAAATAAACGGACAAGCAGCTTCATTGACCCAAAGCAACGCGCGCCGCGTTCGACGCCCGATTATCACCGTTTCGATAGTCCACCCATCGGGTCGTCAATGCTCACCTCTCACTCTTTCCCTCCACTCGTTATCCGCGGCCGCGCGCTGCTTCCGATCGTGCAAGGCGGCATGGGCGTCGGCATCTCGGCCCACCGGCTGGCCGGCAGCGTCGCCCGCGAGGGCGCGCTCGGCACCATCGCCAGCATCGACCTGCGCCATCATCACCGCGATCTGATCGAGCGTTGCCGGCAATCCCCTGATCGGGCCACGCTCGAGCAGGCGAACCTCATCGCACTGGCGCGTGAAATCGCCGCCGCCAAGGCACTTGGCGAAGGCCGCGGCATGATTGCCGTCAACGTGATGAAGGCCGTCAACGCGCAAGCGGAGTACGTGCGCGTCGCCTGCGAAAGCGGCGCCGATGCGATTGTCATGGGCGCGGGCTTGCCGCTCGATTTGCCTGACATGACCCAGGGCCACGACGTCGCGCTGATTCCGATCCTGTCCGATAGCCGCGGCGTCTCGCTGGTGCTGAAGAAGTGGATGAAAAAAGGCCGTTTGCCCGACGCCGTCGTGATCGAGCATCCGGCCCACGCAGGCGGTCATCTCGGCGTGAGCAACCTCGCCGACCTGCACGACCCGCGCTTCGATTTCCTGCGCGTACTCGAAGAACTCGATGCGGTATTTGCGTCGCTCGGCTTGAGTCGTAAAGACGTGCCCCTGATCGTTGCGGGCGGCATCAATAGTCACGAAGCCGTGCGCGAACTGCTGAGCGCCGGCGCCGGCGGCGTGCAGCTCGGCACGCCATTCGCCGTGACCGAAGAAGGCGACGCGCATCCGAACTTCAAGCGCGTGCTGGCCGAAGCGACGCCTGAGGACATCGTCGAATTTGTCAGCGTGACGGGGCTGCCCGCGCGAGCCGTGAAAACGCCGTGGCTGATGCGCTATCTGCGCCACGAAACGAAAATCCGCGAGAAGATCGGCGCGCTCAAACATGTTTGTCCGACCGCGCTCGAATGCCTCAGTGTTTGCGGTTGGCGCGACGGCGTCGAGAAGTTCGGCCACTTCTGCATCGACACGCGACTCGCCGCGGCATTGCGCGGCGACGTGGCCAACGGTCTGTTCTTTCGCGGCCGCGAAGCCTTGCCGTTCGGCACGGCCATCCGCAGCGTCCACGACCTGATCGAACTGCTCCTGACCGGCGCGACGCGACCCGCTGTCGCAGCGCGATGGACGTTCTCGCTCGGTTGATGCGGGTCAACCCGAAGCCTGACGGGACCTTCGACAATCCCCGCACGCAAACAAACACTCGGGGAAGCATATGAAGCACTCGCTCAGGAACAGAATCAAGGCCGCCGCCGTCGCATGGTGCCTGCTAGGCGCGGGCGCACTGGCTTCGCCGGCGCAGGCTGCCGGCGACGATCAGATGAGCGGCATTCACGCCGGCGACGTACTGGTGCGTCTGCGCGCAATCAGCATCATGCCGGACGTGAAGACCAGCCAGTCGCTGTCGGCGCTCAATGTGGGCGTCAACAACGCCATCGTGCCGGAGCTGGATCTGACCTACATGATCCGCGACTATCTCGGCGTCGAGCTGATTCTCGGCACATCGCGCCATCAGTTGACGTCGAACCTCGGCAATCTCGGTGGCGTGAACGTGTTGCCGCCCACGCTGCTGCTGCAATATCACTTCAATCACGCGGGACGTGTCCGTCCGTACGTCGGCGCGGGTCTGAACTACACGTTGTTCTATAACAACGGCCTGAACGCAGGCGGTCAGCCGATCTCCATCACCAACCACAGTTTCGGCCCCGCGTTGCAGGCGGGCGTGGACGTGCAGGTGAGCAAGTCGCTATTCGTCAACGCGGACATCAAGAAGATCTGGATGCACACGGACGCAACGCTCGGCGGTCAGTCGCTCGGCCGGCTGAATATCGATCCGGTGGTGGTCGGTTTGGGTGTCGGCATGCGCTTCTGATCGCGGCGCTCGAGAAGGTGCGCACGTCATGCAAAAACGCCGGAATGTCCGGCGTTTTTTGTTGGAACCCCGATCGCTAACGGGAGGCGGGCTTTCCGGCAGGAGGCCCGAAGCGGGCGGCCGTGGCGCGCGGCGGCTACAGGTGGTCGTTCTTGAAGCGCATGGCGGTGCCGTCCTGCTCGATGCGCACCCATACCGCGCGTTTTTCCTCGTCGCTCAGGAACACCCAGTTGGACACTTCGGTGGCGGTGCGGCCGCAGCCTTTGCAGACCTCGTCGAAAAGCGTGGAACAGACACCGATGCACGGGCTGTCGGGAAGATCGTGGAGATTCGAAGCCATCGGAAACCTTGGGGCGGGGAAGCAAAGTTCCGCTATGTTAACCGATGCTGCGATTGCGCCCCGGCGTCGTGCTCGCCATGGCACGGATGCATGCACGGTTGGCAGTATCCACTGCCGCCTTCGCCCCGATTCGAATTCGGCGCGTCGGCGCGCCGTGCGGTATCCGATTCGCGCCATCCGGTGCTGCCTGCTGCCGGTTGTTGTAGCCGAGTGGCCAGCAGTTCAGGCCGCCGTATTGGGCGAGGTGATTGGACCATGCTTACAAAATCACTTCGGTCGCACATGGATCGAACAAGCCTGCCTTACGCGCCGAACGCCACCTGCCACAACAGTGCACCGTTGAGCACGACGATGAACGCCGCCGACAGCCAGGCCAGCACAAGCGGCACGCCGCGCACCTGCCAGCCGCGCATCAGGCCGGCGTCCGACGTGTAGCGGATCAGCGGCACGACCGCGAGCGGCAATTGCAGGCTCAGCACCACCTGGCTTGCCACCAGCAGTTGATTGGAGCCGTGCTGGCCGAACAGCGCGACGGCGAGGAGGGCAGGCCCGATCGCCAGCGCCCGGGTGAGCAGCGCGCGCTTCCAGCGCGGCAGCCGCAGGTGCAGAAAGCCTTCCATGACCGTCTGGCCGGCCAGCGTGCCCGTGACGGTCGCGCTCAGGCCGCATGCAAGCAGCGCCGCCGCGAACAGAATCCCGGCCCAGTGCGTGCCGAGCAGCGGGGCGATCAGCCGGTGGGCGTCGGCGAGATCGGTGACGTCGCGATGGCCGCTCGCGTAGAACACCGCGGCCGCCACGATCAGCAGCGCCGCGTTGATCACGAACGCAAACGACAGCGAAGCGAAGGTGTCCAGATTCACGACCTGCAACGCGGCCTTGATCTGGGCGTCGCTGCCTTCCGGTGCGTGGTGCTTGACGAGCGCGGAGTGCAGATACAGGTTATGCGGCATCACCGTCGCGCCGACGATGCCCGCCGCCAGCCACACCATGCCCACGTGGCGCAGCAGATCGAGGCTCGGCGCGGTGCCGGCCAGCGCGGCGTGCCAGTCGGGCCGCGCCAGCGCCAGTTCGACGACGAAGCACAGGCCGACCAGGCCGATCAGCGCCGCGATCACCGCCTCGAGCTTGCGGCCGCCTTTCTGCCGGAGCGCCAGCAGCGCGAAGGTGCAGACTGCCGACATCAGCACGCCGACCGTCAGCGACACGCCCAGCAGCAGTTGCAGCGCCACGGCGCTGCCGACCACCTCGGCGACGTCGCACGCGATGATCGCGACTTCACTCGTGAGCCACAGGAAGAGCGTGGTGCGGGGGCTCGAGCGCTCGCGGCAGATCCGAGCAAGGTCGCGTCCCGTCACGACGCCTAGCCGTGACGACAGCCACTGCAGCAGCATCGCCATCAGGCTTGCCAGCAGCACCATGCTCAGCAGCCGATAGCCGTAACCCGCGCCGGCGCCGAGCGCCGTCGCCCAGTTGCCCGGGTCGATATAGCCGACCGCGATCAGCGCCCCGGCGCCGACGAACGAAAACCAGTGCGCGGGGCGTGCCGGCCCGCCTCCCGGCAGACGCCGGCGGCGGTTCGGTCGCAACGCGGACGGATTCGTGTTCATCGATGCCCGGAGGGTTAAGACTGCACCCGCTCGCAAGTGACGTGCCCGTAGCAATTCCGGCACGCGACGCAGTGAGGCCAAGGCACGCCCGCGTGGTTCGCGCCGCGCCGTCTTCGAGTCTCTCCGCCCTATTGTGCACCGTGTCGCGACGGGCGGCTTATGGTCGTACTTACTGTCGTACTTACGGTCGCATCGAGGTTAACCGTAAGGCATAAGATCCATGGAAAGCGGCCCCTGGCTGCCGCCCTGATGCGAACCAGGTAGGGCGCCGCCGCCGCAAGTTGACAACGAGATAACAGTTGGGCCGTCACTGGTGTTTTTTTCCGGGTAGACACGCGCCGATAACCCGCTAAAATTGCGGCCATTTTGTGGCGGTGCGGCTTACGCTGTACCGTTTGCGCGACACCCTGGCATTTTTTTTGGTGCGCGCAATAATTAATGGTAGTTTTCGGATTTTTCAGGGGAGCCGTGTGCGCTGTGCCGCGGCGTGGTGAAGATAGCCGGCTTGGGCCGGTCAGGATCGGAGAACGGAATGAAAAGACGGGTAGTGGGACAAGTGGCGGCACTGGTTCTGTGCGCGACACCGTGGTTGACGGCTGCTGCGAAAGACACGCAGCTTAACGTGTATAACTGGTCCGATTACATCGCCAAGGACACCATTCCGAACTTCACCAAGCAGTCCGGTGTCCAGGTCAAATACGACAACTACGACAGCGACGACACGCTGCAAGCCAAGCTCCTTACCGGCAATTCCGGCTACGACATTGTCGTGCCGACCAGCAACTACGCCGGCAAGCAGATCGCCGCAGGCATCTTCGCGCCGCTCGACAAATCGAAGCTGCCGAACCTGAAGTACCTCGATCCGTCGCTGATGGCTCTCGTGGCCGGCGCCGATCCGGGCAACAAGTTCACGGTACCCTGGGCATACGGCACGACCGGCCTCGGCTACAACGTCACCAAGGCGCAGCAGATCCTCGGCAAGAACGTGCCGCTCGACAACTGGGACGTGCTCTTCAAGCCGGAGAACATTTCGAAGCTGAAGGCCTGCGGCGTGTCCGTGCTCGACGCGCCTGACCAGATGTTCGCCGCCGCGCTTCACTACATCGGCAAGGATCCGATGAGCACGAACCCGGCCGACTACCGCGCCGCGCTCGCGATGATGAAGAAGATCCGCCCGTACATCACGCAGTTCAACTCGTCGGGCTATATCAACGATCTGGTCGGCGGCGACGTGTGCTTCGCGTACGGCTGGTCGGGCGACGTCGTGATCGCCAAGCATCGCGCGATCGAGGCGAAGAAGGCCTACAAGGTCGAGTACTACATTCCGAAGGGCGGCGCTCCGGTGTGGTTCGACGTGATGGCGATTCCGAAGGACGCGAAGAACAAGGAAGCTGCGCTCGAATGGATCAACTACATCGAAACGCCGCAGGTTCACGCCGCGATCACCAACGCCGTCTACTACCCGAGCGCCAACCTCGAAGCGCGCAAGTACGTGGACAAGGACGTGGCGAACGACCCGGCCGTGTACCCGTCGCCTGAAGTCATCAAGACGCTGTTCCTGTTGAAGCCGCTGCCGCCGGAAATCCAGCGGCTGCAAACGCGGCTGTGGACTGAATTCAAGTCCGGCCGCTGATTCGCGGCCAGAGTGAACGGGTAAGCATCATCATGAAGCCCTCGGTGTCCACCGGGGGCTTTGTTCGTCAAACGCCGGAGTAACGCATTGTGATGAGTAGTGACCAGTCGGGCGCGCTGGCAGGGGCCGCCGTGCCGTCCCCGGGCCTGAACGCCGAAGCAGGGGGCGCCGCAGAGAATTTCGTCCAGATCGTCGACATCGTGAAGAAGTTCGGCGAGACCGCGGCGGTCAAAGGGGTCAACCTGTCGGTAAGGAAGGGTGAGCTCTTTGCGCTGCTCGGCAGTTCCGGCTGCGGCAAATCGACCTTGCTGCGCATGCTGGCCGGCCTTGAATCGATTACGTCGGGCAAGATCCTGATCGACGGCGAAGACCTCGCGCAATTGCCGCCTTATCGCCGGCCGGTCAACATGATGTTCCAGTCGTACGCACTGTTTCCGCACATGACGGTCGAGGCCAACGTCGGCTTCGGCCTGAAGCAGGAAGGCGTGCCGAAATCCGAACTGAAAGACCGCGTGCAGACCGCGCTCGATCTCGTGCAGATGGGCCGCTTTGCGAAGCGCAAGCCGCATCAGCTCTCCGGCGGCCAGCAGCAGCGTGTGGCGCTTGCGCGCTCGCTCGTCAAGCGGCCGAAGCTGTTGTTGCTCGACGAGCCGATGTCCGCGCTCGACAAACAGATCCGTCAGCGCACGCAGATCGAACTGGTCAACATTCTCGACAAGGTCGGCGTGACCTGCATGATGGTGACGCACGACCAGGAAGAGGCGATGACGATGGCGGACCGCCTTGCCGTGATGAGCGAAGGCGAGATCGTCCAGCTCGGCACGCCGCATGAAGTGTACGAATATCCGAACAGCCGCTTTTCGGCCGAGTTCATCGGCTCGACCAATCTGTTCGACGGCAACGTCGTCGAAGACGAGCCCGATCACGTGTTTATCGAAACGCCCGATCTGCCGGTTCGTCTTTACGTGAGCCACGGCATCACCGGGCCGCTCGGCATGCCGGTGACGATCTCGGTGCGGCCCGAACGCATCGCGCTTACGCGCAAGCCGCCGGAGGGCACGTACAACTGGGGCAAGGGCGTCGTCACGAATATCGCCTACATGGGCGGCTATTCGCTGTATCACGTGAAGCTCGACGCCGGCAAAACGGTGATCGCCAACGTGACGAGCCTCGCCTTGACGGAGATCGATCCGCCGACATGGGGCGACGAAGTGTATGTGCGCTGGAGCGCATCGGCCGGCGTGGTGCTGACGTCATGAAGCGCTCGATCAATGCTCTCGCGTCGTGGCCGGTGCGCCGTTTCAACCTGAACGCCCGCACCGCGGTGGTGGCCGGGCCGTTCGTCTGGCTGCTGCTGTTTTTCCTCGTGCCGTTCCTGCTGGTCGTGAAGATCAGTTTCGCGGATTTGCAGCTCGGCATCCCGCCCTATACGGAACTCGCCACCTACACGGACGGTGTGGTTCACGTCGCGCTGGACCTGTCGCACTATGCGTTTCTGCTGACCGACAGCCTGTATTTCGCGACCTATGTGAATTCGGTGGTGGTCGCGGCGATATCCACCTTGCTGTGTTTGCTGATCGGTTATCCGATGGCGTACTACATTGCGCGATCGAATCCGGCGAGCCGCAATCTGCTGATGATGGCGGTCATGCTGCCGTTCTGGACGTCGTTTCTGATTCGCGTGTACGCATGGATCGGAATCCTGAAGAACAATGGCTTGCTGAACAACTTCCTGATGTCGACCGGACTGATCCATACGCCGGTCGAGCTGTATCACACGAACACCGCGGTTTATATCGGCATGGTGTATTCGTACCTGCCGTTCCTCGTGATGCCGTTGTACGCGCATCTGGTGAAGATGGACATGACGTTGCTGGAGGCTGCCTACGATCTCGGCGCGAAGCCGTGGCGGGCGTTCTGGCAGATCACCTTGCCGTTGTCGAAGAACGGCATCATTGCCGGGTGTTTGCTGGTGTTCATTCCCGCGGTAGGCGAGTACGTGATTCCGGAATTGCTGGGCGGCGCGAACACGTTGATGATTGGCCGCGTGATGTGGAATGAGTTCTTCGACAATGCCGATTGGCCGATGGCGTCCGCCGTGACGTGCGCGATGGTGTTGTTGTTGTTGGTGCCGATGGCGTTTTTCCAGTACGCGCAGGCGAAGGCGATGGAGGAAAGGCGCTGATGAAGCCGAACCGGATTTTTCAGATCATTGCCTTGGGGATCGGGTTTCTGTTTCTCTATGTTCCGATCGTGAGTCTGGTTGTGTATTCGTTCAACGAATCGCAACTGGTCACGGTGTGGACGCGGTTTTCCACGCGTTGGTATGCGGCCTTGTTGCAGGACGGCGAGTTGATCGCTGCGGCGTGGTTGTCGTTGCGCGTGGCGTTGCTGACGGCGTTTGCCTCGGTGATTATCGGAACGTGGGCCGGGTTTGTTTTGGCCCGGATGGGGCGGTTTCGCGGCTTTACTCTCTACACCGGCATGATCAATGCGCCGCTGGTGATTCCCGAGGTGATTCAGGGGATTTCGCTGCTGCTGTTGTTCATCGAAATGGCGAAGTGGCTGGGATGGCCCGCCGGGCGTGGCATTTTCACGATCTGGATCGGTCACGTGATGTTGTGTATTTCTTATGTGGCCATTATCGTGCAGTCGCGTGTGAAGGAGTTGAATCCTTCGCTTGAGGAGGCCGCGCTGGATCTTGGGGCGACGCCGTTGAAGGTGTTTTTCTTCATTACGTTGCCGTTGATTTCGCAGGCGCTTGTTTCTGGGTGGCTGTTGTCGTTTACCTTGTCGATCGACGATCTGGTTTTGTCGGCGTTTTTGTCGGGGCCTGGGTCGACGACGTTGCCGCTGGTTGTTTTCTCGCGTGTTCGGCTTGGGTTGAATCCTGAAATGAATGCGCTGGCTACGTTGTTTATTGCTGTTGTTACCGTTGGGGTTGTTTTGGGTAACTATTTTATGCAGCGGGCTGAGAGGAAGAGGGCTGTGATGGCTGTATAAGGGGGTGGGCCTGATCGGCGGTTTTTTTCTGTGTTTCTGGCTTTTGTGCCTTTCCTTGAATTGTTAGTGGTCTATTAGCGTTCGCCCCTGTGCGGGGCGGGCACTTACTTCTCTTTGCCGCCGCAAAGAGAAGTAAGCAAGAGAAAGCGGCTCACACCGATCATGCTAAGCGGGCACCGTGGTTTGCAACGGGTAGTGGTGCATCTGGAATCTGTGTTCGTGCCCCTGCCTGTGCGTGTGACAAGGGCGTCATACTTCCGGCGGCGCTGCGCGCGCCGAAGCGTACTTCATAAAACCACCCGCCACGTTTTGCTGTGTTTTAGCGCTCACGCCTCCTTCGGCGCAGTGGCCTGGCATTTCGCCTCTATCGCTTTGGCGCGTCGCCGAGGCGAAGCCGATGGCTCCCACCGCACCCAGACGAAGCCGCTGGTTTCCCATGCAGACCCGTCCGCGACGCACGTAGTGCGGAGTGGGAGCTGATGAGCCCTTTGTCACTGGCGCGTGAAGGTGCAAGGGCACGGATTCCAGATGCACCACTACCCAATGCTAGCTGCGGGACCCGCTTAGCAGGATCGGTGTGAGCCGCTTTCTCTTGCTTACTTCTCTTTGCGGCGGCAAAGAGAAGTAAGTGCCTGCCCCGCACAGGGGCGAACGCTAATAGACCACTAGCAATTCAAGGAAAGGCACAAAAGCCAGAAACACAGAAAAAAACCGCCGCACAGGCAAAAAACCCACATCAAACCCTATACCCAATCCGAACCCCACCCCAATGCCGCCCGGCAACAAACACCGGCGCCGACGCATCCTTCATCAAAACAAACTGCCCACCGCCCATATCGCGGCGATACGTCTGCAGCAAGAATTTCTTGACGTGCGAAGCAGCCGCAATCCCGGTCCGATCGTCGAACATCCGCCGATTCCGGCAATTCGCCATATTCCAGACCACATCCTCGCGCTGCGGCAAAGAAAATTTCAGATTATGCGTAGGCAGATACCCGCGCACATCGACAGCCGCACAAAACGCGACGCGTGGATCAAGCGCGAGCAACGGCTCCTGAATAGCGGGCAAAACCCGATCGGTAAAAGCGGTAAACCGTGTAATGAACTGAGCCGGATTGCTCCCCGGAACCGGTACGTAATGCTGATCGAACAGGTCCTCGACCGACACATCGCCCCGGGCGACGGCCGCTTCGAATACCTTGCTCACCGCAGCCGCGGTCCGCTGCACGGCTTCGATAAACCGCGTATCCGTCGTCTCGACCCCCGTGGCCGCGGTCAGTTCGATCAACGTCTCGGACACGCTGAGCAGATTCCCCAGCCGGTCCTTCGCGTGGACGAAGTTCTCGCTCGAATCCTCGACGCCGCTCGCCATTTCCAGCACCTGGGCCTCGAGTCCGTTGCATTGCGTTTCGATCTCGCCGGTCAACGCGGCGATCTGCCCGGCCTCGTCGTTGAGCTGCGTAATCGCATCGCCGGTCGCATGCACGACGTCGCCGATCTTGCGCGTGCCTTCGCGTACCCGATGCGCGCGTGCCGTGTTCACCGAGCCTTCGCTGATCAACTGCTCGGTCTGCTGAGTGAGTTGCGCGAGCGTGGTCTCGATCTGGCCGGTCGCCTGCGCGGTCTTTGCCGACAGGTTCTTCACCTCGGCGGCCACCACCGCGAAACTCTTGCCGGAGTCGCCGGCGCGCGCGGCTTCGATCGCGGCGTTCAGCGCCAGCAAATGCGTCTGGCGAGCGATCAGCGAAATCTCCTCGGAGACGCGGCTGACATGCGCCAACGCGCTGCGCAGCGCGCCAATCTGGCTCTCGATCACGGTGACGCCTTCCACCAGCCCATGGATGTCGGCCAGCGACGCCTCCAGCGTCTGCTGCGACGTCTGAACGCTGGTTGCAGCGTCGGCCGACACGTTGCGCATCGCGCGCGCAGCGGTGGCGATGCGGTGGTTGCCCGCCAGCGTCACGGCAGCAGATTCGCGCAGCGCGCGGCATACCTGCGCCTGGTGCTGCACGCGCGCGGCCACTTCTTCGACGTGGCCCGATACGTCGCAGATCTCAATGCCCAGTTTGCCGGCGTGTGCGGCAATATCGCCGACCACCGTCTGCGAACGGGCAGTCCGGCGGAAGCTGAAACGCGTCATGGTCGTGTCTCCTTGATGGCGCGGTTAGCAGAGTCAATTCGTGCGCTCATCCAGCACGGATGCCGCGTCTTCTCGCGGTATTGACGGCAAACTTGCGAACAACTTGATACGGAGTATCCCGCGGTCGTTATGATGTCGGGTCCGGCAGGGCGCCGGCGCCGGCGCGGCCCGGCACGCGGCACGCGTGCGACGACCCGCCCTGAGACAGGCGTGGCGCCGCAAGTGGCCGTGCCGGTCATTTCTCGCAGCCCTTCCTCTCACCAGCGGATCATGATCGACTCCCTCGCACGCGTCTCAGGCTGGCAGCAACTCGCTCACTTATGGGAGCTCATCGTGATGCTCTGCAAATTCCTGTGGGGCCTGCTGCGTCTGCTCGGCGGTGGTTGAACATCGTGGTGGTCCATGCTCGATGAATGGCGGCTTATCCAGAGCTTCGTACAGGAGTTGGGCCAAGCATTCGGCAAAGGCATTCGGCAGAGGCATTCGGCAGACGCAGTCGGCCAGTACCCACCAATCGCCACTCGCGTGCAGAGTACGTCCTGAGAGGCGCCTGGTCTTGATTGCCTTTCACCCCTTCGGTCCTGAGGCGTGCAGCAAGCGGCGGGCCTCTCGCCTGCAACGTTGACAAACTGACGAGAATTCCTAATCTGAAAACAGTGCCCCGGTAAGGTTAGTGACTATTCGGAGGTCTCGCACTCCGAACCCCATAACCAAGGAGAGCCCTGTCATGGGAATGCGCCCAGATCCTACGTTCCACGCATCGCCGAAACTCGCGATGGATGCGCCGGCGGAAGACTTCGCCTACACGTTGCTGCTCAGCCCCGATTTCTCGCAGCCCGACGCGCTCGCCGTCGTCGACGTGAAGCCCGGCTCGCCGACCTACAGCCAGGTGGTTCACACCGTGCCGGTGCCGAACAAGGGCGACGAATTTCACCACTTCGGATGGAATGCCTGCTCGTCGTCACTGTCGCCGCTGACCGGCCACGCCTTCCTCGAGCGGCGCTTTCTGATCATTCCGGGAATGCGCACCTCGCGCATCTACATCGTGGACACCAAGCCCCATCCAACTCAGGCGCGAATCCATAAGATCATCGAACCTGAGGAAATCTTCCGCAAGACAGGCTACTCGCGTCCACACACGGTCCATTGCGGGCCCGAAGGCATCTACGTCAGCACACTCGGTGGCGGTGGCAAGGACGGCACGGACGGCCCCCCGGGCATCTTCATCATGGACTGCGAGACTTTCGATGTCCTCGGCCGCTGGGAGATCGACCGCGGGCCGCAGGAGAAACACTACGACTTCTGGTGGAACCTGCCGCGCGACTACATGGTGTCGAGCGAGTGGGCGTTGCCGCCGCAATTCGAGAACGGAATCGTCCCGGAAGATCTTCTGTCGAACAAGTATGGGCACCGCATCCACTTCTGGGATCTGCGGGCAAGGCGCAACGTGCAGACGATCGACCTCGGCGCCAACCACCAGATGGCGCTCGAAGTGCGGCCGGCGCACGATCCCAGCCGGGAATACGGCTTCATCGGCGTCGTGGTCGACACGACGAACCTTGAAGGGTCGATCTGGACCTGGTGGCGGGAGGGCGGCAAGTTTCACATCGAGAAGAGCGCGACCGTTCCGCCCGAGCCCGCCGCCACTGAATTGCTTCCACCGTTGCTTCAGGGATTCGGCGCGGTGCCGCCGCTCGTCACCGATATCGATCTCGCCATCGACGACAGATTCCTGTACGTCGCCTGTTGGGGAACCGGCGAGATGCGCCAGTACGACGTGTCGGAACCCCGGAAACCGAAGCTCACGGGATCGGTCCACATCGGCGGCATCGTGCGGCGCACGCCTCATCCGAACGGCAAAACCTTTGCGGGTGGTCCGCAGATGGTCGAGATCAGCCGCGATGGAAAGCGGGTCTACTGGACCAACTCGCTCTACTCGACGTGGGACAACCAGTTCTACCCGGACGGTGTGCCCGCGGCACAGGTCATGGCCCGGGCTGAGCCTGGTGGCGGACTTGCGCTGGCCGACGACTATTGGGTCGCCTTTCCCGACGGATACCGGGCTCATCAGATCCGGCTCGAAGGCGGCGACTGCTCGACCGATTCGTTCTGCTACCCGTCGGTGGGGACTTGATCGGGGGCGGCTGGCCGCAGACCGGCCTGTGGCTGGCCGTTGCGGCGAGTGGCCTTTATCACGGGCTCAACCCGGCAATGGGATGGCCGCTCGCCGTTTCGAGCGGACTGATGGACAAACGCGCGCGGGCGCTATTCTCCGCGCTCTTGTACCTCGCGGCCGGGCACGTATTGGCCATGTTCGTGGTGATGGCGCCCTTCGCCATGCTTGCGATCCTGCTCGCCTGGCAGCGCGAGATCCAGATCGGCGCGAGCGTGCTGGTCATCGGCTTCGGTGTCTTCCTTCTGATCTGGCGGCGCCATCCGCGTGTACTCGCGCGGATCCCACCATCGCGGCTCGCGCTCTGGTCCTTCGCCGTTGCCATCGCGCACGGCGCGGGACTGATGCTCGTACCGATCTACCTCGGCCTTTGCCGGTCCTACGACATGGATCAAGGGCATCGGGCCGCGCAGGCCCTGATCGACGCCAATCTGGGCATGGCGCTGCTCGTCTCCGGGGTCCATGCCGCCGCCATGATCGCGGTTGGCGGACTCCTCGCCTGGTTGGTCTACCGCTACCTGGGGCTGAAGTTCGTGTCGCGGAGCTGGTTCAATCTGGACGCGGTGTGGGCCGCGAGCCTCATCCTGGTGGGCACGCTTTCATTGGTGTTCAACACAGCGGTACCAGGCGGCGAGGGGTGATGGCCGTTGGCTTGCTGCGCCACGCGGCAGCGCGGCGCGCCGGGTCCGTATGAATCAGCGGGCGACGTGCGCCGCGCTTGCCGTTACTGGTCCAATCGCGGCGCTCGTGTCGAGAAACGCGCGCAGATCGGTCATCACACGCTCGGGTGCTTCTTCCATTGGAATGTGACCGAGTCCCGCGTACATCACCGATTTCGCGCCAGGAATACGGCTCGCGAACTCGGCCGCGTGCGCGGTCGGAATCCAGCGATCCTTCGCTCCCCACAGCACCAGCGACGGCACCTTCAGCGTCTTCAGCACGTCGGTGTCGACGTCCTTGAAGTCGAGCGTCGGCACCATCTTGCCGATCGCCGTGCGCGTGCCTTCACCGTGGAAGAATTCGACGTAGCGCCGCAGCGTCACTGCATCGATCTTGCGCGGATCGCCGTACACGTTGCGCACCGCGCCCTTGATAATCGCGTCCGGCAGCCACCACGGCGAACTGATCCGCACCAGCGCGCTATTGAAGAGGCCGATGTAAATCGGCAGCTTCATCGGAAAACCGGCCGAGTCGATCAACACGAGCCGTTCGACGGCCTCGCGATGGCGCACCGCGTAATCCCACGAAATCAGTCCGCCGAGCGAATTGCCGATCAGCGTCGCTCGCGAGATGCCGAGTGCCTGCATGAACGTGTCGATGAATCGCCGGTAGGTGGGCAGGTTCATCGTTTCGATTTCGCCTGCGCTCGAACGCAACGGCCCGGTCACGCCGAACGGCGGCAGATCGAGACGGATCACGCGATGCTCGCGCTTGAGTTCGTCGGCGACGCGATTCCACGTATGCAACGACGAAGCGAAACCGTGAATCATCACGATCGTGTCGCCGCTGCCTTCGTCGACGTAGTGCACGTCGGCGCCCATGATCCTGACGAACTTCGAGCCGCTTTGCGTGTAGCGCCGCTGCAATTCGGCGCGTGGCACGCTGGTGATGCCGAGGCGCGCGGCGAGCGAGCGGGGCCGCAGTGGCGCTGTCGAGGCGGGCGTTGCGGATTCGATGCTTGCCATTGTTGTTGTCTCCCTTTAGTTCGAGTTAGATTGTTTCGGCATCCACTTCCACACCGCGAGCGACGCCCTCAGCCGCCGCATGCCGCTTCAAGGTGCGAAGCGATAATCGTGCGGCCGCACTCGCCGCGTGCGTTTGCGAAAGCTGAATGTGAAGCCCGGCCACTGCGTCGTGACCTTGCCGCTCTTCGTCTGATACCAGCTATGGCAGCCACTGGCCCACACGGAGTGCCGCATCTCTTTCTGCAGACGCGCATTGAAGTCGCGCTGGACGTCGGCTCGCAGGTTCATCGTGCGCGCCTTGCGTCGGCGCAACACGCGCAGGCAATCGGCGATGTACTGCACTTGCGACTCGATCATGTAGATGATCGAGTTGTGACCGAGCCCGGTGTTCGGACCGACGATCATGAAGAAGTTCGGGAAGTCGGCGACGCTGGTGCCCAGGTAGGCCTCCGGCCCGTCGCGGAGCCACATCGCGCCGAGGTCGGCACCGGCGAGACCGGTCACGTCGAATGGCGCACCCACGTCGTTGACCTGAAAGCCCGTGCCGCAGATGATCGCGTCCGCCGGGTGATGCGTGCCGTCGTCGGTGACGATGCCGTCGGCGACGATTTCGCGGATGCCGGTTGTCACCAGATCGACGTTCGGCTGGTTGAGCGCCGGATAGTAATCGCTCGACAGCAGCACGCGCTTGCAGCCGAGCCGGTAGTTCGGCGTCAGCTTGGCGCGCAGCGCCGGGTCCTTGACGCGCCGTTCGAGGTAGCTCATGCCGAATTTCATCGGCAGCTTCATCAGCTTCGGATTGACGACGAACGCAATCGCACGCGATTCGAGCTGCCAGTAGATCGCGTTGCGCACGAAGCGCTGTGTAAACGGCAGGTGACGGAACAGCCAATGCGCGCGCGGGCCGACCGGCTTGTTGGGCTTGGGCATGATCCACGGTGCGGTGCGCTGGAACACGTCGAGTTGCGCGACGCGCGGCTGGATCTGCGGCACGAACTGGATCGCGCTGGCGCCGGTACCGATCACCGCGACGCGCTTGCCTTCAAGTGGATAATCGTGGTCCCAGCGCGCGGAATGAAACAGCTTGCCTTCGAAGCGCTCGAGCCCGGCGATCCGCGGCATGGCCGGCCGCGATAGCGGACCGCTCGCGGCGATCACGACATCGGCCTCGATGCTTTCGCGCGTGCCGTTCGAAACGATCTCGACCTGCCATGCCTGCCGCGCTTCATCGAAACGCGCCGAGACCACGCGCGCGTTGCAACGAACATAACGATCGACACCGTATTTGCGCGCGCAATGCTTGAGGTAAGCGAGGATCTCCGCCTGGCTGCTGAACGCACGCGACCACGCCGGATTCGGCTCGAACGAAAACGAATACAGATGCGAAGGCACATCGCAGGCCGCGCCGGGATAGGTGTTGTCGCGCCACGTGCCGCCAACGTCGCCGGCCGCCTCGTAAATCGTGAACGACGTGATGCCCATCTGCTGAAGGCGGACTGCCATGCCGATGCCCGCAAATCCGCTGCCGACAATGGCAATGCGTGGCGACGCGGGTTGGGCGGATGAAGCAGACGTCACGGCGGGTCTCCGGAGGTAGGCAAAATTCGGGTGTCTACATATGTCTACACTTGCATAACGCGCAGGGTAGACAACTGTACACTTCGCGTCAAGATCGTTTAGAGTACGACTATTAAACGCGCGAACCGTGCTCCGACTGAAAGCTCATGAAACCCGCACCCGAAGCGGCGCTCGCCGCCGACCAAGGCGTTGTTGCCGGGCAGGACCTGCCGCCCGGCAAGCGCAAGCTGATCGAAGCCGCGTTGCGTCTGACCGCGGGCGGGCGCAGCTTCGCAAGCCTCGGCCTGCGCGAACTGGCGCGCGAGGCGGGGCTGAATCCCAATACGTTCTACCGCCATTTCGACACGCTCGACGCGCTGGCGCGCGAGGCGGTCGAATCGGTGAGCCGCCGCTTGCGGCCGATGCTGCGGCGCGAGCGCTGGCTGGCCGCGCACGACGAACCGGAGAGCGTACCGCGTCGCGCGTGCATCGCGTTCTTTGCGTTTGCGTTGGAGAATCGCGAGGCATTTCTGAGCGCGCTGGCCGAATATCACGGCACGTCGCCGGCGCTGCGCGAAGCGGTGCGGGCGAACCTCCACGAGGTGTCGGCGGAAATGGCGGACGACGTCTTGCAACTGGAACTGATGCCGACGCTCGCCCGCGCAACCGTCGACGAAGTCTGCACGCAGATTGTGCTGCAGCTGTTTCATCTGTCGGCGGAGTACATCGATGGCGATGCCGCGCGCCGCGAGGCGCTGGTCGCGTATGCGGAGCGTTTCATCGTCCGGCTGTTCGCGGGTTCGGTGCTGCTGGCGCAACACGAGCCGGCGAGGGCGCGTGCGCCACTGGACGCGTAAAGGAGTCGACATAAAAAAACAGGCTCCCTGCAGGAGCCTGTTTTCGTTGCAGCGTGCTTGATTGGCGTTTGATCGACTGCATCTCGCGTAGCGCGATGTTTCTCAGGTATCGCTCCAACCGCCGGAATCGTCGTTGCTGCCCATGTCGACGCCACCGCCGCCGTTGTCGTTCCAGTCGTTCGAACCCTGGCCGAAGTCGAGGCCGCCGCCATTGCCGCCGTCACCGCCGCGGCGACGCGTTTCGTCATCGACGATCACGTCGCGCTCCACGACGCGTTCACGCCCGGAATTCAGCGCCTCGCCGAGCAGCACGCCGGTCAGCAGGCCGCCCATGCCGCCGCCGAAACCGCCGCCACCTTGTTGCACGATGACCTGCGGCTGCTGCTGATACGGTCCTTGTTGCGGATACGGCTGCGGCGGGTTGCCGAAACGCTCGGCTTCCTGCGCATACGGCGACTGCTGCGTGCCGGCGGCCGGCGCGGCATACGGATCGGGCCGCCCCTCGGCGCGGGCGCGCAGACTGCCGATGCGTTGCTCCAGTTCGTCGAGCTGATAGGGCGGCACCGGATTCTTGCTGTTCGACAGCGTTTCGACGAGGCCGCGCAACTGGTCTTCGGTCGCTTCGACTTCTTTCTCCAGCGCTTCGTGTCCTGGCGCAGTGGAGAGCTTCACGTCGAGCTTCAGCGAGCGCACGGCGTTGAGCATCTCGGTGGCGCGCTTGAGTTGCACGCGACGATCGTCGTCGGCGCGCGAATCGTCTTGCGAGCGGGCGCGGCGCAAGGTCCAGCGCAACACCAGCGCGATCACGCCGATCAGCAGAATGATGCCAACCCACATGCCGATGCCAGGACCATGCCGTTGCGGCGCTTGCGACACCATCGCCGACTGCTGCTGCACCGCCGGCGAATTCTGTTGCACGAACGGGTTGCCCGCGCGGCTCGTGGTGTTGCCGCCGGCACGTTCAGCGTCCTTGCGGATACGCGCTTCGGTTTGCGCGAATCGGGTCGGGTCGGTGAAGCGGATTTGCGGATCGAGCGTCTTGGCCTGTTGCACCTGGGCGAGGGCGTCGGCATAACGGCCTTCGCGATCGAGCACCTGGCTGTACAGATAGTGCGCGTGTGCGTTGTTCGGATGCGCCTGCAGCACTTCGCTCAAACCGGCATCGGCCTGCTGCCAGTTGCCTTGCGACATGGCGGATTCGATTTGCTGGGCTGTGGGCACGGCGAACGCCGCGGCCGACACGAACAGCAGTGAGGCGAATGTGCTTGCGAGAAATTTTTTCATTTACGGACCGGATGCGATGCACCCGTCTCCTTCAATTGATTCCGGCAGCCGGTGTTCCGGTGGCCGGCATACCGGTGGCCGGCATACCGGTGGCCAGTCCCGTGGGCCGGCATTCCGATGGCCGGCATACCGGCTGCACGTACGACAGCAGCCGGTATCTGCTGCTGACGCAATTACTGAGCCGGCGTGTTGATCTGCTTCTTCAACGCTTCGAGACGATCTTCGACGGACGGACCGCGGTTCAGATCCGCGAGCTTGTCGTCGAGCGCCTTGCCGCTCTTTACGTCGGCCGTATTCAGGCGCGCGTCGGAACGGGCATTCGACAACGCCACCTTGTCTTCCAGCTTCTGGAAATCCTCCGACAGATTCTTGCCGCCGATACCGCCCAACGCCGTGGCCGCGACATCTTTAGCCTGAGCGATCTGCTGCTTGGCTTGCAGAATGTTCGAGCGTGCGTTCAGGTCGTTACGACGGGTACGCATGTCGTCGATCTGGCTCTTCAACTGATCGACCGACGGTTCCAGCGTGGTCAGTTCTTTCGCCAGCGCATCGCGCTCGGCCTCGGCCGTGGCTTGCGCGCCGAGCGCTTCACGCGCGAGCGCTTCGTCGCCGGATTGCAGCGCGCGCTTCGCGCCGTCTTCGTACTTCTTCGCCTTGTCGGCGGCAACATCGCGCTTGCTTTGCTGCGTGGCGACTTGTGCCTGAATCTCGATTAGCGAGTTCTCGGCTTTAGCGATGCTCTCGTCGAGTTCGCGCACGATCTGGCGCGAATCGCGCGACGGGTCCTGCACGGAATCGGCTGCGTCGTTCAGGAGACCTTTAAGCGTGCGCGAAATGCTGTCAAAAAGCGACATGAAAACCTCCAAAGAATGAAATCGGCGCTGAATAATTCCACGCGCTTTAACTGCTTTCCAATGCTACTTTACGCCGCTGCGCGCGAAGCTGCGCAACGTTCGGACCGGAGTTCGGGGCACACGCGCCAATTGCAATAGCGGCGCCGTAAATTTACGTTTTGAAACCGAATGTCAAACGGCTTTGGCCGTTAAAACGCGCGGTGGCTTATTCAGCTGCTCGCGGATATTACACCACGCATTCTCTTAAAACCGTCTTAAAGGGCGCGATGACACAATCGCCAACTTTCCGCGCGGTGGCGCATTCGTACGGCAGGCATTCGTAGGGCGGGTATCCACACACAGCGGGCACCCATGCAGCGGGCATCGTACGGCGAGTGTCCGCGGGGCGAGTGTCGCGGATGTGAACAGGCGTGTCGTATGGACGGCGTGTTTGCGCTTCAACGGCGCATCGATGCGCGCTGGGTTGGCGCGCTCGACCGCGCCACTTCCGATTCAGGCGAAGCGGCCGCCTTCCGTGCTCGGATCGCCTTGCTGGTCGTCTTCGTCGCGTGCGGCATCGACGCGCGGGCGCTTGAGCACGTTGCGCAACGGTGCTTCCACGCTGTCCGGTTTGCGCGCCGAGCCGGCATGGGAAGCCGCTTCGGCAGCGGCGACCCGCGCGACGGCTTCGGCTGCGGCGGCCGCTTCGAGTTCCTCGGCGGTGGCGGTGAGGGCGGCCAATAGGCCGGCCGGCAGCAAGGGTGCCGGGCCCGCGCCTGCGGCAGTGCCCAGCAAGTCGTCCGCATGTGGCACGGCCGCGCTTTCCGCCGGCGCAGCGGATTCGTCGCCACCGTGTGTTTGCAAGGCCTCCGGGAGTGCCGCCCGTGCGTTGCGCGTGCCGCGCGCGACCCGCTGCAGCGCCGCGTCGAGCGCGTCCGGCGCGCGCGGCGCGCGCAGCCGGTCGACGATGCTGGCCGCTTTCACCTGTTCGCTGGTCGCGTCGAAGCTCAATACCGCGCGCCGCATCAGTTCGCTGACGCTAATCCCCAGTTTTTCGGCCGTGGCGGCGATCGCGCGTTTCTGCGCGGTCGTGACGAATACGACGATGCGTTCGCTGGGCTTATTCATGGTCGGCTCGCATACTTGTTTGTTGGCATTGGCGAATCAAGGCGTGAATCTGGCCTACACCGTCGCGCGTGTCGGTGACGACCCCCGCGCCGAGTCCATCATATGACGAGTTGCGCCGATGCGGAACGGGCGCGACATGAAAATCCCGTGACATCAACGGGTTGTAGCGTTTCCGGCGGGCTTGTCCACAGGCCTTTCAACACTTTCTGTTGATAACCCCGGCAGGCGGCGCCCAGCGCTCGCGCGGCTGCCGCGATCCGCCGTAGTGACCCCGCGCGAAGGGAATTCTTACAAAAAAACTGTCTTGGACGTCGCTTGATTTCTTTAAAATGCGCTGTTACGTTGCGCCGGACGATGTCACAGGCGTGCCGTGCGGTCGCCCGGGGGCATAGGGCCGCGCGGTGTTTTGCGCCTCACGCGTTCAGTTACGCGCCCACTATTCCAGTCATGCCAATCATCAAACGACCGCCTTCTTCAAATTCTCCGGCTGGTGACGACCGGAACGCCTACCACCGCACTCCAGGACGCAACGCTGCTTCGCGCGACGCCGAGCCCGGCCGCCGTTCGATCGGCGCGAGCATCACGATCTGGTTCGTCAGTCTGCTGGCGACCGTCGCCGTGGTGGGCGCGCTGATTGTCGGTTACGCGCTCGTGGTGATGGCGCCGCAGCTGCCGTCGCTCGACGCACTCACCGACTATCGCCCGAAAGTGCCGCTGCGGGTATACACCGCGGATCACGTGTTGATCGGCGAATTCGGCGAGGAGCGGCGCAGCATCGTGCGCTTCCAGGACATTCCGGACCAGATGAAGAAGGCGGTGCTCGCGATCGAGGACTATCGCTTCTACGAGCACGGCGGCGTCGACTTCGTCGGCATTCTGCGCGCGGGCATTTCCGACATCACGCATGGCGGCGCCTCGCAGGGCGCGAGCACGATCACGATGCAGGTGGCGCGCAACTTCTTCCTCTCGAGCGAGAAGACGTATACGCGCAAGATTTACGAAATGATGCTGGCGTACAAGATCGAGCGCGCGCTGACCAAGGATCAGATCCTCGAGGTCTACATGAACCAGATTTATCTGGGCGAGCGCTCGTACGGTTTTGCCGCGGCCGCGCGCGTGTATTTCGGCAAGGATCTGAAAGACATCACGCTGGCTGAAGCGGCGATGCTGGCGGGCTTGCCGAAGGCGCCGTCCGCGTATAACCCGGTGGTCAATCCGAAGCGCGCGAAGATCCGTCAGGAATACATCCTGAAGCGCATGCTCGAGCTGAAATACATCAGCCAGGACCAGTACGACCAGGCCGTCAAGGAAGAGATTCACACCCGGAATCCGGGCAACGAATACAGCGTGCATGCCGAGTACATCGCCGAAATGGTTCGCCAGATGATGTACGCGCAGTACAAGGACGAAACCTATACGCGCGGCCTGAACGTCACCACCACGATCGATTCCGCCGACCAGGACGCGGCCTATCGCGCCGTGCGCAAGGGCGTGATGGATTACGAGCGGCGCCACGGCTATCGCGGACCGGAAGGCTTCGTGCAACTGCCCGCGGCGGGCGACGACCGCGATCAGACCATCGACGACGCACTCACCGATCACCCCGACAACGGCGAAATCATCGCCGCCGTGGTGACGGACGCGAATCCGAAGCAGGTGAAGGCGCAACTGGTCGACGGCAGCGAAGTGACGATCGGCGGCGACGGCCTGCGTTTCGCGGCCGGCGCATTGAGCGCACGCGCCGCGGCCGCCACGAAGATCAGGCCGGGCTCGATCGTGCGCCTCGTCGCCGACGACAAGGGCAACTGGCAGATCACGCAGCTTCCGCAAGTGGAAGGCGCGCTGGTTTCGCTGACGCCGCAGGACGGCGCGATTCGTGCGCTGGTGGGCGGTTTCGACTTCAACAAGAACAAGTTCAATCACGTCACGCAGGCGTGGCGTCAGCCGGGTTCGAGCTTCAAGCCGTTCATCTATTCGGCGGCGCTCAACAAGGGTCTCGGACCGGCCACGATCATCAACGACGCGCCGTTGTACTTCCCGCCGAGCACACCGGGTGGTGACGCATGGGAGCCGAAGGACGACGACCAGCCCGATGGTCCGATGCCGATGCGTCTCGCGCTGCAGAAATCGAAGAACCTGGTGTCGATCCGCATCCTGTCGTTCATCGGCACCAAGTACGCACAAGATTTCGTCACGCAGCGTTTTGGTTTCGACGCCGACAAGACCCCGCCGTATCTGCCCATGGCGCTTGGCGCCGGCCTCGTGACGCCGCTGCAATCGGCGGGCGCCTATTCGGTGTTCGCGAACGGCGGCTACCGCATCAATCCGTATCTGATCAACGAGGTGACGGACGCGCGCGGCCAGCCGCTTTCGAAAGCGCAGCCGTTGACCGCCGGCCAGGATGCGCCGCGTACGCTCGAACCGCGTAACGCATACATCATGAACAGCCTGCTGCATTCGGTGGCCACGGCCGGCACGGGGGCGGGCACCAACGCGCTGCATCGTTCGGACCTGCAGGGCAAGACGGGTACGACCAACGACGCGAAAGACGGCTGGTTCGCCGGTTATCAGCAATCGCTGGTGGCGGTGGCGTGGATGGGCTACGACCAGCCGAAGAGTCTCGGCAGCCGCGAGTTCGGTGCACAGCTCGCGTTGCCGATCTGGGTCGAGTACATGCAGCGCGCGCTGCGCGGCGTACCGCAAAGCGAGCCGGCGCAGCCGGACGGCGTAACCGCGGTCGACGGCGAACTGTTCTATGCGGACATGACGCCGGGCAATGGTTTCGTGGCCAGCATCGGTCTGGATTCGGCGAATCCGACCGCCGGTGTGAGCGACGCGGTGGGCGGCGTGGGGCCGGCGGGTATGACGCCACCGGCAGTGCCGCCACCGAACGTCTCGTCGAACGAAAAGAAGCAGATCATGGATCTGTTCGAGACGAACAAGCCCTGATGTCCGCGTTGCCTCAAGGGGACCGCCATTGGGGGGAGGGACTCGTTTCGGCGGGTTCGCCTTTGGGGGCGTAGCGATTGTGTGCGGCCTGCCTTGGGCCGCACACGCAAGTTTTCGAAAGGATAGGGGAAATCACCCTCTCGGCAGATTTTGTGCCGGCCGTCCACAGTGTGCTTTAATCACGCCGGCGGTGCTTTTATATTGGGTCCCGCACGGACGCTCGATTCCTAACCGGTTTCGGCTTCCGGCACTGCTGCGTTTCGCCGCGAGCGAAACGTTCATCTTCAAACGTCGCGCCGCGTGAGACCCGTTTGCCGCGCGCGCATGCCACTTCGCCCGTGGACAACCGTCAGGTTGCCGCGGCCGGCGTGTTTGTGACACAGCATCCACCGGGTCGTTGCCTCGTGAAAAGTCGAATCCTCATCTGTCTGATGACAGGTCTGCTGCGCGCGTTTGCTCTCCTGCCTTATGGCGTTGTCGCGCGCATCGGCACCGGCATCGGTGCGTTGCTGTACCGGATTCCCAGCGCGCGCCGGCGCGTCGTGCATACCAATCTGAAACTGTGTTTTCCCGACATGAGCGACGAGGCGCGCGAACGTCTCGCGCGCGCGCATTTCTGTCATGTGATCCGCAGCTATGTCGAACGCGGCCCGCAATGGTTCGGCAATGCGCAGGCTCTGGCGCGTCTTGTCGAAGTGGAGAGCGCGATCGATCTTTCCGACATGCAGGGACAGCCGACGATTTTTGTCGGCTTCCATTTTGTCGGTATCGAGGCGGGTTGCATGATGTATTCGACGCGGCACCCGGTTGCATCGCTGTACACGCCGATGTCGAATCTTTTGCTCGACGCGATGGCCAAGCGGCAGCGCGGGCGCTTCGGTACGGAGATGATCCCGCGTAGCGATAGCGTGCGGCGCGCGTTGCGTGTTCTGCGGGATGGCAAGCCGGTGATGCTGGCGGCCGATATGGATTTCGGGCTGCGGGATTCGGTGTTTGTGCCGTTCTTCGGCGTGCCGGCTTGCACGCTGACTTCCGTTTCGCGGATGGCGAAGGCGGGCAATGCGCGGGTTGTGCCGTTTGTGACTGAGGTCCTGCCGGACTATCGCGGCTATAAGCTGACTATCTTCGAAGCGCTAAGTGATTTTCCTTCGGATGATGTTTCTGTCGATGCGCGGCGGATTACTGAGTTTCTTGAGACGCAAGTGCGACGGATTCCTGATCAATATTATTGGGTGCATAAGAGGTTTAAGAATCGACCTGTGGGGGAGGCTGGGGTTTATTGAGGTTTTTTTGCGCGTAGCGCGGGTGGGTGGTTTTTTGCCTTCCCGGCGGTTTTTTTGTGCTTCTGGTTTTTGTGGTTTTCCTTGATTTGGTAGTGGTCTATTAGCGTTCGCCCCTGTGCGGGGCAGGCACTTACTTCTCTTTGCCGCCGCAAAGAGAAGTAAGCAAGAGAAAGCGGCTCACACCACTCCTGCTAAGCGGGGCCCGCAGCTCGCAACGGATAGTGGTGCATCTGGAATCTGTGTTCGTGCACCTGCTTGCGCGTGTGACAAGGGCGTCATGCTTCCGGCGGCGCTGCGCGCGCCGAAGCGTACTTCACCCCGCTACTCGCTTCAGGTGCCTTCGCTCCTGGCGTCTGCGTCCGATTTCGTTGCGCGCTCAAGCACTTATCCCAAATGTCCAGGCGTTATCAACAGGGCTTTCAACAAAATCTGTGGATAAGGCGTCCCTTCGCTATATACGCTTCCTCGCGTGCCGCGTAGTCGGACGTCCCTGCATTCGCCCGCACCGCATTCGACAAACCGATCCGCATCAAGCACTTACGCGTGAAGCCCCATGGTTATCAACAACCCTGTCAACATAAACTGGGGATAAGTCCCCAGCCATCAGTGCGGAATCCCAGGTTTAATTCGACGCGCTCACATTCGACGGGGCAACCGCCGGCATCGCCGCCGCTGCGGACGCCGCCGCGGACGCGGACGGCGTCGGCTCCAACGGCGGGTTGCCCATCGCCTGGAACAAGGCCGCGGTGTCCGTCAGCCGCGCGCTGGTATAGCGGATCTCATCGAGCTGCGCGTTGCGGAACTGCTGTTCGCTCGATCGTGTCGACGCGATCGGCAACGCGCCCAACCTGTAGCGCCCCGACGTTTCGTCAAAAATTCCCTGCGCGGAGCGCGCGGCAAGGTTCGCGGCGTCGAGCGACTGTGCGTCGTGCTGCAACGCTGCGAGCGTATCGGCAACGTTCTGGAACGCAGCCAGCACGGTCTGCTTGTATTGCGACACCGCGGCGTCATATGTGTCGACCGCCGCGCGGCGCTGCGCGAACAGGGCGCCGCCGTGAAACAGCGGTTGTGACAACGACGCGCCAAGGCTCCATATCGCGCCCGCGCCGGACAGCGCCACCGGCCAGCTAAAGCCGCCTTGTCCCATCGACGCACTCAGCGAGAGACTGGGGAACATCTGCGCCGTCGCGACGCCGACATCGGCCGCCGCGGCCTTCAAGGCGGCGTCCGCGGCCTGAATGTCGGGCCGGGTGCGCAGCAGCTCGGATGGCACCACGACCGGCACCTGTTCAGGCACATGCAGTTGCGCAAGGTCGAGGTCGTCCGGCGCCGCGTCCGGCGTGCGGCCAAGCAGCACCGCCAAGGCGTGGCGCGTCGTCAGCCATTGCTGCTTCAAGCCCGGCAAACTCGCGGACAGACTCGCCGCACTTTGTTGCGCGCTCAACTGATCGGCATGCGAGACCGCGCCCAGGGCGTAGCGCCGTTGCGTGTCGCGCGCCTGATCGTTGGCAATCGTCACGAGCCGCTCGGTCGTGTCGATCTGCGCACGCAACGCGGCGCTCGTGATCGCCGCCGTCACGATGTTGGCGGCCAGCGCGCGGCGCGCCGCGTCGAACTGATAGGCCTGTACGTTCACGCGAGCAGCGAGCGCGGCATCGGCGAGACGTGCGGCGCCGAACAGGTCGAACGTGTAGTGCGCCTGCAATTGACCGACGAAGACGTTGTACAGGAACGTATTCGGACCCGCCTCGGGGATAGCCAATGCGCGGTTGCGGGTGGCCTGGCCGCCCGCGTCGATGGTTGGCAGCATCGAACTGCCGATCTGGGCGCGCAGTTGCTCGCGCGCGGCCGCGAGGCTCTTGTCGGTGGCGGCGAGCGTCGGGCTGTTGCGCAAGCCTTCGTCGACCAGCGCGTCGAGTGCCTCCGATCGATACAGCTTCCACCATTCGGGCACAGGCTTGGCGCCGACCACGAATTGCTGGGTGACGCCTTGTGCGGGCACGGTTTGCGTCGGCTGCGCCTCGGCGCCATAGTGAGCCGGTTGCGGCATCGCGGGCGGCTCGCCGTTCGGGCCGAACGAGCAGGCGGCCAGCGCCAGCGCGGCGATGCCGGGAAGCGTGAGGCGCAGGTGTCGAGGGAATGCAAGGATAGCCATGATCTCAGTTCCCCGAATGCGTCGTGCCGGACGGCGCCGGCGGCTCGCGCTCGTCGTCGCGTACTCTGAACGACATGGCGTACAGGGCCGGTAGATAGAACAGCGTGAGGATGGTCGCGCTCGTAATGCCACCCATCAGCGCGGTCGCCATCGGCCCGAAGAAGTTAGAGCGCAGTAGCGGAATCAGCGCGAGCACGGCGGCCGCGGCGGTCAGCGTAATCGGCCGGAAGCGCCGCACCGTCGCGCCGACGATCGCGTCGAAGCGTTTATGTCCCGCGGCAATGTCCTGCTCGATCTGATCGACCAGAATCACCGAGTTGCGCATGATGATGCCGAACATGGCGATCACCCCGAGCATCGCGACAAAGCCGAACGGCTGGCCGAACAGCAACAGCGTGATGACCACGCCGATCAGGCCGAGCGGCGCCGTCAGCACCACCATCAGCACCCGCGCGAAACTCTGCAACTGGACCATCAGGAGCACCAGTACGGCGACGATCATGAGCGGCATCTGTGCGTTGATCGACGTTTGCCCCTTGCCGCTTTCCTCGACCGACCCGCCGATCTCGATCCGGTAGCCGACCGGCAGCGTGCCGCGAATCTGGCTGAGGGCTTTATCGACGGCATGCGTGACGTCGATCCCTTGCGCGCCTGCCGCGACGTCGGACTGCACGGTGATGGTGGGTTGCCGGTCGCGTTCCCAGATCACACCGTATTCAAGGTCGTTGCGCAGATGACCGAGCGTGCCGAGCGGCACCGGGCCGTTGGGCGTGGGCATCGCCAGCGTGACGAGCTTCGCGGGGTCGACGCGTTCCGCTTTGGGGGCGCGCAGATCGACGCTGATCAGCTTGTCGCGCTCGCGGTACTGCGTGACGGTGTAGCCGGAGAGCGTCATCGCGAGGAAGCTCGAGATGTCTTCGGAGCTCACGCCGAGTTCGCGTGCTTTCTTCTGATCGACCTCGAAACTCACCGAGCGCTCGGCGGGTTCGTCCCAGTCGAACTGGACGTTGCTGGTGCGGCGATCGGCGCGCATGGTCGCGGCGACGCGCTCGGCGATCGAACGCACGGTGGCGATGTCGTCGCCGCTCACGC
Source organism: Paraburkholderia caffeinilytica (assembly GCF_003368325.1). NCBI lineage: Bacteria > Pseudomonadati > Pseudomonadota > Betaproteobacteria > Burkholderiales > Burkholderiaceae > Paraburkholderia > Paraburkholderia caffeinilytica. The sequence continues at coordinate 202,453 of NZ_CP031467.1, read as the reverse complement.
GGAACTGCACGGGATAGCCGACCGGTGGGCCATTCTCGAGGCGCGACAGGCGTGTGCGGATCGCCGGAAAGTTGTTGCGCAATTCCGGTTCGAGCCATTGCGCGAGCTTCTCGCGATCTTTCACGGATTTCGCCGTGATCACGAACTGCGCGAAATTGGGCTGCGGCAATTGCTGATCGAGCGGCAGATAGAAACGCGGCGCACCGGTGCCGACAAAGTTCACCGTATGATCGATTTCCGGACGGCCCACCAGCGCTTTTTCGAGCCGCTCTGCCTGCCGTAGCGTCGCTTCGAACGACGCGCCTTCGGGCAGGCGAACATCCACCAGCAACTCGGGACGGTCCGAGCTCGGGAAGAACTGCTGCGGCACCATCGTGAAGCCTGCCATGGCCAGAATGAACAGCACGACGGTGATCGCCAGCACGACGAAACGCCGTTCGATGCACCAGCCGATCCAGCCGCGCAGCCGCGTGTAAAACCGGGTGTCGTAGATGTCGTGTTCGTGATCTTCCGCTTCGTGCGCCTGACGTTTGCGCTCCGGCAGCATGTGATAGCCGAGCAACGGAATCAGCACCACGGCGGCCAGCCACGACGCGATGAGCGCGATCGCCGACACTTCGAAAATCGAACGTGTGTATTCGCCGGTGCTCGACTTCGCCAAGGCAATCGGCAGGAAGCCGGAGACGGTCACGAGGGTTCCGGTCAGCATCGGGAACGCGGTGCTGGTGTACGCATAGGCGGCAGCGCGCGTGCGGGTCCAGCCTTGCTCCAGCTTCACCGACATCATTTCGACGGCGATGATCGCATCGTCGACCAATAGCCCCAAAGCGAGCACCAGCGTGCCCAGCGACACCTTGTGCAGACCGATGTCGAACAGATACATGCACAGCGCCGTGACGGCGAGCACAACCGGTATCGAGATCACGACCACCATGCCGGTGCGCACGCCCAGCGACAGCAGGCTGACCACCAGCACGATCGCGATCGCCTCGGCGACGGCCTCGAGAAAATCGTCCACCGAACGCGCCACCGCGTCCGGCATGCTCGACACTTCGACCAGGTGCAAACCGGCCGGCAGGTAGGCCCGCAGCTTGACCGTCTCCTTGTCGAGCGCCTTGCCCAGCCGAATCACGTCGCCGCCCGGCTGCATCGTCACGCCGATGCCGAGCACCGCCTTGCCGCCGGCGCGCATTTGCGTGGCGACCGGGTCGTCGTAGCCGCGCTTGATGGTCGCGATGTCGCCGAGACGGAACGAGCGGTTGTTGATGCGAATCAGCGTGTCGGCGAGCGCATTGACGTCCTTGAACTGGCCGGTGGGGCGCACGAACACGCGGTCGTCGGTGGTGGTCAGCGTGCCCGCAGGCGACACGCTGTTCTGCGAATTGATGGCCTGGCCGAGTTGCTGCGGCGAGATGCCGAGGCGCGTGAGTTGCGTGTTGGCGATCTCGATGTAGATGTGCTGGTCCGGATCGCCGAAATAGTCCACCTTGCCGACGCCCGGCACACGCAGCAGCACCGTGCGCAACTGGTCCGCGTAATCGTGCAGTTGCGCGGCTGAAAAGCCGTCGCCTTCGAGCGTCCAGATGTTGGTGTAGACGTCGCCGAATTCGTCGTTGAAGAACGGGCCTTGAATGCCCGGCGGCAAGGTCGCCGCGATATCGCCGACCTTCTTGCGCACCTGATACCAGGTTCCTGGCACGTCCTTGACCGGCGCCGAGTCTTTCATCGTGAAGAACATCTGCGATTCGCCGGGGCGTGAGTAGCTGCGCACGAAATCGATGGCGGGCGTTTCCTGCAGTTTGCGGCCGATGCGGTCGGTGACCTGCTCCTGCACCTGGCGTGCGGTCGCGCCGGGCCAGAAAGTGCGGATCACCATCACGCGGAACGTGAAGGGCGGGTCTTCGGATTGCGCGAGCCGGGTATAGGCGAGGATGCCGAACGCGGTGGCGAGCGCAATCAGGAAGACGACCAGCGCCTGATGGCGCAGCGCCCATGCGGACAGGTTGAAGCGTCCTTCTTCATGGGTGGTGCTCATGAAGCGAAGTCCTCGGGATGCAGCGGCGGGATCACTTGGACTTTTTGACCGGCGCTCACGGTATGCACGCCTTGCAGCACGACGCGTTCTCCGTCCTTGAGCCCCTGGCCGATCACGATCGTGCGCTCGTCATAGCGCGTGACGGTCACACGGCGCAGTTCCAACGCGTTATCCGCGGCACGCACGACCCACACGGCCGGCTGGGTGCCGTCGTGGAACAGGGCAGTGGCCGGCACGGTGAAGGCGCTGCTGTGGCTCGCGGGCGACGGTGCGGCGAGCGCGATGTCGGCGGTCATGCCGAGGCGCACGTCCGGGCCGGGATTGTCGAGCGTGAGTCTGGCGCGGTAAGTGCGGCTTTGCGGATCGGCGGCGGGCGACAGTTCGCGCACGCGCGCGTTGAAGCTGCGGCCCGGCAGTGCGGCCAGCGTGACCTGCGCGGTCTGCCCGACCGAGAGCGCGGCGAGCGCGCTTTCCGGCACGTCGCAGACCACGTCGATATCGCCGCTCCATGCGAGGTTGTAGACGGCTTGACCCGCCGACACATTCTGACCGGTATCGGCCTGTTCGGCGGTGATCACGCCGGCGTGATCGGCAATGAGCGTGGTGTACTGCAACTGGTCTTTCGACAACGCCGCCTGCTGCGCGGCCTGGTCGCGCTGCGCGGCGGCTGACGCGTAGGCATTGGTGGTCTGTTCGAGCTGCGCGGGCGCAATCAGGTTTTCTTTCGCCTGTGCCTGGTCGCGGTCGAGCTGCTGCTTCGCATAGATCAGACTATGTTGCGCGGCTTCGAGTTGAGCCTGCGCGCTGGCGGCATTCTTCTGCGCATCGGCCGGGTCCAACCGGGCGACGATCTGCCCGCTCTTGACGGTGTCGCCCAGGCGTACCCGCCGCTCGACGATCTTGCCGCCGACGCGAAACGACAGCGGAGTGGAGTAGCGCGCCTGCACTTCACCGGGCAACGATGCCGCAGCCGTCGCGCTGCCGTCCGCATGCACGGCGACGGCGACCACCGGACGCGGCGCGGGCGCGGCCGCTTCCTTCTTCGAACAGGCGGCCAGCGTGACGATGCCGGCGAGCGCGAGGGCGAATGCCGCACGGCGCAGGCGCGCGGAACGGGCATGCCGATGGGACTGCTGACGCATCGCGGACGATGCGGGAAGACCGGGACGCTTCACAATTACCCCAACTGGAGACAGCGAACGAACACGGCAAGCCGCAGCGGCCCGCCAGCGAAAACGCGTGGTCTGAAGCATGCAAAACATGCAGTCGGCATACGCGTCTGACTTCGAATGATTGGTTGCATTCTAATACACACCTGTATTTGAATGTTGGGGTGAATTGGAATTCTTTTAAGTGCTAGACTTGCGCTCATGAAACGGCAACGACTTACACGCGAGCAGAGCAAGGACCAGACGCGCGAGCGTCTGCTCGACGCTGGGCAAGCGATTTTTATGAAGAAAGGCTTTGTCGCGGCGAGTGTCGAAGACATCGCCGGGGCGGCGGGTTATACACGCGGCGCGTTCTATTCGAACTTCCGCAGCAAGAACGAGTTGTTCCTCGAACTACTGCGGCGCGACCACGAGACCATGCAGGCGGGCTTGCATGCCATCTTTGAGGACGCGGTTTCGCGCGAGGAGATGGAAGCACGCGTGCTGCGCTACTACAGCAACCTGCATCGCGAGAACAAGTGCTTCCTGATGTGGGTGGAAGCGAAGCTGCTCGCCGTGCGCGACGGCCGCTTCCGGATACGCTTCAACGCGTTCATGCACGAGAAGCTTGAACAGCTGGCCGCGTACATCCGCGAATTTTCGACGCGGGTCGGCACGCCGCTGCCGCTGCCGGCGGAGACGTTGGCGATGGGCTTGATGGGCTTGTGCGACGGCGTGCAGTTCTTCTACACGGTCGACCCGCAGAATGTGCCGTCGGAGATGGCCGAAACGGTACTGGCGGGGTTTTTCGCGCGCGTGGTGTTCGGGCGCGACGCGTAACAAGCAGGGCGCAATACGCAGTACGCGATACGAACGGCGAGTGCCGGCGAATCAGCTCGCCGGCAACTGCGCGCAGGCGTCCGCAACCGGCGTGGCGCAGACAAACGAATACTGCCCGCTATAGCGCAGGACTTCTTCGCCGACGTGCAGGACGACCTTGATGTCCGGGCACCGCTCGTAAGCGATGAAGGCCGAACAGGCCGCAGCGGACCAGCAAACCAGCGAAAACGCGATTTTTTCGAAAAGCTGAAAACGATGTGGCATAGCGATTGAATTCCTTTCGGACGCTATGTTACCAGCATCTAAGGGTTTATACCTACTCAATATCCGCAGCAAGCCTCGCCGTAGTGTTGCGAGCGCCTCAGGAACCTGACCGGATTGTCATGTTCGGGTCAGGGTTGGGACATGATCGGATCGATACAATCGAATCGTTGGGCAAATCCGCGCGCGCCTTGTCGCGCGGGTCGACACAGGCGGCAGCATTGCGCCGGCCCGGTTTTATCGAGGCAGGAGCCGTCCCATGAATCAATTGCAGTCGATGCGCGTATTCGTCAAGGTGGCCGATCTTGGCAGTTTTGTTCGGGCGGCTGGCGCGCTGGATCTGTCCACTGCCGTCGTCACGCGCCACGTCGCGGATCTGGAAGCGCGCCTTGGCACCCGGCTGCTCAATCGCACGACGCGCCGTCTCTCGCTGACCGAATCCGGTACGACTTATCTGGAGCGCGTGCGCCATATTCTCGACGACCTGGACGGTGTCGAGAACATGGTGGTGGCGCGCAATCACGAACCGGTCGGGACCCTGCGCATCGTCGCGCCGGTGGTGTTCGGGCTGCATAGCCTCGCGCCGGTGGTGCAGTCGTACGCCGAACGTTATCCGGACGTCATGCCTGACGTCACGCTGGCGGATCGTCACGTCGATCTGGTGGAAGAGGGGTTCGACGTCGGCATTCTGGTCGCGCGGCAGATGCGCAGCGCGAGCATCGTCACGCGGCGATTGACCACCGGCTATATGACGGTTTGCGCGACGCCCGCCTATCTGGCCCAGCACGGCACGCCGACCCGGCCGGAGGATCTGTTGAAGCATCCCTGTCTGAGCCGGCCCGCCGAGCAGGGCGGCGACGAGAAGGTGTTCACCGGACCACAGGGTGAAGTCCGCGTGAGGCCCACCAACGCGATTGCGGCGAACAACACCGAGATGCTGAGGCAGTTCGCCCTGCTGGGCATGGGCGTGGCGATTTTGCCGAGCTATCTGATCGGCCGCGATCTCGCGTCCGGGCGCCTTGTGCCGTTGCTCGGCGACTACCGTCTGCCGCAAATCGAAATCACGATTGCGTATCCGAGCCGCCTTCATTTGCCGGCGAAAGTGCGCACCTTTATCGATCATCTTGTCGCGCATTTCCAGCGTGCCGACGAGCACGCGAGCGATCCACGCGCGAGGATGCCGCGGCGCGCCGTGGCCGGTTCGCCGGCTTACGCCGACGACCTGCCGGTGTCCGCCCTGCCGGGCGACGCGGCGCGGCCGACGCTCCCGGTTTCACGTGCACGGATCGTGGCGTCGTCGCCGCTTTGACGAGGCGCGACACGCCGGTGTCTGAGGCTTAGCCTCGTGCCTTGGGGCGCCGCGAATATCAGTTGGCAGCGGGCTTCGGATCGAAGGGAAACGAACTCGGGGTCAAGCGCTGCTTTCCGCTCACGCCCCCAGACCTGGCCCATAGTTGCCGCCGACGAGGCGCGTAACCGACGCCACGTCGGCATAGTCCTGCTCCGGCAAACCGTCGAGCATCGACACGACTTCGTTGCTCGCGCCGGCTTCGCGCGCGGCGTCGACGAGCGCGTCCTTGTAGGTCGGGAAACGGACTTCGCGCAGAACGTCGGCGATCTGCAGATCAATCGATTCGCCGGGAATATCCGATGCCGTCATGCAAGCGCTCCAGGGATGCGGTTTTCAGGTTTGCAGGTGCTCGTTCTGGCCCGTGAAGCTTCGCTCCAGATGCCGCGACTTGGGCAGCGCGATGTGTTGCCATTGTTGCGGACGAGTGTCGTCCGTGGCCGCGACGTCCGGCGCCGCGGGGGCGACCGGTGCGGCATTGGCGCGTTCGGCAAGGCTATTGGCGGCGGTGCTGTCCGGCGCGGTATGAACCGGCGCGGCAAAACACGAGGCTGACAGCGTCACCATGGTCAACAGTGTCGAGGTTTTCATCGCCCGACCTCCTAAGCTCATGCGGCGCTGACAGTTGAGCAAGCGCTGCGTCGTCCCCGCGTCGTAAGGAAGGCGCAACCTACACGCGGCGTTGATCCAGGCGGGCGGCGTGCATTTACCATCTTAGATGCCAAAGCGCTGCGCCGCGCGCGCAAAAGAGACAAAACCTCATTGTAGATTTCACATCATGGCAGGAAAAAGGCAGCGCAGTCGCGAACGGTCGTGCCGGGTTCATGCTGCGGTGCGGCAGCAACGGATGCCTGAATCCGCGCGCAAGCCCCATTCCGCCCAATCCGCCTAGTGCGTCCAGTGCGTCCAGTGCGCCCGATCTGCCTGATGCAGCCCGGGACACTGGCTCGGCGACCCGGCACGAGCGGCCTTCTAGCGCAGCACGTCGAACCGCGTCCACGGCCATGACGGCCGGTCGCGCATATAGCCGTTGAGCCAGTTCCACTGTGGGTGGCGCTTCATGAACGCCTGGGCGTCGAACGGCCGGCCGCATGGGTGTCCCCAGCGCGCGGTGAACGCCATCTTGCGCGCCATCTCGCTGTCGACCACCTTGCCGTCGTTGGCGCCCCACGGATTGAACGGCCCTTGATCGGAACCGCCGAAGCGCGCGTCGTCCAGTTCCAGATGTCCGCAGATGGTGCGCGAGCACGGGTTGTCGTTACGGTCGAGATAAACGTCGTGATGGTCGGCGATCATCTCTTTCGCGAGTTCGGCGTCGATCTTGCCGTGATGCATTTCCTCGAGTTGCATGAAGCGCAAGCGGCGCGCGCCGTTCTTGCGCACGTCCGTATAGTCTTCGCCTTCGCCGATGCATTCCTGGTTGCGGATTTTCAGATCGGTGGCGGTGTTGTAGCCGCTATAGAAGCCATCTTTCGTACTCTCGAAACCGGAATAGTGCAGTCCCAGTTCGTAGCGCGCGATCTCGCCGGTCTTGGTGTCGCCGAGCAGCCAGCTGTTCGCGTAGCCGCCGTTGTTGGCGACGGCGAACATCTCGCACCATTCGCCGATGTTGTTGGCATACTGCGACGCGCGCCGCGACCGGTAGAACTCCGGCGCACCCGCTGCGTTGTAGCCGACGAAGTTGGAGATGGTGGTTTCGGTGACCATCAGGCCGGCTTCGGTGACCCAGAAATCGGTGAGGCTGGAAATGCAGCCCGGCAGGCCCTGCATCAGGATGCGGTTGCCGCGATCGGGCACGATGTCGAACACGACGTTGAACGCGTCGCCCGCAGCGTAGCGGTCCCACGAGTTGTGCGCCATCACGATGCCGCCGTCGCGGGTGGCGTTGCCGGTGGCGATGAAAGCGCTGCAGTGATGGCCGCGGCGTCCGCGCCACGGTTTCAGGCTGAGTTGCGGCCGCTGGGCCGCCGCGTGGCTCGGCCACCAGCTTTGCAGCAGATCCATGTAGCCGTTCCAGGCCAGCACTTCGGCGAACGGCAGCTTCGCGCCGTCGGCGATGCCCTGGATTTCGTCGGCGAATTCAGTGTCGAGCTTGTTGGCGAACTGGGACACGGCGGCTTCGACGAAGGTATCGAAGTCTTCACCGGTGTCCCATTTGGCCAGGTAGCGGGCGGTGCGAATCGCGTTCTGGATTTCAGTGGCGAGCAACTGGCCGTGCTGCTCGCCGCGATCGTACGGCTCGCCTTCGATATGCAGAAAAATCCAGCCCGCCTGGTCGCGGCGTACGGCATCGAGTGACGGTTCGCTCATCTTCGCTCCGATCGAAGGGCGGGCGTCTCGGTGCGCCCGTCATGGCGTAACGCGCGCTGCTCGCAAGCGCTGCAGCGGTTTCCCCATTGTAGAGAATCTGCCGCGCTTTGCACGGGATGAGACGGAAGCGTGAGTGAGGCGCCGCGCCATGCCGCGCGAGTTCGGGAGCATGACTCCGCGGTCGGCCGACCTGGTGCTCAAATGCCCCGGCGCTCAAACGCCCCGATCGGGAGCGGGCGTGCGCAAGTTTGCGCGCGGAACCCGGCGTGCCGAACCTAGCGCGTCGGATTCATGCGGAAGTACGCATCGAGCAACGAAGTCTTGTACACCACACCCGCCAGCTTCGGATCCTCCGCGCTTTCGACGACCGGCAAGCGCTCTCCCTGAAACGCCATGAAGTGCTGCAACGCAACGCCGAGCGGCATGTCCGGCGTGAGCACGTCGAAATGCGACTGCAGATAATCCGCGGCGGTTTTCGCGGACGTGTCGAGATTGTCGAGCAGATCGGAGGTGATGTCCTTGAGCGCGACCACGCCGAGAAACGCGCCGGACTCGTTGGCGACGTACAGATACTTCACCGGATATTCGAGGAACACGCGCGTCATGTCCTGCACGGTCGCATTCGGCGGCACGACGGTTTCGGCGGGACGGATCAGCTCGCGCATCTGCGTCGCGCGCAGACGGGTGCGCTCCTGTTCCTCCTGATTGCGGCGCAGCGTGATTTCGTACATGGACGTCTTGCCGATCGCGCGAGACACGAAATACGCGACCACGCACGACAGCATCAGCGGCAGCACCACCTGATAGCTGAGCGTCATTTCGAAGATCATCAGGATCGCCATCAGCGGCGCCTGTGTGGCGCCGGCCAGGAACGCGCCCATGCCGACCATCGCATAGGCGAACGGCGCCGAGGTGCCGTTCGGCCACAACGCATGCATGCCGAGGCCGAACAGCGAGCCGACCACAGCGCCGACGAAGAGCGTCGGCGTGAACACCCCGCCGATCGCGCCTGAACCCACGGTCGCGGACGTCGCGACGACTTTGAACACCAGCACGAGGACGAGTGCGCTCCATGTCCACGGCGAATGCAGAATGGAGTTGACCACGCTGTAGCCGTTGCCCCACACCTCGGGCGTCCACACCGACAGAATGCCGACGACCAGACCGCCCAACGCCAGCCGGATGGGCAGCGGCACGGGCAGCTTGCGAAAGTTCGCTTTCGAGAAGTCCATCAGCCGCAGAAACTGCGGCGCAGCCGCGCCGCACAGCAGTCCGAGCGCGACGAACAGCAGCACTTCGGCACCCGTCACCGGCGGAAACACCGGCATTTCGTACGGCGGCTTGTAGCCGGTGAACTCGCGCATCGTGATGTTGGCGACCACCGCCGACACCACCACGGGCCCGAAGCTCTCCATCACGATCGAGCCGAGCACGATTTCGGTGACGAAAAACGCGCCGGCAATCGGCGCGCTGTACGCGGCGGTAATCCCGGCCGCCGCACCGCACGCAACGAGCAGGCGCAGACGCGGCGGATCGAAATGCACCCAGCGGCCGATCAGGGAGGCGGCCAGCGCCGCCAGTTGCACCATCGGACCTTCGCGGCCGATCGAGCCGCCGCTCGAAATCGTGAATAGCGACGACACGCTGCGCCAGAAGCTCAGCTTGACCGGCACCACGCCGTCGCCGATGGCGACCGCTTCCATGTAGTCGATGTGATTGCACTTGTCGACGTGACGCTGCGCGATCAGCAGAAACGCACCGGCGATCAGGCCGCCTGCGGCGGGCAGCCACACGCGCACCGTCCACGGCAAGCTGCGCGCCATTTCGACGAAGCTGCCGGACTTGCCGACCACCGCCAGTTGCAGCAACGCAATGCCCTCGCGAAAGGCAATCGTCGCGAACGCGCCCGCGACGCCGACCACCACCGACCAGACCAGCATCGTATGGGCGTCGGACAGACGGAACAGGGTTTGGGCGCGGGTGCGCAGCTTCAGCAGGAATGAGAGCACGTCGGCAGGAGAGGGCGTGATGAGTGGATGGAATGCGCGTACGGTAACAGCATCGCGCCCGCTGTCGGAAGCGGGCGCGATGCGGAAGGCTCGCAAAGGAGGGCGGCGTGGATCAAGCAGCCGCCTTGTCGAGTTCCGGGTAGTGCCGGAAGATGCAGGCTTCGTTGTGCTCGATGCGCCGGTCGGACTGGAGATACGCGGCGATGTTCGGCCGCCCGATCACCAGGTCGTACAACGCCGCGAGGCGCGGATAGTGTTCGCCGAAACGCTTGAGCGCGCGCGGAAACGCGTACAGCAGACCGTCGATCAGCTGGAACATCGACAGGTCGACGTAAGTGAGCGCGTCGCCCACCATGAACGTGTCGCCGGCCGGGTTCTGTTTCAGCACGCGCTCGAAGTACGTCATGAACTTCGGAATCCGGTGGTCGATGAAGTCGTGCGCGCGCACTTTGGCCGCGTCTTTCTGGTCTTCGTAATACAACGCGCTGGCGAGCGGGTGATGCGTGTCGTGCGCTTCGGTCACCATGTCGGCGATCGTCAGCTGCAGTCCGTTGGCAACGTAGCGCAGGCTTTCAACCGATGGCGCGAGATTGAGCCTTGGGCCGAGGTAGAACAGGATGTTGGCGGTTTGCGCGATCACCAGATCGCCGTCCTTCAGAAACGGCGGCGCGAACGGCGGATGGGGTTCGTTCCTGCTCTTCATCAGCGCCATCATCGCGTTCGTGCCAAGGCCCTCGGACGACTCGCCGCGCGCCACTTCCACATAGTCCGCGCCGGCTTCTTCCAGCGCCAGCCGCACGAATTCTCCGCGGCCTTGCAGGCCGTCCCAATAGTAAAGTTCCAGGCTCATCGATCAGTCCTCATTCCGGTTGCATGAACGGGTTGGCGTGAACGGGCAACGTCGGCAACCAGTATGCCGCGCATGAGTGACAGATGGTTCTCCTGAACGCACAAAACCCCGCACGCGGCGGGGTTGGCGGGGAGGCGGGGCGGTTTAGCCGAACAGGCGCTGGACAGTCCATGTGATACCCAGTCCGCCGGCGATCAACCACACATACAGGATGAAGCCGGTGGTCAATGCGCGAGGGCCGGCCTGACGGATCTGCGCGATGCGGGTTTCGATACCGAGCGCGGTCATGGCCATGGTGAGCGCGAAGGTGTCGAGCATGTTCAGCGTGCTGGTCGCGCTTTCGGGCAGAACGTGCAGCGAGTTGATCACGACGAAGGCGAGGAATCCGAGCGCGAACCAGGGAATCGCCAGCTTGCGCGGCGCGCGTTGCTTGCCGTCTTCGGCCGACGCGGAGGCGGCTGCGCTGCGTGCCGGGCGGTTCACCCACATGCCGACGACCAGCAGCACCGGCACCAGCAGCATCACGCGGGTCATCTTGACGATGGTCGCGATGTGGGCCGCTTCCGGGCTCACGTTGCTGGCCGCGCCGACCACCTGCGCCACTTCGTGAATCGTGCCGCCGAAGAACAGGCCCGCGCCGACCGTGTCGAGATGCAGCCAGCCCGCCTTGAACAGCACCGGGTAAAGGAACATCGAGAGGGTGCCGAACAGCACCACGCTGCCCACCGCCATCGCACTCTTATGCGGCTTGGACTGCAGCGTCGACTCGAACGCGAGCACGGCGGCCGCGCCGCAGATCGCGCTGCCCGCCGCGGTGAGCAGCGCCGTGTCGCGGTCGAGCTTCATGATTTTCATGCCGGCCCACGTGCCGATTGCCAGCGTGCTCACGACGATCAGCACCGATTCGGCGAGACCGGGCAAGCCGACCTGCGCGATTTCCTGCAGGCTGACGCGCAGTCCGAAAAACGCCACGGCGATGCGCAGGAGTTTGCGCGCCGAGAAGTTGACGCCGGCTGCCCAGCTTTCGGGCATGCCGTCGCGCAACGCGTTGCCGTAAATGGCGCCCGCCACGATGCCGACGATCAGCGGGCTCAGGCCTAGGCCGGCGATGGCCGGAATCGAAGCGATGCGGGTCACGGCCGCGGCGAACAGCGCGACGAACAGAATGCCGTTGAGCTGGCCACGGGTGGATGACCCGGCGGGTGCGGCAGAAGCGGTGAGATGAGCGGTGGACATGGCGTAGCGCCTTCCTATGACTGTCTTGATTCGATAGGCCTAATCCTAAATTAGATATATCGATATGAAAAATCGTGATTTAGAATGTGAAGTATCAGAATCACGGATACTTTAAGTGCCATGACCCCGGATCAACTTATAACGTTTGCCGCCGTCGCCGAGCATCGCAACATCAGCCGGGCGGCTGTGGCGCTGCATTTGTCGCAGCCGGCCGTGTCCGGACAATTGCGGCAGTTGCAGGACGAATTCGGCGAGCCGCTTTACCTGCGCGACGGGCGCGGCGTACGCCTGACCCCTGCCGGCGAGCAACTCGCCAGCTATGCGACCCGGCTGCGCGATACGTGGCGGCAGGCGCATGCGTATCGCGACGCGCTGCGCGGCCTCGAGCAAGGCACCTTGCGCATCGGTGCAAGCACCACGCCGGCAAGTTATCTGCTGCCGTACCTGATCGCCGATTTTCATCGGCGCTATCCCGACGTGACGCTGCATACCGCCGACGGCAACACCACGGAGATCGTCGGCGCGCTCGGCTCGGTGGATATCGCGATGATCGAAGGACCGGTCGGCTCGGATCTGCCGCCGGACACCGCAGTGCACGCGTGGCGCGAGGACGAGATCGTTGCGATCATGCCGCGCACGCATCCGCTGGCGGTGGCGCTGGCGAAGACGCATGGCGCGGGCACGGCAGAGCGCGGCGCGGCCATCAACGGCTGGCGGGCGGAACTGGCGGCGTTCGGCTCGCATCCGCTGGTGTTGCGCGAAGCCGGGTCGGGCGTGCGGCAGATCGTCGAGCGAGCCTTTGCCCGGGCGGGCGTGCCGATGCGCGTCGCGCTGGAGATCGCCGGGGTCGAAGGCGTCAAGGAGGCGGTGCGCGCAGGCATGGGCATCGGTTTCGTCTCGGCGATGTCGATGCGGCATGAGGACGGCGCGCTGTGCCTGTTTTCGTTGAGCCCGGAGCCGCTGACGCGGCGGCTGTCGATTCTGGTGCCTCACGCGAGCGCGTCGTCGCGGGTGGTCGAACAGTTCCTTGCGCTGTGCCTTGCGGATGGGCCTTGAATCACGCGAGTCCGTCTATGGATGCACGCTATGGCGGGTCCGCAGGGCTCGAATGCTCACGGCGAGCGGCGAGACGCACCGGACCTCGAACGGAGCACGTTGCGCGTCGCAACAGCCACCTGTGCCAGGCTCGCCTGGGGATTTCCACTATGGTGCATGACGCCGCCCCCGGCGCACTATTCGGGCATCGCAAGCGCCTCGGCGCTTTTTTTCGAAACACATTTGGAACCGGTTCCAAATGCGGATCATGAGACAGATTTGAGTAAATTCGACATGACTGACGCAGTGAACGTGGTGATCGTCGCAAGCGCATTCGGGATGGACGCGGTTCGCACGCACGGCCATCTGAAGTGGGCCGTCGCGAGCAAACAGGCCGGCGCCACGGGTTTCGAAGTGCGTCGCGAGCTGTTCGCGGATGAAGCCGACGCCGCACCGCAGGCGTTGCACACGCTCGGCCAACAGATTGCGGAACTCGGGCTATGGTCGGTCTACTCGACGCCCGCGTCGCTGTACGCGACGGACGGCAAGCTTGACGCCGACGCACTGCGCGTCTCGATCGAAGAAGCGGTCGCCCTGGGCGCGCGCTTCGTGAAGCTTCAACTCGGCGGGTTTGTCACTGAGGCCAACGCCGCGGTGATCGCCGATTGCATGCGCTGCGCGGACGTACGGCTCGTCGTCGAAAACGGCCAGCTGGCTGAAGGCGGGTCGCTCGAACAATTCACCGGGCTGTTCGACGCGTTGGCGCGCGAAGGCCACGCCGGCCTGCTCGGCATGACCTTCGATATCGGCAACTGGACCTGGCGCGATGTCGCGCCGCTCGATGCCGCCGGGCCGTTGGCTGCGCATGTCGAGTACATCCATTGCAAGACGGTGGTGGGCGAGGGCGCACGGCGCTTTCCCGCCGCGCCGTGCGCCGGCGACACGCAGTTCGCCGCAGTGCTCGACAAGCTGCCGCGCCACGTGCCGCGCGGCATTGAATTTCCGTTCGATGCAAACCGTATCGACGGGGACGCGGCGCACTACGTCGCGTGGCTGGCCGCCGCGTAAGCGGCGCGCAGGACCTGAGAAGAGCGGTACTCGAAAAACGCCCGGCAAAAAGCGTGTAGGGAGAAGGACACGCGGTACGAACGGGCGCATGCGTAGAGAAGCGTAGGCAAGGCAGATCAAGTAAAGAAGTGCACGAAAGGCACCGTACGCAAAGCAGTACTCGCAGAGCAGCACACGCAAAGCAGCACACGCAAAGCAGCACACGCAAAGCAGCACACGCAAAAAACACGCAGCAAACAGGAACCCGCAGGAGCGAAGCATGAGCAACACAAACGCAGCACTCGACGTCATCACCTACGGCGAAGCGATGGCCATGTTCGTGGCCGCCGAAACCGGCGCGCTTGCCGGCGTCGGGCAGTTCACCAAGCGCGTCGCGGGCGCCGATCTGAATGTGGCGATCGGCCTGTCGCGATTGGGGTTCAAGGTGGGCTGGATGAGCCGCGTCGGCAACGATTCGTTCGGCCAGTACGTGCGCGACACGCTGACGAAAGAAGGCATCGACCAGCGCTGCGTGACCACCGACGAGCGCTACCCGACCGGTTTCCAGCTGAAGTCGAAAAGCGACGACGGCAGCGATCCGGCCATCGAGTACTTTCGTAAAGGCTCGGCGGCGAGCCACCTGTCGCTGGCCGACTACGCAGCCGATTACGTGCTGCCCGCGCGTCACTTGCATCTGACGGGCGTGGCGCCGGCGATCTCGGCCAGCTCGTGCGAACTCGCATTCCATCTGGCGCGCGAAATGCGTGCCGCCGGCAAGACCATTTCGTTCGACCCGAATCTGCGTCCGACGCTGTGGCCCTCGCGTGCCGCAATGGTCGAAGGCTTGAATGCGCTCGCGGCACTGGCCGACTGGGTGCTGCCCGGCATCGGCGAAGGCGGGATTCTGACCGGCTACACGCAGCCGGACGACATCGCACAGTTCTATCTCGACCAGGGCGCGCGCGGCGTGATCATCAAGCTCGGCGCAGAAGGCGCGTACTTCCGCACCGCCGACGATGCCGCTGTGATCGCCGGCCAACCGGTCGCGAAGGTGGTGGACACGGTCGGCGCGGGCGACGGCTTCGCCGTCGGCGTGGTCAGTGCGCTGCTCGAAGGCAAGACACTGCCGCAAGCGGTTGCGCGCGGCAACCGCATCGGCGCACTGGCGATCCAGGTGATCGGCGATTCGGAGGGCCTGCCGAGCCGTGCCGACCTCGACGCGCTCGAACTCGCCGACCTGCCGCACGTCGCAACGGCGGCCTGAACGCGTGTACGGCACGCACGATTCCGCAGTCAGCATATCCAGCACGGACAACACAGACAGCACAGACAGCACAGACAGCACAGACAGCACAGACAGCACAGACAGCACAGACAGCACAGACAGCACAGACAGCACAGACAGCACAGACAGCACAGACAGCACAGACAGCACAGACAGTATTAGCTCGCTCGATAACAGCAAGAGCGCTCGAACAGCGCCGCATGACCGCCCATCATTGCTCCGGGAGACCGTCAGCAACTATCTTGCATGGGACCGGAGTAAGCGCTTTGCACCAACTCTGGTCGACAGCTTTGCATGGGATCGGACTAAGCGCTAAAGCGCTAACTCTGGCCGACAGCTAAAGCGCCAACTCTGGCCGACAAAGGAGACTTTTATGACTTCATCGCTTGCGATTCGCCGTTGGTGGACGATCATGCCGATCGTATTCATCACGTACAGCCTCGCTTATCTCGACCGCGCGAACTTCGGTTTTGCGTCCGCCGCCGGCATCAACCAGGATCTCGGCATCAGTAAGGGCCTGTCGTCGCTGATCGGCGCGTTGTTCTTCCTCGGTTATTTCTTTTTCCAGATTCCCGGCGCGATCTACGCGGAACGCCGCAGCGTGAAAAAGCTCGTGTTCTGGAGCCTGATCCTGTGGGGTGGGTGCGCGGCGCTGACCGGCATGGTCAGCAATATTCCCTCGCTAATGGTGATCCGCTTCGTGCTTGGCGTCGTCGAGGCCGCAGTGATGCCGGCGATGCTGATTTTCATCAGCAACTGGTTCACGAAGCGCGAGCGCTCACGGGCCAACACCTTCCTGATTCTCGGCAACCCGGTGACGGTGCTGTGGATGTCGGTGGTATCCGGCTATCTGGTGCACTCGTTCGGCTGGCGCCACATGTTTATCGCCGAAGGCGCGCCCGCGATTCTCTGGGCGGTGTGCTGGTGGTTCATCGTGCAGGACAAGCCGCAGCAGGTATCGTGGCTCACGCAGCAGCAGAAGGACGATCTCGCCGAAACGCTGCGCGCCGAACAGGCCGCGATCAAGCCGGTGCGCAACTACAGCGAGGCGTTCCGCACGCCCGCGGTCGTCAAGCTGTGCGCGCAGTATTTCTGCTGGAGCATCGGTGTGTACGGTTTCGTGCTGTGGCTGCCGTCCATTCTGAAGAACGGCTCGACGCTCGGCATGGTCGAAACCGGCTGGCTCTCGGCGCTGCCGTATCTGGCCGCAACGATCGCCATGCTTGCGGCTTCTTGGGCATCGGATAAACTCAACCGCCGCAAAGTGTTCGTGTGGCCGTTCCTGCTGGTCGGCGCGATCGCGTTCGCCGCGTCGTACGCGCTCGGCTCCACGCACTTCTGGGTGTCGTACGCGCTGCTGGTGATTGCCGGCGCGGCGATGTACGCGCCGTATGGGCCGTTCTTCGCGATCGTGCCGGAACTGCTGCCGAAGAACGTCGCAGGCGGCGCGATGGCGCTGATCAACAGCATGGGCGCGCTCGGCTCGTTCGTCGGCTCGTACGTGGTCGGCTATCTGAATGGCGCGACCGGCTCGCCCGCGGCATCCTACGCGTTCATGAGCGTGGCGCTGATCGCCGCGGTGATTCTGACGTTGATTGTCAAACCGCAGCCTCAGGCCGAGCCGCTGACCAAGACCGGCACGCTCGCTACACCGATGCAAGGAAAATGAATTGATGAAGAAGATCGTCGCCTGGAAATCGCTGCCCGAGGATGTGCTCGCGTATCTGCAACGGCATGCGGACGTCGTGCAGGTCGATCCCGCGCAGCATGACACGTTCGCCGCCGCATTGAAGGACGCGGACGGCGGCATCGGTTCGAGCGTGAAAATCACACCGGCGATGCTGGAAGGCGCGAACCGGCTGAAGGCGTTGTCGACCATCTCGGTGGGCTTCGACCAGTTCGACGTCGCCGATCTCACGCGCCGCGGTATCGTGCTCGCTCACACGCCGGACGTGCTGACCGAGTCCACGGCGGATACGGTGTTCTCGCTGATCCTCGCCTCGGCGCGGCGCGTGGTCGAGCTCGCGGAGTGGGTGAGGGCGGGCCAGTGGAAGCACAGCATCGGACCGGCCCATTTCGGCGTCGACGTGCAGGGCAAGACGCTCGGCATCGTCGGGCTGGGACGGATTGGCGGCGCGGTGGCGCGGCGCGCGGCGCTCGGCTTCAACATGAAGGTGCTGTACACGAACCGCAGCGCGAACGCGCAGGCGGAGCAGGCGTACGGCGCGCGCCGCGTCGAGCTGGCGGAACTGCTCGACACCTCGGACTTCGTGTGCTTGCAAGTGCCGCTCACGCCTGAGACAAAGCACCTGATCGGCGCAGCCGAACTCAAGTCGATGAAGAAGAGCGCGATCCTGATCAACGCCTCGCGCGGCGCGACTGTCGACGAAAAGGCGCTGATCGAAGCGCTGCAAGACGGCACGATTCGCGGCGCGGGTCTGGACGTGTTCGAGACCGAACCGCTGCCGGCCGACTCGCCGCTGCTGAAGCTGGCCAATGTAGTCGCGCTGCCGCATATCGGTTCGGCGACGCACGAGACCCGTCACGCGATGGCGCGCAATGCGGCGGAAAACCTCGTCGCCGCGCTCGACGGGACGCTGAAAGCGAACATCGTCAACCGCGAGGTGCTGGCAAAATGAGCCTATTCCGATCCACGAGGAACCGATGAGCACGACGCCGCAGGCCACGCCGCGCCGCGCGACGATCACCGACGTCGCGCGTGAAGCCGGCACCGGCAAGACCAGCATCTCACGCTATCTGAACGGCGAGATGAGCGTGCTGTCGCCTGAACTGCGCGCGCGAATCGAGGCCGCGATCGCACGCCTCGACTACCAGCCGAACCAGATGGCGCGCGGCCTCAAGCGCGGCCGCAACCGCCTGATCGGCATGCTGCTCGCCGACCTGACCAACCCGTATACCGTCGAAGTGCTGCAAGGCGTGGAAGCCGCTTGCCATGCGCTCGGGTTGATGCCGCTGATCTGCCACGCAGCGAACGAAGTCGAGATGGAACGGCGCTATCTGCAGCTGCTCACCACGTACCGGGTGGAAGGCGTCATCGTCAACGCGCTCGGCGTGCGCGAGGAAACCTTGCGCCCGGTAGGCAGCGGCGGGATTCCGGTGGTGCTGGTGGACCGCATGGTGGATGGGCTCGTCACGGATATGGTCGGTCTCGACAATCGGGCGGCGGCTGAACTCGGCGCACGGCATCTGCTGGACAACGGTTTCGACGATATCTGGTTCGTCGTCCAGCCTTTCGAACAGGTCAGCTCGCGGCAACTGCGTGAGGCGGCGTTTCGCGAGGTGATGAGCGGACAGGGTGGCAAGGGCCATGAGGGCGGAACGGGCGGTAAGCGCGAAGGCGGCAGGGCCGGCAGCAATCGTGACGGCAGCGAAGGCGGTGTGCGCGGGCATACGCTGGTGCTGAATCTTGGGGACCAGGCAGCCGTCGAACGCGCGCTAGCCGAACTGGACCACGCAATCGATGCGTCCGGCAACCCCACGCGCACGGCCGGGCGCATCGCCCTGTTCGCGGCCAACGCGCCCGTCGCGCTATGTCTTGCCTTGCACCTGAAAGCGCGCTACGGCGCCGACTGGCAGGCCCGCGTCGCGCTGCTGTCGATCGACGATCCCGAATGGGCCGAGTTGACGGGCGTCACCGCGATCCGTCAGCCGACCTACGAGATCGGCTACCGCGCGGTCGAGTTCCTCCACGAGCGCATCGAAGGGGTTCAGACCACCGCGCGCGACTGCCTCTTGCCAGGCGAATTGATCGTTCGCGCCTCAACTTTGCGCTGACTTCGCGCTGATCTGCGATCATTCGGGCTGCGGCGCGCAGCGGGTGCGCGCCGGTCATCGCAAGGAAACACATGGTTGTTGCACCGCTTACCCTCTCGAGCCTCGCCGTTGCGACCCTGCTGGTCGCCGCCTTACCGTTCGTGATCTACCGCCGTCTGCGCCGGCCGCTCGCGCTGCACTCCCGCGACGCCATCGTCGGCGTCGCCGTGTTCGCGCTGTTTGCCATGGTGATCGAGCGCGCGCTGAACGACTACCTGCTGCATTGGAATGAGGCGACCGCGAGCGTCCTGTCGAATCCGCTCGCTTTCGTGGTGTACGGCACGCTGGCGGCGGGTATTTGCGAGGAAGTGGGGCGGTTCGTCGGCATGCGGTTTCTGCTCAGGCGGGCGGCAGCGAAGTCGGGCTCGACGTCGCTCGCGGCGGGAACAACCGATAGTCCCGCGCTGACCTATGGCCTCGGCCATGGCGGCGCGGAAGCGTGGCTGGTCGGCGTGCTGGTGCAGATTCAATGGATCCTGTTCGCGGTCTTCGAAAACCGCGGCGAACTGGACGGCTACCTGAGCAATCTGCCGGCCGACTCGATCATGCGCATTCATTTGATTCTCGCCAGCCTGACGCCGCAGACGGCCGGCATTTTCGCGCTCGAAAGAGTGGCCGCGCTGGTGTTCCAGATCGGTTTGTCGGTATTGATGTGGCGCGGCTTGAGGGCCGGTTGGCGCGGCATCCTGCCGCTTGCGATTGTGCTGCATGCGCTGGTCGACGTGCCGGCTGCGTTGTTCCAGGCGCGGCTCGTGCCGCTCGCCGCGGTGGACGGCGTGTATGCGCTGGGGGCGGTGATCGTCGCGGGCTTGTTGTTCAAAGCTTTCCGCCGCCCGGCGGTTGCTGCGTGAGCCCGCTGTGAGCCTGCTGTGACCCGCTTCCTGCACCGGCCATCCGCGATCCTATAACTTTCGGCGTACCCTTGCGGTACGCCATTCAGGCTTATCCTTTCGGCACACTTCATGGAAGAAGCTTACCAATACGACTGCGCGAATCCCGAGTTCGAGGAATTGGCGCGCGTCATCAGCGATCTGTTTCCCGAGCAGACGCAGTTCGTCCAGCGTGCGGGTGAAGACGGCACGCCGACGCTGGCGATTCACTGGGTTGCGATGCGTTTCGGCGCGACCGCGCGCCGTATCGTAATGACCGTGGTGATCGCGCCGACGGCGCTGGCGCGTTATCGCGCGATGCCGGCGCGGTTGCGCGCCCGCAGTTTCGCGGTGTTGCGGGCGTTTGTCGAAGCGAGCATTGGCTCGCTTGAAGAGCAGTATGCGAACGGCGAGGCAGTGCCGCGCGACGTGACGATCGAACTCGGCGACGAGTTTGCGTAGCGGCGATCGCCGGACATCGCGGCGAGGTCGCTCGCCGCGATGCAGCTACAAAATCATGATGTAAGGCCGTTTTCTCATTCGTTTGACCGTGGGTACGAGGCAGCCTGACGTGTGCGTGGCAGACTCAGGCCCGTCGGTGCTGCTCAGCCTCCGTCGAAAGGCTCGGCGATTCCGTTGCCGGGGTGCTGTGCGTTGTATTCCGCGCGTATTTTTTCCTGCAGGTTGTAAGTAGCGCCCTCGCGCATACGGGCGGCGTGCTGATCCGCCAGTCCGCCAAGAACGAAGCTGACGACCGCGAGCCCGAGTGAAATGATCGGGCCGACGACCGGCACGAACCCAACGATGCCGGCCACCAGACCCACGACAGAGGAGCTGAGGTCCAGCCGGTCCTTGAGCGTCGCCGTGCCCGCTTGTTCCTTCTTCAGATACGCGTCTAACGAAGCGCCGAACGACGCGCCACTAAGAACGGTATTGATTGCGCTAGGAATCAACTGCATGCGCAGTGGCTTCGATATCTTCATCCACTCTGGCCAACTGTCGGTGCTCTTAAGGAAACTGGCTTGACGTTCCCCGAATTTCTCCCTGTATTTGTCGGTCCACTCGTGCAGTTTCGTGGAGAGGTCTTTTGCGGGCGTATCCTTCAGCAGCCGGCCGAACTCGCTGAATGCGGCCACGGAGTCGACGAGCTCGTTATCGCGTTCCAGCATTGCGCTGTTGAACTGGTCGTAGGCTCCGCGCTTCAGGTCCGCCAACTGATCGAGCTGCTTGCAAAGTTCGATCGCTTCCGGCTTGTTTGACTGGCGCGCCGCATCTGCCGTGGCGAAACCCTGGTTCTTGAGTTGGGCGATGACGTCCTGGGCCTTTGCGTCAATCGTCTTGATATTCTCGTGGGCGTCGCGGGCCTCACTGGCCGCCGAATCCTTCAATCCGTCCGCCATGTGTTGCATTTCGAAGTACTGGGGCGCGAGAGCCTCTGTCCATTCCTTCAATTTGAGTTGCCGGTCATCGGGATGCGTATTTTCCAGCTTCCCAATCGTGTCGTCGCGCAACTTTTTTTGTTGCGTATCGAGTTGACCATCGATGTGTCCGGAGGTATTTTTTTCGAGCGCGTCGACTTCGTCGTCGAGCTTGTCGTGCGGACCGAACTCGTCGAACTCCGGCTGGTACCGAGGTTCGGCGACCGCTTCAGCCGTACCCGTGTTCGTGCCGCTCGAACCTGGAACGGGATGGTCAGGGTCTACGCTCGGTGCGGTGCTTGGCTTGGTAGCTATTGATGCTGCTGTTTTCGCCTGCTGCAGCTTGACCAGATGGTTGCCCAGATCGGTGCCCATGCCGACCGTGATCTCGTTGATGCCTTGTCCGATATTCGTGCCTGCAATGATGAAGTCGTCCGTGGGGTTCTTGCCTTGGTGTAGTTTCTCCATGCCAGACAGAAATGACAGGCCGCCTTTTGCGAAATGGGTCCCGGCGGCACCCCCACGGGTGGCTGCCAGAATCCCCAGCTTGCCGTTCGGTCCAAGAGGATCGAGCACGCTCTTGCCTGGTCGCTGCAACGCCGCTAGCGGCGTGTTCTTCAGGATGGCGGAATTGTTAAAGCGCGCTTCGTCGAAGATGATTGCGCGCGTGAGGATGCCCGGCGCCTTGCCGTATTTGGCGAAGATCGAAGCGGCGTCCGTCGGATGAATTGACCCGGAAAGGCTGAGTCCGGCGTTCTGTACGCCGCTATACGGCGGTTCATTGTCGTTGGAATCGAGCAGGGCAGTCTTGGTGAAGATCGAAGGGGTGTCCTTCGGATGACTCAACGCGTGCAGATCGACGTTGGCTTTCTGCGCGATGCTCTCCAGCGGTTCATCGCCTTTGGAATCCAGCAGAGCAGTCTTGAGCCTGTCGATCTTCGACTGCAGTTCGAGAGTCGGTCTGCCCGATGTGCTTAATTCAAGCAACCGATTGTAGGCCGACGCGGCGGTGATCATGTGGTCGGTCGTATCGCGGTCTTGGTTGATGTCATCGATGACCAGGTCCAGCGATTCATTGAAGGTTTGCATATCTTCCTCGACCTCGTTGGCCATCACTGCCTGGGTCGCAATGTGCTCGGCCTCTGCATCGACCGGATCGGAAGAGGCGGGCGCGGCTGCGGTGACCGAACTTGCCACGAGCCGGCTGGTCGACAAACGTGGAGACGAGTCACCGTTTGCGCCAGGCGCCGCAGGCCGCGCCGGGTTCTGCCGGTTGTGGGCACCCGACCGGGCGCCATGATTACGTGGATTCCGCGCGTTGTCCGGCCTGTTCGCTAACGTTCCATCTGGCCATGACGGATAAGAGACTGTGTCGACTTTCATAGCAACTCCTGCAGCGAGGCGCCTCGTTCAGTCACATCATGCCGTCGGCGCACGTTGAACGGCGTCCCATATTCGTGCGGCTCGACGGTCCGGCGGCGGTGCACATACATTTTGTGACATTCGACTTGCCGATCGAGATGCCCGGCAATCAATTAGAGATAGGGAATCTCGAGCTGAAGGCTGGGACATTCATTTAGAATGCCGAACCAAGAAGTGAATAAGACGCGGCTAAACCGCGCAGTACAAACATAATCACAGGGGAGCTTTTTAGGAGGACACGAAGACCAATGACAAATCTCAACATTCCGGCAGCAGTTACCACAGACGACACCCGTCGCCGCATCTTCGCAATCGTTGGCGCTTCATCGGGCAATCTCGTCGAGTGGTTCGACTTCTACGTGTATTCGTTCTGCGCGCTGTATTTCGCGCCGGCGTTCTTCCCGAGCGGCAACACCACCACGCAGTTGCTCAACACCGCCGGCGTGTTCGCCGCGGGCTTCCTGATGCGCCCGATCGGCGGCTGGTTCTTCGGCCGGCTCGCCGACAAGCGCGGACGCAGGACCGCCATGATGGTGTCGGTGTTCATGATGTGCGGCGGCTCGCTGGTGATCGCCGTGTTGCCCACGTATGCGCAGATCGGCGCGCTGGCGCCGGCGCTGCTGCTGGTCGCGCGGCTGTTCCAGGGGCTGTCGGTGGGCGGCGAGTACGGCACCAGCGCCACCTACATGAGTGAAGTCGCGCTCAAGGGGCGTCGCGGGTTTTTCGCGTCGTTCCAGTACGTCACGCTGATCGGCGGGCAGTTGTGCGCGCTGCTGGTGCTGGTGATCCTGCAACAGACCCTGTCCACCGAGGAACTGAAAGCGTGGGGCTGGCGCGTGCCGTTCGTGATCGGTGCGCTGGCGGCGCTGGTCGCGCTGTATCTGCGTAAATCGCTCGACGAAACGACCACGGCGGAAACGCGCCAGCGCAAGGAAGCCGGCACGCTGCGCGGCTTGTGGCTGCACCGGGGCGCCTTCGCGACGGTGCTCGGCTTCACGGCCGGGGGCTCGCTGATTTTCTACACGTTCACCACGTACATGCAGAAGTACCTGGTGAACACGGCGGGTATGCACGCCAAGACGGCCAGCAACGTGATGACCGCGGCGCTGTTCGTGTACATGGTGATGCAGCCGGCATTCGGCGCGTTGTCGGACCGCATCGGGCGGCGTCGTTCGATGCTGTTCTTCGGCTTCTTCGCGACCATCGGCACGGTGCCGCTGCTGCACGCGCTGAAAGACGTGACGAGCCCGTACGCGGCTTTCGGGCTGGTCGTGGTGGCGCTGGCGATCGTCAGCTTCTATACGTCGATCAGCGGCCTGATCAAGGCGGAAATGTTCCCGCCGGAAGTGCGCGCGCTCGGCGTGGGGCTGTCGTATGCGGTGGCCAATGCGATCTTCGGCGGCTCGGCGGAGTATGTGGCGCTGTGGCTGAAGTCGGTGGGCAGCGAGTCGACGTTCTACTGGTATGTGACCGCGCTGTGCGCGATCGCCGGCCTCGTGTCGCTGCGCATGCGCGATCCGTCGAAAGAAGGGTATCTGCGGCACGAGCCTTGAGTCGTACGCCCGGCGTGGGAGCTGACGTTGGCCGCGCAGGCGTGGCGGTTACAGCTCGGCAGCCCGTGCGGTCAACGTCGCTGACTGCGGTCAGTCCGCCAGGCGATAGACTTTCGCAAAGCGTGCGGCCTGCACCACGCCGTAGTCGCCCGGCGCGTATTGCATGATCCAGTCGCCGGCGGCGCCGCGCAGCACGTCGCCGCCGTTCGCCGAGCGCGCGAGCGTGAACGCTTCATGCATCTGTTTGGCCAGCACGACGGCGGGACGGTTGCAGTATGCGCCAGGTTCGCCGTGAGCGAGGGCGGTGTCTTCCGGCAGGTATTTGGCGTCGAAGCGTTCGCGTGAGACGACCCAGCGGTCGCCGGTCGAGCCGGTGATCAGCGCGTCGCCGCGGGTGTAGCGGTTCGGGCCTTCCAGGCTCATCAGTTCGCCTTCGGCGGCGGCGAATTCAACGCGCACGGTTTCGTTCTTGACGACGCGCTGGGCGTCGGCATCTTGACTGAGATCGAGATTTTTGAGTTCGGTCATGAAGCAAGTGGGTGTGGAGATATTGACAGCCTGGCCGGAACTTGGCGTTCCGACGCTGCGTACTCGCAATCATGCCAGATGCATTTGATGATGGGTTTCTTTTGCCATTGGCGGAAAGGCGGCGAACACGTCGGCCCCGATCTCGCTTTCACCGGTCCGAACGGCAAGAGGACCCGCGTGGGACCGAGCTGGTCTGGGGTATTCGCCTGGCGAAGCGCGACCAGACAGGGCGACCAAACATAAAGCGCCATGCGGCACGCCGATTAGCTGAAGACCAGCGCCGTACGCACCCGGATAGATCCCGCCGCCAAAGGCAAAAGAATGGGACGCGAAGCGCAGAAACCCGCGCCGCGCGTCATCGACCGTGCAGTTGGCCGCTTACGGTTTCACGGCTGCATCATTCGCTTGCCGGAGCCTTCTTGCCGCCGCCTTTGCCATGGTGACGGCCGCCTTCGGGACCGCCCTGATGGAAGGTCGCGTCGGCCAGCTTCTTCTGTTCCGGGGAGAAGCTGTTGTACAGCGGACCGAACGCATCGACAAGCTTCTTCATGCCGTCCGCATGCGCTTGCGCGATCGTCGCGTATTGCGTCATGTCGTCGAGCGCCGACACATTGGTGGCGGCCCGGCGTTGCTGGAACAACTGACCCATCGTTTGGCCGTTGCCGCGCATCACGTCGGCGAATGCGTTCCACTGCGGTTCCTGTGCCGAGGTGATCTTCAGTTGCGAATGCAGGTAAGCAATGCGGTCTTCGACGTTGCGCTCGTGGCCCGCTTGGGCGGCCGGTGCCGATGCCGATGCCGAGGCGCCCGTCGGTGCCGACGCCGGCGCGGAAGTTTGTGCGAACGCGCCGCTCATGGCGACTGCGGTGGCCAGCAATACCAGTGCTTTTTTCATCGAAACTCCTGATGTCTGTTCGAATTGGGACAAGGCTCGCGTGCGAGCGGCCCGTGATGCGCCGGCATGGCGACGCACCGCGGCCGGCTGCCCACTTCGCCGTCGCCGCTATTAGTATCACGATATCCCTACAATGCGGCTCTTGTGCGACAAACGCTTACAACCGAAACGAACAGGAAATAGCGGGTGGACAAATTCGTGAGCATGGAAATCTTCGTCGCGGTGGTCGAGGCGGGCAGTCTCACGGCGGCTGCCGAGCGCTTTGACATTTCGTCGGCGATGGTGGGCAAACACATCCGCTCGCTCGAAACACGGCTCGCGACGCGGCTTCTGACGCGCACCACGCGTCGTCAGAGTCTGACTGAAATCGGCCGGCAGTATTACGAGCAGTGCCGGCAGATTCTGGCCGACGTCAAGGAGGCGGAGTCGCTCGCCGAGGCCATGGCGGCCGCGCCGCGCGGGGTGCTGAAGGTGACGGCGCCGCTGACCTACGGCGTCGAAGTCTTTGCCCCGGCGATGACCGACTACCTGAGCGCGTGGCCGGACGTGAGCCTCGAACTGGATCTGTCGAATCGTGTGATCGACCTGGTGGAAGAGGGCTTCGATGCATCGGTGCGCATTGGCCGATTGCCGGATTCCAGTTTCGTCGCGCGGCCGTTGAAGCCTTACCGGATGCGCGCGTGCGCATCGCCGGCCTATCTGGCGCGGGCCGGCACACCGCGCACGCCGGCCGATCTCATGCAGCACGAATGTCTCGGCTTTCTGCATTGGGGCCGCGAAGGTTTGTGGCGGCTAGGCGGCGAGAATGCGGACGAAACCCCGCTGCGCGCCGGCCGGTTCCGCGCGAACAACGGCCAGGCGCTCAAGGTTGCCGCATTGCGCGGCTTCGGTCTGGTGTTGCAGCCGGAGGCGCTGCTGGCGAAAGAGATTGCCAGTGGCGAACTGGTGTCGGTGCTGGAGGCCTATCTGCCCGAAGGCGCGCCCGTCCATCTGCTCTATCCACGCGACCGGCGTGCCACGCCCAAGCTCACCAGCTTCATCGATTTCGTGATCGAGCGGTTCGGGGCGTGATCTTGCCGCTTGCCACGCTCCGTTTGCTGCTTCGTTTGCTGCTCCGTTTGCTGCTTCGTTTGCTGCTTCGTTTGCTGCTTCGTTTGCCGCTTCCCGATCGTTGCTAGCCGCTCGTCGTTGCGCCGCCCATGGGCCGGGGTTCCTCGGCCTGCCGCCCGATGCTCAGGACGCGCGATAATCCGTTCCACTGCTGACCAACTTCTTTCCCCCAGATGAGACCTCCGCGCCTCGACCAACTCGACGACCTCGACCGCAACCTCGTTGCGCTGCTGCAAGCCAACGCCCGGGAGAGCGTCGCCAACCTTGCGCGCCAGCTCGACGTGGCGCGCACCACCGTGATTGCCCGGATCGCCCGGCTCGAGCGCAGCAACGTGATCGGCGGCTATAGCGTGCGGCTCGGCCAGGACGTGCTCGACTCGAGCATCCAGGCGTACGTCGGCATCATCATCGCGCCGAAGTACGGACCGGCCGTGCAGAAACGTCTCGGCAAGATGCCCGAGGTGCAACTGCTGTGTGCGGTGAGCGGCGAGTTCGACTATGTCGCGTGGCTGCGCGCCGATTCGCCCGACCGCCTCAACGATCTGCTCGACGAGATCGGCGGCCTGGAAGGGGTGGAGCGGACCACCACGTCGATCATTCTTGCGCGCAAGATCGACCGCGGCATGGTGTGATTCCGCTGCCCGATTTTTACGCCGTTTTGACATGTTTTCGACATATCGACTGATTGTGTCGTCATAACGTCGAAGTTCATGGTCATAGCGCAGCATTTTGCGTGTATGAACTGTTTTTGCTTCTCCCTAAACTGTCTCTCAAGGGTTCAGCCCGCCGGGCGCTGCGCTTAAACGCAGCGCACTTCCCAAGCTGGAGACAGCACACAAAATGGGACCGGAGTTCGCGTTAAAACGCCAGCCCCGGTCGACACAGGAGAAGCGCATGAAAGTAGCCATCGTCGGTGCAGGTTTGATCGGTCACACCATCGCCCATATGTTGCGTGAAACGGGCGACTACGACGTCGTCGCGTTCGACCGCGATCAGCATGCGCTCGATAAGCTCGCTGCCCAGGGCATCCCGACCCGCCGCGTCGATTCCGCCGACGCCGCCGCGTTGCGCGCCGCCATTCAAGGCTTCGATGCGCTCATCAACGCACTGCCGTATTACCTGGCAGTGAGCGTGGCCACGGCCGCCAAAGGTGCGGGCGTTCACTATTTCGACCTGACCGAAGACGTGCGCGCCACCAGCGCGATTCGTGCAATCGCCGACGACGCCGATCACGCCTTCATGCCGCAATGCGGTCTCGCGCCGGGCTTCATCGGCATCGCCGCGCATGAACTGGCGAACCGCTTCACCGAAATCCGCGACGTGAAAATGCGCGTCGGCGCGCTGCCCGAATTCCCGACCAACGCGCTGAAGTACAACCTGACGTGGAGCGTCGATGGCCTGATCAACGAGTACTGCCAGCCTTGCGAAGCGATCCGCGACAGCCGCACGCAGTGGGTGCAGCCGCTGGAAGGCCTCGAACACTTCTCGCTCGACGGTACCGAATACGAAGCCTTCAATACGTCCGGCGGGCTGGGTACGCTATGCGAAACGCTGGCGGGCCGCGTCGAATCGCTCGACTACAAGTCGGTGCGCTATCCGGGCCACCGCAACCTGATGCAGTTCCTGCTGGAAGACCTGCGTTTGTCGAGCGACCGCGATACGCTCAAGACCATCATGCGCCGCTCGGTGCCCGCGACCGCGCAAGACGTCGTGCTGGTGTTCATCACCGTGAGCGGCATGCGTGACGGCCAGCTGGTGCAGGAAGTATTCACTCGCAAGATCTTCGCGAAGACGGTGTGCGGCGTGCCGATGAGCGCAATCCAGATCACCACGGCCGGCGCGATGTGCGCGGTGCTCGATCTGTTCCGTGAGCAGAAGCTGCCGCAAAGCGGCTTCGTGCGTCAGGAACAGGTGTCGCTGCGCGACTTCCTCGCGAACCGCTTCGGCCAGTTGTACGAAGGGCAGTCGCTGGATGCCATGGCAACGGTGTAAGCCGCGGCTGTCACGTTGAGGCTCGATACCGAGGGCCGTGCGACGACGCGGCAGTGGCTGCCGCGAGCAACGAAGAAAGCCTCGTAGAAGGCCGCTTTGAAAAAACCAGGGACGCCCCGCACCGCGGGGCGTTTTGCGTTTTAAACACCGGTGCTGCATGGGCTGCGGCAGCGGCTACTACGCCTCGCGCTACACGGGCCGCCACGCAGGTAAAGTTCCGCTGGCGGCTGCACGGGCTGTGACGTAGGCAGTCGCACAGGCGGCTGCACGGGCTGTGACACAGACAGCTACACAGGCAGCGGCGGCAGCTTCGCAGACGACGCAAGCGGCCCGCCCACTATACGTGCGAGCAACGCTTCGTAATCCGCGCGGGTTGGCGCGGTGTTGTCGAACATCAACAGGTCGTCGCAAATGTCGCCGCTCGGCACGAAGCGGCGCTGCCGATACTCGTCCCAATGCGCGAGTTTGTAGGCATCGTTCGGATTGCCGCGCGCGACGATGCGTTGATGCGCCGTCTCTTCGGACGTGTAGACCCATACGACCCGCAGCACCACGTCTGCGCCGATACCCAGCCAGGTGCGATCGAAGAGGCGCCGCTCGCGCACTTCGCGCGAGAGCGGCCCGACCACCAGCGCGCTGACGCCAAGTTCGAGATTGTCCCGCGCGGTATCGAGCAGGCCGCGATACTCGGGGTCGCGCAGGTGCTGCAGGAAGAGCGGGCTGTCGCGGTCGTTCGGATCGCCGGTCAGCATGGCCATGGCGGCCGCGCTGTAGCCGCCGAACAGCGTATCTTTATCGAGCAGGCAGAAGGGCGTCGCGCTCGCCTGCATGAGCGGACCGATCAGCTTCTTTGCCAGGGTGGTCTTGCCGGTGCCGGCATGGCCGCAGAAGAAAACCAGACAGGTCACGAAGACGTGTCCTCGGACGTGGCGGGCGGGGCGCCGGCGGGCTGCGGGTCACGCGCGAACTTGCCGCCGGCCTCCAGCCACATCACATTGATGATGCCGAAGCCCAATGCCACGCCGATGCCGAGAATCCAGGTGAAATACCACATCGCGGTCTCCTTGATCGTATGTCCGGCAAGGCAGCCGGTGAAGCGTTGTGCATAGCCGGTGCAGGGAAGCAAACCTGCGGGCGGACAAAGGCAGCACGCGGCGGACCCGAGGGTAAATCCGCAGCGCGCGGCGCCCACAGCGCGGCACTTTGCAGCGATCATGAAGAAGAATGCGGTCCAGTGCAAGGGGCGCCAAGCCGGTTGCCCGTCCGCCCAGGATCGCGCAACGCGCCTGTGACGAGAACGGGAGCAATACCATCGCAATTCCACGGCAACACCGCAACACCGCCAATAACACGGAACACGGGAGACCCAGCATGCCGATGCGCCCGCACTTCCCCTGCAAAGCCGCGCTGTTTGCGCTGGCTGTCGCGTCGCTCGCCGGTTGCGCCTCGACACCTGCCGAGCCCGTCCCGTTCAAGGCGGTGCCGCAAGCGCGCGTCGTCCAGCCCGGCTATACGGAGCCCGGCAGCGGACTGGTCGCCGTGGACGTGCGGCGCGAACGTTCGCATGATGTTATCGTCCGGTTCCGCGATGCCCTGGTGTATATCGACGGCGAACAGGTCACCGATCTGATGAACGGCGAACACGCGGTCTTCTATCTGAGCCCGGGCGTGCATCGCATCGGTGTTTCCACGCAATTCGATCCGGTCGTGGAGATGCGCTTTACCGTCACGGCCGATACACGCTATACGAACCGCGCGTCGGTCACCTTCGACGACGATCACCGCATTGCCTTGCGCAGGGTCGCGCAATAGCGCAGGGCAGGGTCCGGCAACGCCGGATCGCGGCGAGGCGTGTCGAAGGTGCCCGCTGCCGTATGCAAGCTTGAACCCCGTGCCGAGTCCGCGCATTTAACAATTCGATACATGACGTTCATGTATCGCCCTTAATATGACGGCTGTCGTGTACCCGTTCACTCAGATTTGCCACCGGGCCCGCGCGCAGTGCGAAGCCGGCCGGTCTGTTCCGTTTTCAAGGTAATCCAACATGCTGATCAATTGCGCCGCCTATCAGGATGGCCGGAAGCTGGCCGACATCGATATCGATAGCATCAGCGACTACGTGGCGCGGCCCGAGTGCTTCGTCTGGGTCGCGCTGAAAGACCCGGAGCCGGACGAACTGGTCGTGATGCAGCACGAGTTCGGCTTCCACGAACTCGCGATCGAAGATGCGCAAAACGGCCATCAGCGTCCGAAAATCGAGGAGTACGGCGAGTCGCTATTCGCCGTCATCCACACCGTGGAAATGGACGAAAAGGGCGAACTGCTGATCGGCGAGGTCGACGTGTTCGTGGGGCACAACTATGTGCTGTCAGTGCGCCGCGGCACGCGCGCCGGGTTCCAGAACGTTCGCGCCCGTTGCGAGCGCGAGCCGGAATTGCTCAAGGAGGGCTCGGCGTTCGTGCTGTACGCGCTGGTGGACGACATCGTCGATCGTTATTTTCCGATCCTCGAGACGATGAACAACGAGATCGAAGCACTCGAGGACCGCATCTTCGAGCGCAACAATTCGGTGGCATCGCGGGCAATCATCGAGGATCTGTATTCGCTGAAACGCCGGCTCGTGATCCTGCAGCATCACATCGCGCCGCTTCAGGAGGCGGTCGGCAAATTGACGGGCGGCCGGATTCCGAGCGTCTGCGGAGGCATGCAAGCCTATTTCCGCGACGTCTACGACCATCTCGATCGGATCGTCAGAATCATCGATGGCCGGCGCGAATTGGTCGTGACCGCGGTGCAGGTCAATCTGGGGATGATCTCGCTGGTCGAAAACGAGGTGACCAAGCGGCTCGGCTCGTTCGCCGCGTTGTTCGCGGTGCCGACCATGATCGCCGGTATCTACGGGATGAACTTCGAGACCATCCCCGAGTTGCACTACAAGTTCGGCTATCCAGTCTGTCTTGCCGTGATGGCGATCGTGGATTTGATCCTGTACTGGCGCTTTCGCAAGTCCGGCTGGCTTTGACACCCTGTTAGCCCATCGCACCGTGTTGTTCCCGCTTGCACCGTGCGCAATAAAAGTCCAGCATAGGCGGCCCGCCGGTCGCTGAGCTTGCAGCCGGCGGCAAATTCGCCACGCATGGACCGAGCGAGGAATCCTTGCCAGAAAGACAGTCCATCGATGTGCCTGCCCATGGCGCCGGGTCGAGCCCATCGAGCGCTCAGCAGCGATGCGCGCTCTGCGTCGAGGCGTATGGCAACACGGCGCATCGTTGACAGTCCGAACCGGGCGCGCTGAGAATGAGCCTCGCAAACGTTTGCGTTCAACTAAAAAAACGGCTCGACCGCGAGCCCGACTCACTCTGGAGATAGGCATGAGCCATCGCATTCGCCGCCGCATGCTGGCGGCCGCTGTTCTCGCCACCGCTACCGGCGCTTTGCCGTTTTCCTCCGCCTTCGCGCAAACCGCGCCCGCCCGTAAGCCGAAGGTCGCGCTGGTGATGAAGTCGCTCGCCAACGAGTTCTTCCTGACCATGGAAACCGGCGCGAAGGACTACCAGAAACACAACGCCTCCCAGTTCGACCTGATCACCAACGGCATCAAGGACGAGACCGATACCGCGAACCAGATCCGCATCGTCGAACAGATGATCGTGTCGAAGGTCGATGCGATCGTGCTGGCGCCGGCTGATTCGAAGGCGCTGGTGCCGGTCGTCAAGAAGGCGGTCGACGCGGGCATCATCGTCGTGAACATCGACAACCGGCTCGATCCGGACGTGCTCAAGTCGAAAGACCTGAACGTGCCGTTCGTCGGCCCGGACAACCGCAAGGGCGCGCAGAAGGTCGGCGACTATCTGGCCAGAAAGCTGAAGGCGGGCGATGAAGTCGGCATTATCGAAGGCGTGTCGACCACCACCAACGCGCAGCAACGCACGGCGGGCTTCAAGGACGCCATGCAGAGCGTCGGCGCCAAGGTCGTGTCGGTGCAATCGGGCGAATGGGAAATCGACAAAGGCAACGCGGTGGCGTCGGCCATGCTCAATGAGTATCCGAACCTGAAGGCGCTCCTGGCCGGCAACGACAATATGGCGATCGGCGCGGTCTCGGCCGTACGGGCGGCAGGCAAGCAGGGCAAGGTACTGGTGGTCGGCTACGACAACATCAACGCGATCAGGCCGATGCTCAAGGACGGCCGCGTGCTCGCCACCGCCGACCAGTACGCCGCCAAGCAGGCCGTGTTCGGTATCGACACCGCGCTGAAGGCGATCAACGAGCACAAGAAGCAATCGCAGTTGTCCGGCGTGGTCGAAACGCCGTGCGATCTGGTGGCCAGATAAGCGTTCGACAGTCAGTACCGAACCACGCATCGCAAGGAGCGACACAAGAAGCATCGCGACACGCCAGGGTTCGCCGGGGCACGCGGGTTCGCGCTCACGCCGCTGCATGCTGAATGCATGGCAAAAGACGCGCGCAACCGCGTCAATTCAATAAGCGCTCAAGAAAGCTGCTGCGCCGCCGTTAATTCCAGAGGTAAGCGTCATGACGGCGGCTGCGTGGTGGGAGGGGCGTGGCCGAAAGACCTGCGCCGAACCGGTGCGCGCCCGACGTTTCACTGTTGCCGCGCGCCATTGAAATATTGGCACTCACCGGCAAGCGTACGCTTGCCAAAATTATCGATGGATATCGCAGCCGCGAAGCGATGCGGCACATGCCCGATACCCATGAAGCAGGGAGGTTGTCATGACCGGTCGATCGGTGCATGAAGCATCGCGCGGCAAACCGGGGGCATCGCGGGCAGGGGCCAAGGTCACGCCGCCCGCCGGCCCGTGCGTGCCGCGCGCCAGCGGCAAACCGGCCGGCACCCTGGCGTAGCAGGAGCAGTCGAAGCTGAAAGTGCGGTAAAGCGTAAGTATTCGTGGGTTTGGTCTGTCTTCGATGAAGGCGTCCGGTGGGTCGCCAGATGGCGTGGCCGGCGGGAACAACAGGCAGGAGAACAACAGGTTATGGCGACGATCAAGGATGTAGCGGCCGTGGCAGGCGTGTCGTTCACGACGGTATCGCACGTCGTGAACAACTCACGGCCGGTGTCGGCCGACGTGCGCGCGAAGGTCGAACACGCGATCCGTCAGCTCCACTATGTACCGTCGGCGGTGGCCCGCTCGCTCAAGGCACGGGCGACGGCGACGATCGGTCTGGTGTTGCCGAACAGCACGAACCCGTATTTCGCGGAGATGGCGCGGGGTATCGAGGATGGTTGCTCGCGCAACGGCTACTGCCTGTTCTTCTGCAATTCCGACGACGATCCGGCCAAGCAGCGTAACTATCTGCGCGTCCTGCAGGAAAAGCGTATCGACGGACTGATCGTCGCCTCCGCAGGCGACGACGCCGTGCTGGCTCATTCGCTTGCCGACGCTCACCAGCCGCTGGTCGTGGTGGACCGCAATATCGAAGGCGTGAACGCGGATCTGGTGCAGATCGACCACGAGAAGGGCGGCTATCTCGCGACGCGTCATCTGCTCGAGCTGGGGCATGTGCGGATCGGCTGCATCACCGGACCCGTGAAGACGGCGGTGAGCGCCATGCGGGTGCACGGCTTCATCCGCGCTATGACCGAGCGCGGTATCGAGATTCCGTCCGGGGCGATCGTCGAAAGCGATTTTTCGGGGACGGGCGGTCATCGCGCGGCGGGACAACTGTTCGACACCGTGAAGCCGTCGGCGATTTTTGCCGGCAACGACATGATGGGCATCGGGGCGTTGCGCGCCGCGGCGGAGCGCAATATCAGCGTGCCGCGCGATTGCTCGATCATCGGTTTCGACGATATCGAACTGGGACGATTCACCTATCCGTCGCTCTCGACGGTCGGGCAGTCGGTCCGTGCGCTTGGCGATATGGCCGCGCAGACGCTGATCGAACGCATTGCCGGGACCTCGTCGGGCAGTCCGCGCGCGCCGGGACGCCGGCGTGTCGTGTCGCCGCGCCTGATCGTGCGCGAATCGACCTCGACATGGGCCGGCGTGGCGAGGCGCGATCTGGCGGCCTGATCTCGGGACATTGCACGGACACTGCACTGGCGGACGCGGGCCGGAAGGCTTCGCGCCGGCCCGTTCGTGATTTCTCTTGCGCTCTTCCGACTCTGGTGATCGTGAGTGACAGCCGGTCACGGCCTCGGGCGTGAAGGCTTCGCGCCTGTTCCTGGACGCCCGGGACGCGTCACTGCACCCGGCAAGTCGAGGGTTCTGTTCGATGCTCGCTTGAACCTCGTTTGAACCCCGTTTGATCTTCGTTTGAACCCCGCTCGAACCCATACTCCGCTCGAACCTCACTCGAACCCCGTTTGACCTCCGCTCGAATCCGTCCTGGCTGTCCGCACCCGACCTTCCGGCCCGCCTGAATTCGCCTCTCCGAACGCCAAAAAACGTCGTGGGATCCCCGCGCAAACGCGGCCTGTCAGCGCTTTGTAATTTCTTCCAATTCCCTACAACGTCTTTCTTCATACCATATAAATCCTTCAAGTATGCAGATCGGGTGCCGTAAACAAAATTATTAGAGCGCGGCATCAAATCGGCGCCATGTACGCACAGCCACACGCTACCCCGCGCTGCGCACGCAGCCTCTCATTTGTTAAGTACAGGAACAAGCATGTTGAACAAAGGCATCACGATCAAGGCGCGGATTGGCCTCACGATGGCTTTTCTCGCCGCGCTGCTAGTCGCCATCGGCGTTTTCGGCATGTTCGGCATGAGCCGCTCGAATGACGCTTACCAGGACACGTTCACCAACGCAATGCCGAGCGCGGTCGATATCGGCAACGCCGAGCTTTATGCTGCGCGGGAGCGGCTGGCGCTCGATCGGGCCGCATTCACGATCGGCACGCCGGACTCGGCGCCGGCGGTCGAGCGCGCCCGTGCGATGCGTGTGACCTCCGACATGTGGTGGAAAAAGTATATGGACCTGCCGCGGGACGCTCAGGAAGACCGTCTCGCACAGGACGTCATCGCTAAACGCGAGGCGTTGCATCAGCAACTGGACGCGTTTACGGCAACCGTCACGGCGAACGACCAGAGCAAGATTGTCGACGGCGCCAAGCGCTTGCAGGCGGCATACAACGATCTCGCCAATTCGGACGACGCGCTGCGCAAGTTCCAGTTCGATTCGGCCAAACAAGGTTACGACTCGGCGCAAAACAGCTTCGAAGTCTTCCGCATGGTGAGCGCCGGTGCGCTGCTGGTGGGCGTGCTCGCCGCCGTGCTGTCCTACCTGACGCTCAGCCGCGCGATTGCCCGCCCGCTCGACGCCGCCCTGGGTCATTTCGACGCGATCTCCGCCGGCGATCTGCGCCGCCCGGTCGTGGTCACCTCGCGAGACGAAATGGGGCAGTTGCTCGAAGGCATCGCCAAAATGCAGCGTAGTCTCACCGAAACGGTGCGTACGGTGCGCGGCGGCAGCGAATCGATTGCGACGGCCACGCGGCAGATCGCGGCCGGCAATATCGACCTGTCCTCGCGAACGGAAGAGCAGGCGTCGGCGCTGCAGGAAACCGCGTCGAGCATGGAAGAGCTGACCGGCACGGTCAAGCAGAACGCCGACAACGCTCGCCAGGCGAGCTCGCTGGCGGCCAATGCGTCCGAGATCGCCAACAAGGGCAGCGCGGTGGTCGGCCAGGTGGTCGGCACGATGGGCGACATCAATCAGAGCTCGGCGAAGATTGCCGACATCATCTCGATCATCGAAGGGATTGCGTTCCAGACCAACATCCTGGCCTTGAATGCGGCCGTGGAAGCGGCGCGGGCCGGCGAAGAAGGGCGCGGGTTCGCGGTGGTGGCAGGCGAAGTGCGCAGCCTCGCGCAACGTTCGTCGGCGGCGGCCAAGGAGATCAAGGAACTGATCGACACCTCGGTGGAACGTGTGCAGTCCGGCTCGGCGCTGGTCGACGAAGCCGGCCGCACCATGACCGAGATCATCGGTGCGGTGCAGCGCGTGACCGACATCATGGGCGAGATCGCGGCGGCCTCGGAAGAGCAAAGCAACGGCATCGACCAGGTGGCGCGCGCCGTCACGCAGATGGACGAAGTCACGCAGCAGAACGCCGCGCTGGTCGAGGAAGCGGCTGCTGCGGCGTCGTCGCTCGAAGACCAGGCCGGCAAGCTGCGTACCGCGGTCGCGGTGTTCCAGCTCGAAGAAAGCGGCTTCAAGGCGCCGGTGAGCGCGGCGCCGAAGCGCGCGGCCGCGCCGGCTCGCGCGATGGCGGCACGTAAGGCGTCACATGCGGTGTCACATCCGGAGTCGAATTCCGTGTCACATGCCACCCAGGTAGCCAGAACGCCTGCTGCGTCCGCAGCGGCACCGGCGCCCGCTGCCGCCGCGCCGACAAAGATGCCGGCCAGAGCAGTGGCGAGCGCCGGCAGCGATCAGGATTGGGAAACGTTCTGATCGATGCAACATTCGTTCCCGATGATGCATTAGACGGAACCACGCTTGTGCGGATCGGCCGCATGACAACAAAGACCGCGATTGCGCATGCAACCGCGGTCTTTTTTCATGGTCTGCGGACTAAGTAACGTTCATTAGCGTTGTCGACACCCTGGCGAGCGTCGTGATCCGGTACATTGACGGGCGCGACTACCGCTTGTACCGGCAAGGTCGCCGCTACAGGCAGTCAGCGCGCGGACCGTGAGCCCGCTTTTCCCTACTGCGGCAACTCCGCGCGGCAACCTATTGCTCAACGCGCCAGCCATAAAGGACCGACATGACGCCACACGACCTCGCGAACCGCCTCGTCGAAGCCCGCCGGCAGCATCGCCCGATCGATGCGCCCCCACCCGACAGCCTGCCGCCCGACGCGGCAACCGCATACGCGATCCAGCAGGCCGTCATCGTGGGCCTCGGCGACTCCACGGGTGCGTGGAAGATTGGCGCCAAAGCACCCGGCGGGGCCGCCGCGGGCGCGCCGATTCCGGCTTCGCTGGTGCTGTCGTCTCCCGCGCGGGTGGCCCATGCCGGCTTCTTCCGGGTGCTGGTGGAACTGGAGATCGCCTTTCGTTTCGCCGAGCCGATCGAGCCGCGCGGCCGGGCTTATGCGCGCGACGAGGTGCTGTCGAAGCTCGGCGTCGTGCTGCCGACCATCGAGATCGTCGATAGCCGCTTTGCCAGGTGGCCCAATGTCGCGCCGCTCGCGCAACTGGCCGACGCGCAGAACAACGGCGCATTGATCACGGGTCATCCGGTTGCCTATGCGGGTCTCGCACGCGGCTTCGATTTCGTATCGCCCGAACTGGAGCTGAGTTTCGACGGCCGCTCGCTGGTGCCGGAAGCCACCGGCAATCCGGCCGGCGATCCGCGCGAACTGCTGGTGTGGTTCGTCAACCATTGCGCCGCCATGGGCATCACCATCGAGCCGGAATGGACACTCACCACCGGTTCGTACGTCGGTGCGCACAATGTGGACAAGCCGGGCGTCGTGCGCGGCCACATCGACGGTCTGGGGGAAGTGGAAATTGAACTGACCTGAACGTGTCATCGAGCACTTGTAATGGTGCGCCCATCATGGCCGGCCTGTAACAGGACATTACGACCCATCAAGCGAACGGCTGCCTGCGGGCGGCCGTTTTACATTTTCCGTAGCATCCGCATCAGGCATCTAGCCGTATACACCTATGAAGCGACCGGTTGCGCTGCCGTGATTCAGTTATGCATGCGGCTAACCATGCCGCGGACGCGGTTAATACGAGAGACGGGCATGTGCGGTAACACACTGCACCGATGCGCGATGGCGCGGAACGAAACCGCCGGCGCGTCGACGAACCGCTTGACGATGCGTCGACGAACCGTGTCTCAGGTCGGCACGGTGAACGAACATGTAACACAGCGCATGTTGCTGTAGACCAAACGGCGATGCCGCGCGTTGATGAAAAAAGGTCCCGGGCACAGAAAGCGCATGACGTCCGCGCTCAATGCAAGAAAGTGTGCGCGTGCAGACAGGCTGTCCGGTAGAGCAGTGAGATCGTTCGATCAACGAGACGATTCGTGTAACAGAGCATGAAGCATGACGCGCCATGCTGGGCAGTATGGCGAGCAGAGGGCGCGGGAAAGGCAGCAACGTGGGCCGGCAATCGCTGCACGTTCGGTGTGATGTGAGCGGAAGATTGTAGGTGAGCGAATCTGCGTTTCCAAGTGAGGAATGTTGGGAGGCGGGTACGGCGCGATTTTCGCAACGTAGTTCGTGAAAAAAAATTTAAAAGGGTTTAGGATGAATTCGAGCGATGTCGTTTCCGAATAGCGCGCCGCGCACGACATCGGTCTAGACTTCGGCGAGGAGGTAGCATGGATATCTACAGCAGTTTCGCGACCCGCTTCGAGAAAACGCGAGAAGATGAACTCTCGCTCGAGGAGTATCTCGCGCTCTGCAAAGACAATCCCGCCGCGTACGCTACGGCTGGCGAACGCATGTTGACGGCAATCGGCGAACCAGAACAGATCGACACTCGTAACGATCCGCGCCTGTCGCGCATCTTCGCGAACAAGGTCATCAAGGTATACCCCGCATTCCGTGAGTTCTACGGAATGGAAGAGGTGATCGAGCAGGTGGTCGCCTACTTCCGGCACTCGGCCCAGGGGCTCGAAGAAAAGAAACAGATTCTGTATCTGCTGGGGCCGGTCGGCGGCGGTAAGTCGTCGATCGCGGAACGTCTGAAGCAACTCATGGAACGCGTGCCGTTCTATGCGATCAAGGGCTCGCCTGTCAACGAGTCGCCGCTCGGTTTGTTCGATTACGACGAGGACGGTCCGATCCTCGAAGAGCAATACGGTATTCCACGCCGCTACCTGAAAAATATTCTGAGTCCGTGGGCAGTGAAGCGCCTGCACGAATACAACGGCGACATCCGTAAGTTTCGCGTGGTGCGCCGCTACCCCTCGATCCTTCGTCAGATCGGGATCGCCAAGACCGAACCGGGCGACGAAAACAATCAGGACATTTCGTCGCTGGTCGGCAAGGTCGACATCCGCAAGCTCGAACAGTACGCACAAGACGATGCGGACGCATACAGCTACTCCGGTGGCTTGTGCCTCGCGAATCAGGGCTTGCTCGAGTTCGTCGAAATGTTCAAGGCGCCGATCAAGGTCTTGCACCCGCTGCTTACCGCGACTCAGGAAGGCAACTTCAAGGGCACGGAAGGCTTCGGCGCGATCCCGTTCGACGGCGTGATCCTTGCCCACTCGAACGAGTCGGAATGGAAGGCGTTCCGCAACAACCGCAACAACGAAGCACTGCTCGACCGGATCTTCGTCGTGAAGGTGCCGTACTGCCTGCGCTACGGCGAAGAGGTCAAGATCTACGAGAAGCTGCTGCGCAATTCGTCGCTGGCCAATGCGATATGCGCGCCGGGCACATTGAAGATGATGGCGCAGATGTCGGTGCTCACGCGCTTGCAGGAGCCCGAGAATTCCAGCCTGTTCTCGAAGATGCAGGTGTACGACGGCGAGAATCTCAAGGATACCGATCCGAAGGCCAAGTCGTATCAGGAATACCGTGATTTCGCGGGCGTGGATGAAGGGATGACCGGCGTGTCGACCCGCTTTGCGTTCAAGATCCTGTCACGCGTGTTCAACTTCGATTCGACGGAAGTCGCGGCGAACCCGGTGCACCTGATGTACGTGCTCGAACAGCAGATCGAGCGCGAGCAGTTCCCGCCGGAAACCGAACAGAAGTACCTGTCGTTCATCAAGGACGTGCTGGCATCGCGCTATGCCGAGTTCATCGGCAAGGAGATTCAGACCGCGTATCTGGAGTCGTACTCCGAGTACGGTCAGAATATTTTCGATCGCTACGTGACGTATGCGGACTTCTGGATTCAGGACCAGGAATTCCGCGACCACGACACCGGCGAGAGTTTCGACCGCGCGGCGCTGAACGCCGAACTGGAGAAGATCGAGAAACCTGCGGGCATCAGCAACCCGAAGGACTTCCGCAACGAGATCGTGAACTTCGTGCTGCGTGCGCGTGCTGCGAATGCGGGGAAGAATCCCGCGTGGATCAGCTACGAGAAGCTGCGCGTCGTGATCGAAA
Source organism: Paraburkholderia caffeinilytica (assembly GCF_003368325.1). NCBI lineage: Bacteria > Pseudomonadati > Pseudomonadota > Betaproteobacteria > Burkholderiales > Burkholderiaceae > Paraburkholderia > Paraburkholderia caffeinilytica. Next base: position 161,364 of record NZ_CP031467.1, on the reverse strand, counting down.
AGAAGATGTTCTCGAACACGGAAGAACTGTTGCCGGTAATCTCGTTCAACGCCAAGGGGTCGGCGGAAGAGCAACGCAAGCACGAAGACTTCGTCAACCGCATGGTGACGAAGGGCTATACGCCGAAGCAGGTGCGCTTGCTGTGTGACTGGTATCTGCGCGTGCGCAAGTCGTCATGACACGCACTGCGTGCCGCTCGCGCGGTCCGACCGCGCGAGCACCTTGCGAGTCGCAAGTTGCATGGACATAGTGTAGGGTTTGCAGATATGCCTATGCGACGTGCGTCTCGCGCAGCGGAAATACTGGAGACCGGGCGTGCTTCATCAAATTATCGACCGCAGGTTAGCTGGTAAGAACAAGAGCATTGCAAACCGCGAGCGCTTTCTGCGCCGCGTCAAGAACTATATTCGTCGCGCCGTCTCGGAAGCGGTTCGCGATCGCAGCATCAAGGATATCCAGAACACCCAGAGCATCACCATCCCGCGCAAGGACATCGCGGAACCGTCGTTCCGGCATGGTCCCGGCGGCAGGCGGGAAATGGTGCATCCGGGCAACTCGGACTACATCCGCGGCGACAAGATCCAGCGCCCGCAAGGGGGCGGCGGCGGAGGCGGGGGCAGTCAGGCCAGCAACGAGGGCGAGGGTCAGGACGACTTCGTGTTCGAGCTGAGCCGCGAAGAGTTCATGCAGTATTTCTTCGACGACCTCGAACTCCCGCGTCTCGTCAAAACCCATCTGATGGCCGTGCCCACGTGGAAAAGCATCCGCGCCGGCTGGGCGGCCGAAGGCACGCCGAACAATATCGACGTGGTCCGCTCGCTGAGGAGCGCGCTCGGCCGCCGTATCGCGCTCGGTGCGCCGCTCGTCAATCAGTTGCACGAGATGGAACGGCAACTCGACGCAATGAAGGCCGATCCGGACGACCGTCGCGAAGAGATCAAACTGCTCGAAGAGGAAATCCACCATTTGCGCGGGCGCATCTGGCGCATTCCGTTTATCGACCCGTTCGATCTGCGCTATGTGAACCGGGTGAAGCAGCCTACGCCGTCCAGCCAGGCGGTGATGTTCTGTCTGATGGACGTGTCCGGTTCCATGGACGAGCAGCGCAAGGATCTCGCCAAGCGCTTCTTCATCCTGCTGTATCTGTTTCTCAAGCGTAACTACGAAAAGATCGAAGTGGTCTTCATTCGTCACCACACCCGCGCCGAAGAAGTCGACGAAGACACCTTCTTTCACTCGACGGAAAGCGGCGGCACAGTGGTGTCGAGCGCGCTGGAGCTGATGCAGAAGGTGATGGACGAGCGTTATTCGCCGACTGAATGGAATATTTACGGCGCTCAGGCGTCGGACGGCGACAATTGGACCGACGATTCGCCCAAGTGCCGCAAGATACTTTCGGATGACATCCTGGAGAAGGTGCGCTATTTTGCGTATATCCAGGTCACACCGGAAGAACAGAACTTGTGGCTGGAATATGCGCAGCTGGCGCTGAGCCAGCCGCACATGGCGATGAAGAAGGTCGAAACCGCGGCTGACATTTATCCGGTGTTCCGGGAGTTGTTTGAAAAGCAGGTGGCGTCTTCATGACGGCAAAGCACCTGCACGACGAAGCGCGCGGCGAGCATCCGGCGCGCGGGAAAGGCGTGCCGCAGCAGCAACAGTCGGGGCATGCCGAGGCGAAGGCGGACGATGTGGGCGCCGCCGCAGCCGGAGCAGTCGACGCCGCTGCAGCACGGGGACACACCGGAACGCCCACTGAGGGGCAAAGGGAAGTCCGTATGAACGTAGCCGATAGACGGCCTCTGCCGTGTCCGTCCGACTGGACCTTCGAATTGATCGAAGAGTACGACTCGCATATTGCCCGTGTTGCAGAGCAATATGAACTCGACGTCTATCCGATCCAGCTCGAACTCATCAGCGCCGAACAGATGATGGACGCTTACGCGTCCGTCGGCATGCCGGTGAACTACCGTCACTGGTCGTTCGGCAAACACTTTCTCTCCACCGAAAAAAGCTACCGTCGCGGGCAGATGGGGCTGGCGTATGAGATCGTCATCAATTCGAACCCGTGCATCGCGTATCTGATGGAAGAGAACACGATGACGATGCAGGCGCTCGTCATCGCGCACGCGGCCTATGGCCACAACTCGTTTTTCAAGGGCAACTATCTGTTCAGGCTATGGACGGATGCGCACGCGATCATCGATTACCTCGTCTACGCGAAGAATTACATTGCCGAATGCGAGGAGCGCTTCGGGCTCGACCGGGTGGAGGAGTTGCTCGACTCGTGCCACGCGCTGATGAATTACGGCGTGGACCGCTACAAGCGTCCGCAGAAACTGTCGCTGGAAAAGGAGTTTGCGGCGCGCCGCGAACGCGAGGCTTATCTGCAGTCGCAGGTCAACGAACTGTGGCGCACCCTGCCGACCCGGCATACGCCGCTGCCGGAGGAAATCGAGGAACGTTATCCGCCGGAGCCGCAGGAAAATCTGCTGTATTTCGCGGAGAAGAACGCGCCCTTGCTTGAGCCATGGGAGCGGGAAGTGATCCGCATCGTGCGCAAGGTCGGCCAGTATTTCTATCCGCAACGGCAAACCCAGGTCATGAACGAAGGCTGGGCGACGTTCTGGCACTACACCTTGCTGAACACGATGTATGCCCAGGGCAAGCTGGAAGACGGTTTCATGATGGAGTTTCTCCATTCGCACAGCAATGTGGTCTACCAGCCGCCGGTCACGAAGCCGTATTACAGCGGCATCAACCCTTATGCGCTCGGTTTTTCGATGATGAGCGATATCCGCCGGATCTGCGAAACGCCGACGGAGGAGGACCGTAAGTGGTTCCCCGAGCTGGCCGGCAGTCCGTGGCTACCGGCAATGCACTACGCGATGCGCAACTTCAAGGACGAGAGTTTTGTTGCGCAGTATCTGTCGCCGCATCTGATCCGCGAGATGCGTCTGTTCTCGGTGCTCGATGACGACATGCGCGATGCGCTCGAAGTGTCGGCGATTCATGACGACAGCGGTTATCAATACGTGCGTCAGGCCTTGTCGCGGCAGTACGACATGCATCATCGGGAGCCGAATATTCAGGTGTGGGCGGTGAATACGCGTGGCGACCGGAGCCTGACGCTGAGGCATTTCATGAGCGACAACCGGCATCTGTCCGGCGATAGCGACGAAGTACTCAAACACATGGCGCGCTTGTGGCAGTTCGACGTCTACCTGGAAAGCGTCGATGAGAATGGCACGGTGAGGAAGCGGTATGAGTGCAAGTATGTGCCGCCGGCGATAAGGGTTTGAGTTCGCTCGGTCCTGTTGCATGGAGGTTGGTTTTTTTGATCTGTCCGAAGCCCCTGTTTGTCTGTTACGAACAGGGGTTTTGTCATTCGGAGTTTGACGGGTCGACTGGTCTCCATTTTTCAGTAATTCGTGAATAAGTACTGAAAAAACCACAAGCCGAGATTTTTCAGTAAAATATAAAAAATTACTGAAAGGTCCCATGTCGCCTTTTCCTCTCTACGAGCAGCAAGAACAAGCCTACTGCTCCCAGTTCGCTAACATCGAACAGGCCGCCGCCACTCAGGACAAGGTTCTGATGGGTGCGCCCGGAACGGTTATCGAACATAAACGGGGCGAGGCTGTCTACTACGCCCGTCAGTACATGGGTCCGGAAGGCAAGAAGCAGGAGGAGAGCCTTGGCGGTCCAAAGGGCGATCCAGAGGTGGATAGCCGGGTAGAGGAGGTGCGCCGACGCATCGATCTGAGCAAGGATCTCATCTCGCGAATCCGTGACCTCGGCAAGCTGGGTTTTCAACTGGCAGACAACAAAACCTATGCTACCGTCGGCGTTCTTTACAACTACGGCCTTTTCGAGGCAGGGGCTGTGCTGGTCGGCTCGCACGCTTACGCCGTGATTCTCAACTCGCTCGGCATCAAGGCTATCTCATACGAGACCGAGGATATCGATATCGCGCGCCGACATCAGCTCGCGCTCGTCAACCTTCCCGAAGGCGGACTGCTCGCAATGCTCAAGGAGACCGGCATTAACTTCGTGCCGGTCCCTGCCATGAAACGCGGCGAGGCGTCCACATCGTTTACAGAAGCAGGGAAGTCGCGCTTTCATGTCGACCTGCTGGTCCCCTCGCATGACGACTCGTTTCCCACGGTGCCTGTGGCCGAGCTCAATGCGCATGCCACGGGCTTGCCGTATCTGGCCTACCTGCTAGGCCGGTCCCATGCCGGAACGCTCGTGTCACGGCATGGCGCCGTGCCCGTACGCGTGCCTGACGCCACCCGCTTTGCCATCCATAAACTACTCGTGTCGCGCCTGCGAACGAACACGCTCGTCAAATCACAGAAGGACGTGCGCCAGGCGTCGGTATTGCTGGCCATGCTCGGCGAACATCGCACCGGCGACATCGAAGACGCCTGCGCCGAACTTCCGCGATCGGCGCGCGCACTTGTGCGCCGCACCTTGCCCGAAGTCGAATCGCTAATGCGTGACGCTCACGAAGCAGCATTCGAAGAGCTTGCAACGAGCCTCTCAGGATAGTCCCTAACCAACCCCCATCTTTCCCTTGCAATTCTGTAAAATTCGCGCACGCACGCTATGGATGCCAGTGCGGCACCTCGATGCGCGTGTTGTGAAGGCGGCGCCACGACCGCTACCTCCGTTTAAAGACAAGGAAAGACAACAGAATGACCGACCTAACCGACCTATCCGTGGCCACGGTTCACGACGCACACGACACCCGTCGCCGCATCTTCGCAATCGTTGGCGCTTCATCGGGCAATCTCGTCGAGTGGTTCGACTTCTACGTGTATTCGTTCTGCGCGCTGTATTTCGCGCCGGCGTTCTTCCCGAGCGGCAACACCACCACGCAGTTGCTCAACACCGCCGGCGTGTTCGCCGCGGGCTTCCTGATGCGCCCGATCGGCGGCTGGTTCTTCGGCCGGCTCGCCGACAAGCGCGGACGCAGGACCGCCATGATGGTGTCGGTGTTCATGATGTGCGGCGGCTCGCTGGTGATCGCCGTGTTGCCCACGTATGCGCAGATCGGCGCGCTGGCGCCGGCGCTGCTGCTGGTCGCGCGGCTGTTCCAGGGGCTGTCGGTGGGCGGCGAGTACGGCACCAGCGCCACCTACATGAGTGAAGTCGCGCTCAAGGGGCGTCGCGGGTTTTTCGCGTCGTTCCAGTACGTCACGCTGATCGGCGGGCAGTTGTGCGCGCTGCTGGTGCTGGTGATCCTGCAACAGACCCTGTCCACCGAGGAACTGAAAGCGTGGGGCTGGCGCGTGCCGTTCGTGATCGGTGCGCTGGCGGCGCTGGTCGCGCTGTATCTGCGTAAATCGCTCGACGAAACGACCACGGCGGAAACGCGCCAGCGCAAGGAAGCCGGCACGCTGCGCGGCTTGTGGCTGCACCGGGGCGCCTTCGCGACGGTGCTCGGCTTCACGGCCGGGGGCTCGCTGATTTTCTACACGTTCACCACGTACATGCAGAAGTACCTGGTGAACACGGCGGGTATGCACGCCAAGACGGCCAGCAACGTGATGACCGCGGCGCTGTTCGTGTACATGGTGATGCAGCCGGCATTCGGCGCGTTGTCGGACCGCATCGGGCGGCGTCGTTCGATGCTGTTCTTCGGCTTCTTCGCGACCATCGGCACGGTGCCGCTGCTGCACGCGCTGAAAGACGTGACGAGCCCGTATGCGGCTTTCGGGCTGGTCGTGGTGGCGCTGGCGATCGTCAGCTTCTATACGTCGATCAGCGGCCTGATCAAGGCGGAAATGTTCCCGCCGGAAGTGCGCGCGCTCGGCGTGGGGCTGTCGTATGCGGTGGCCAATGCGATCTTCGGCGGCTCGGCGGAGTATGTGGCGCTGTGGCTGAAGTCGGTGGGCAGCGAGTCGACGTTCTACTGGTATGTGACCGCGCTGTGCGCGATCGCCGGCCTCGTGTCGCTGCGCATGCGCGATCCGTCGAAAGAAGGGTATCTGCGGCACGAGCCTTGAGCGTGAGCTTGGGCGATAGACTCGAACAGCGCGCATGAGCGCTGCTTGAGAACGGCGGCCCGGGGCAACCCGGCCGCTTTTTTTTATCCTGCAGGCAAGCACGGCCCACGCTCAAGCCACCACGATCTCCGTTCCCAGCACATGAAGCAGGTCGCGCAGCGCCTCGGCTTGCGCCATCTTCGCATCGCTGCGCAAATGAATCTGCACGGCGCGCCCCGCGATCCCATCGACGGGATGCGCAAGCCACAATTCCACGGCAAGCCCCAATCCTTCTGGCTGATTGACGACAACCGGCTCGATCACACGCGGCTTGAAACAGGCACTGTCGGACATGGCGGTTGGCCTCCGGGTTGATAACGGCTCGAGGTCCATCGTAATCAGCCGCACGCGCCGGCCCAAGCGACAAATACGCGTTTGCTAATGAGTGGATGCTTAGCAGAAAACGCGCTTATCACAGGAGCATTTCTTGGTTCGAAGCGCGTAGCGCCGCTGCTAATGTGACGCCCATGCGTGACCGTCGGTTGCATTTTACGGTTGCCGCGGATATCCCCAACACGCATCCGTTTCTGAAACATCGCACGCATGTTGAACACGCATCGCACACACACAAAGAGATCCATAAAAATGAAATCGAAAATACTCGCTGCCTGGTTAATGACACTGACGGGACTCTCGCTGACGGTATCGGGACTCGCCTATGCCGACCGTCTCGACGACATCAGGAAAGCCGGCGTACTGCGCGTGGCGACCTTCGACAGCAATCCGCCGTTCGGTTACGTCGACGCGACCAGCAACCATATCGTGGGCCTCGACGTCGACTACGCGAAGGCGCTTGCCGACAAGCTCGGCGTGAAACTCGAACTGCAACCGACCAACCCGGCCAACCGCATTCCGTTCCTGACCTCGAAGAAAGTGGACCTGGTGCTCGCCAATTTCACGATCACCGACGAGCGTGCCAAACAGGTCGATTTCAGCATTCCGTATTTCTCGTCGGGCCAGCAGTTTCTGGCGAAGAAGGGCGTGCTGAAGTCGGCGGACCAGATTAACAGCCTGCGCGTGGGTGCCGACAAGGGCACCACCAACGAGATCACGCTGCGCGAGAAATTCCCGCAAGCCACGATCGTCGCGTACGACGACACGCCGTTCGCGTTCGCGGCTTTGCGCGCGGGCAATGTGCAGGCGATCACGCAGGACGGTCCGAAGCTGGTCGGCCTGCTGGCCAACGTGCCGGACAAGCAGAACTACGAGATTCCGGCGTTCACGATTTCGAACGACTACATGGGTGTCGGAATCCCGAAGGGCGAGACGCGCCTCGTTGGCTTCGTGAACGACACGCTGAAGGGACTGGAGGCCGACGGCTCGGCCGCGAAAATCTACAACCGCTGGTTCGGCCCGCAAACGAAGACGCCGCTCGCGCGTATCTTCAGGATCGGCGACAAGACCTGAGCGCGGTGTCGCGGTAGCACCCGGAAATCAAGGGGCACGCTGGCGGTGTGCTCGTCGGCGTTTTCGAAAGAAGCCGGTTCAAGGGAGCGGCTTTAAAAAAACCCGGTTTAAGGGAACAGGTTTAAAGAAGCCGGCTTAAAGAAACAGGCTCAAGGAAACAGGTTCAAAGATGCAAGCGTGGCTCGCTCCAAAGTATCTGATGTGGTTGTGGCAAGGCTTCGGTGTCACCGTCGGTCTCGCGTTGACGGCGGCGCTCGCCGCCACCTTGTCCGGCTTCGTGCTGGCGATCGCGCGTCATGCCCGGTATGGCTGGCTGAGTCGTGCAACGGCCACGTACGTGCTGGTGTTTCGCAACACGCCGTTGCTGGTGCAACTGTTCTTCTGGTACTTCGGCGCGGCCACGCTGATGCCTGACGCCCTGATGCAATGGCTGAACACGCCGCATGGCGTGCACATCGGCGCGTACGCGTTGCGCTGGCCATCGTTCGAATTTGTTGCCGGATGGGTCGGGCTCACGTGTTATACGGCGGCTTTTATCGCCGAGGAGTTTCAGGCGGGTTTGCGCGGCGTGCCGGTGGGTCAGCATGCTGCGGCCGCGGCCCTTGGGCTCACGTCTTTGCAGGCATTCCGCTACGTCGTTTTCCCGCAAGCGGTGCGCATTTCGCTGCCGCCGCTCTTTGGCCAATACATGAACCTCGTGAAGAATTCATCGCTGACCATGGCGATCGGTCTTGCCGAGCTGTCGTACGCGTCGCGTCAGGTCGAGACGGAGAGCTTCAAAACCTTCGAGGCGTTCGGTGTGGCGACCGTGTTGTATATCGCCGCCGTCGCGCTGATCGAAGCCGTCTCGCATACGGTGGCGCATGCGCGTGACCGCTCGTTCGCGAGGCGCTGAGCATGAGCTGGTCGTTGTTCGCCAATAACCTGCCGTACCTGCTGGTCGGCGCATTTCCGCAAGGACCGCTCGGCGGCGCGGCGCTCACGCTGGTGCTTGCATTGTGTTCCGCGCTTGCGTCGGCCGTGCTCGGCGTCGCGGGTGGCATTGCGTTGGCATTGGCGGGGCGCATCGCCCGTGTGCCCTTGCTGCTCGTGATCGCCTTCTTCCGCGCGATCCCGGTCTTGATGCTGATCTTCTGGACGTATTTCCTGTTGCCCGTGCTTTTCCATGTCGATGTCCCCGGACTCGCGACGGTCGTCTGCGCGCTCTCGCTGATCGGCGGCGCGTACCTTGCCCACTCGGTGCACGCGGGCATTCGCGCGGTCGGCGACGGTCAATGGCAAGCCGGGCTGTCGCTCGGCCTCACGCGCATGCAGGCACTGCGCTATGTGTTGCTGCCGCAGGCGATGCGCATCATGGCGCCTTCGTTCGTGAATCAATGGGTGTCGCTGGTGAAGGACACCTCGCTTGCGTATATCGTCGGCGTCGGCGAGTTGTCGTTCGTCGCGACGCAGGTCAGCAATCGGCTGATGGTGTATCCCGCGCAGATCTTCTTGTTCGTCGGCTTCCTCTATCTGGTGTTGTGCACGGCGCTTGACCGGGTGGCGACGTATGCGTTGACGAGGCGCAAGCGCGTCGTGCAACCACGCGCATCGGCCGCCGCGCAGGCATTGTCCGGCGACTAACCGACTAACCGACTAACCGACTAACCGACTACCGACTAACCGACTAACCGACTACCGACCAGCCCTCGCGCCTGACAGCCCCAGCGATACCTGTCCAGCGATCGAGCCGATGGAACGCGCTACGGCGAAGGAACGGGCGCTCGCTTCCAGCTACGGCAGCTACGGCCGCCACGTCAGCATCAGACCAGTTCGGACTGATCGCTCACGAGCTCCGTAACGAGCTCGGTCACGGCGGCGGCCGGTTCGGTGATGACAGCCGGCGCTGCTGCGACCACTGCAGCCACCGTCGCGCGCTGCCGCACGCTCACAGCCGCACGCGAGAGCATGAGCAGGTGGTAATAGAGCCGCGTGCTGAAACCATAGTTGTAGGCGAACAGATGCGTGAACGCGATCTTCAACCCGGGCACCGCCTGGCGATTCCTCGCATGAACCGAGACGACAATGGGCGCGAGACGGCGCAACGCGAGCTTGCGTGACGCTTCCAGTTGCGCAGGCAGTTTGAGCGCCTTGACGAACGCGTATGCACTGACTGTCGCGGCAATCGTCGTGCCGCGCGTGCTGTGTGAGATCGACGTCGCGGTCTTCCGGTACACCGAGACATATTCGTGCAGATAGAACACCTTGCGCGCCGCGAGACAGAGCTCGGTGCCGAACACGAAATCGCAGCACATGCCGTACTGTTCCTTGTAGCCGATCCGCTTCACGAGTTCGGCGTTGGCCATCCAGCCGTTGTTCGGGAACATCTGGATCAGTCCGGTTCTGCCCGGCAAAGCCTGTAAGCCTTCCGCGTCCCTGGTGCGGCGAAACGCGGTGTTCAGGCGTGCGCTGGCCTCGAAATCGACGGCGCCGGTGTGATCGGCCTCGTACTGATCGGCGAAGGCCACTTCGAGCTGCGGATGCAGCTTCCATAGCGACACCAGCTTTTCGACGCCGTCGGTGGTGAGGAGGTCGTCGTCGTGAATCAGCAGGATCTTGTCGCCGCGTGCGCGCGCGAACAGGCTTGCAACATTGCGAGCCTGACCGAGCGACGGCCGGTTCCTCGCATAGCGGATGCGCGGCTCATTCGGATAGCGCTCGGCGATCAACTGCTGCGTGCGCTGGTCCTTTGAATCGTCGCCGATCACGATCTCCAGATTGCCATACGTCTGCGCGAGGCAGGAATCGATGCACTCGGCGATCAACTCAGGCCGGTTGCAGGTGGGCAGGCAAATGGAAACCTTGGGAGAGGGCGCGGACGTGAGAGTGGAGAAGGTGAACACGGGCGTCTCCGTTCTTATCTGTTAAGGGGCGGCAGCCGGTTCGCTTTGCGCACACATTGCTGCATGCAGCAAAATAGTCCATTGCGGGGAAAAAATAATCCGTAATAAATAGGAAGAAATGTCCGCATCGTGAAAGCGGTTCGAAGGGGAAAATTTGTGCGGCTTTGATGCTAAAACGCAGCAAAGCCGCTTGGGCTAGTGCTTAATAATTCGACTCGCTTGACGGTACGCCTTCACCCGGTTTTCTGGGGGACAGTCCCCCGGCGACTGATCGCGCCCTTTGTCGCGGCGTTCGGGCAGCTTGTTTTCTTCGTTGTCGGCCGCGATTCAGGCGGCCGTTTCGCGCGTCGGGTTCCCCGTCAGCGAAACGATGAAATCGAAGAATGCCCGCACCTTGGCCGGCGGATGGTGTCGCGAAGGATAGAGCGCATACAGCGGATAAACCTCGTCGCTCCACTCGGGAAACAGTTCGACCAGTTTGCCGTTGGCGAGCAACGACTCGGCGCCGAGCGCGAGAATCTGCGCGATGCCCTGGCCCGCGGCGCACACGCTATGCAAGGTGCCGACGTCGTTCACGGTCAGGCGGCCTCGCGGCGTAATCGTCGTCTTCTTGCGGCCGCGATGAAACGCCCAACTGAACGGGTGACCCGTCAGCGGATCGCGAAACTTGATGCACACGTGCTTGCCGTTTTCGAGTTCGGCCGGGCTGGCCGGATGGCCATGTTTCTTCAGATACGAGGGCGCGGCGACGGTCAGAATTCGCGTGTCGAGCAGCTTGCGTGCAATCAGCGTAGAAACCGGTGGGGCGCCGAAACGGATCGCAAGATCGAAACCGTCGGCGACCATATCGCCTAACTGGTCGCGCGTGATCAACTCGAGCTGCAGATCGGCATGCTTGTCGATGAAGCCGCCGAGTCGCGGCCCCAGCACGAGGCGCGAAAAGAGCGGGTCCATGTTCACGCGCAAACGTCCGCGAACCGCCGTGGCGCCCTGGGCCGCCGAAGCGGCGGCTTCTTCGAGCCCGCCGAGCAGCGGCACGATCTGTTCGTAGAAGCGCCGGCCCTCGTCGGTCAGCGTGACCGAGCGGGTGGTGCGGTCGAATAGCCGGATGCCGAGGCGCGCTTCGAGCCGGGCAACCGAACGGCTGACCCCGGATTGCGACATGTCGAGCGCAACGCCTGCCGCCGCGAAACTGCCGCAGTCGATAATGGCCGTCAGCACGCCCATACCGTTCAGCATGCGCTCGTCAAATGGCATGTGATATTCCCTTGTTACGCATTAATGCATGACATGCTAACGCGAAACACGGTTTGAATTCATGCGACGGCGTCGGCCAACGCCAGGCATATATGACGGATCGAGCGAGCACGCAGGCTCGCGCGCGGGCCTTCAGCGCCCCGCGCCCTGGGTCGTCTGGCCACGCACGTTGCGCGTGACGGGCGCGTCGTCGAGATGGCGAAACACCCAGGCGGAGATCAGCGTGATGATGCCCACGCACACGAAGCTCAGGCGGAACCCGAGCGCCGCCGATCCCCATTGCGCCGAGAACAGATTCACCAGACCGCCGCCGATCGAGACGCCCAAGCCGATCGCCAGCATCTGCACCATCGAAAAAAGGCTGTTGCCGCTGCCGGCATCTTCATGCGAGAGACCTTTGAGCGTGACGCTGTTCATCGCCGCGAATTGCATGGAGTTGGCCGCGCCGAATACGGCCAGAACCACGATGCCGACAATGAGCGGCGTGCCGCGCGTAATCAATGCGAACGCAACGATCGCCGACCCTACGACGATCGTATTGACGAGCAGGAACGTGTCATAGCCATAGCGGCGCACGAGCGGTGCAATCCAGCGCTTGGCGACGGTGCCGGCCAGCGCCGCGGGCAGCATCATCAGGCCGGAATGCAGCGGCGTGTAGCCGAGCTGCAATTGCAGCAGCAGCGGCACCAGGAAAGGCACGGCGCTCGAGCCGATGCGGCAGATCAGGTTGCCGAGCAGGCCCACGCTGAAATTCGGTTCGCCGAAGAGCGAGAGTTTGAAGAGCGGATTGCTGCGGCGCCTGGCGTGCGGAATGTAGGCGAGCGCGCTGAGCACCGCGAGCGCGAAGAGACCCGCCGACCAGGCCGCGCGATGTGTTTCGACCGGCGCTTCGATGGCCAGTGAAAACGAGATCATGCAAAGCGACAGCAGCCCGCAGCCGACAAAATCGAACGGCGGCGCCTGGATTTCGCCGTGCGCGGGCAAAAACCGCTGCACCGCGTAGAGCCCCAACGCGCCGATCGGCACGTTGATCAGAAAGATCCAGTGCCACGTGACGGCCTGCACGAACCAGCCGCCAAGTGTCGGGCCGGCGATCGGCCCCAGCTGGCCGGCAATCGAAATGAACGCGAGCGCCGATACGTATTGCTCGCTCGAAACGCTGCGCAGGACGGCGAGCCGGCCGATCGGCAGCAGCATCGAACCGCCCAGGCCTTGCAGGACCCGCGCCATCACCAGTTGCCCGAGCGTATGCGCGCTCGCGCAGCAGATCGAGCCGAGCACGAATATCAGAATCGCCACGAAATAGACGCGCCGCGTGCCGAAGCGGTCGGCGAGCCAGCCCGACGCGGGAGTGAGCATCGCCATGGTCAGCGTGTAGGCAACCACGATCGGCTGCATCGCGAGGGGCGCGACGTGCAGGCTGTTGGCGATCGACGGCAACGCGGTGTTGACGATCGTCGTGTCGAGCGACTGCATGAAAAAGCCGGCGGCGACGATCCAGAGTAGCGCGGTCTGGGCGGAATCCTTGTTCATGTTCAGTCGAACTGCGGGGGCGGCGAAGCGGACGGACCGGTGGGCCGGGCCCGGCGCCATCGTTGGGGGGATTCCGTCATCATATTGACATCGACGTCAATCGGGAACCCCACTGGGGCGTTGACTGTTATCGACTTTGCCGATAACCAGGGCGACAATGACGCATGCTCAATCCCATCTGGCTCAAGACCTTTGCGACAGTCGCGGCCTGCCACAGCTTCACCGAGGCGGGGCGGCAACTCGATCTCACGCAGTCGAGCGTCAGCGAACACATCCGCCGGCTCGAACAGAGCGTCGGGCGGCGCCTGTTCGTGCGCGACACCCATTCGCTCGCGATGACGCCGGACGGCGAGGCCATGCTCGCGCACGCCAGCGTGATCCTGCAAGCGCTCGCGCGGGCCGAATCGCAGTTTCGTGCGCCGCGCCTGAAAGGGCGCGTGCGGCTCGGTTCATCGGACGACGTCGCGCTCGGGCCGCTGCCCGCGGTGCTGGCGGCGTTTCGCGACGCGCATCCCGACGTCGAGCTGGAAATCACGATCGGTATGACCGGCAAGCTCTATGAATTGCTGGACGCCGGCTCGATCGATCTGCTGGTCGGCAAGCGGCGTCTGGGCGACCGGCGCGGCGTGCCGCTGTTCACGGGGCGGCTGGAATGGCTGGCGCGCGCCGGCACGCTGGTCGATGTCAGTCAGCCGTTGCCGCTGATTCTGGTCGCCGAGCCGAGCGTGACGCGGGCGGTGGTGCTCGATACGCTCGCCGAAGCCGGTTTCAGCTGGCAGGTGGTCTGCACGAGCAGCAGCCACTCGGGCTGCATTGCGGCCGCGCGCGGCGGGCTCGGCATTACGGTTCGTCCGCAATATCTGGCCGCGCGGGGCCTGACGCCGCCGCTCAACGCGGCCAGTCTGCCGGCGCTGCCCTCGGTGGAATTTATCGCGCTGGCCGCCAAACGGCTGAGCCGTCCGGCGGGCACGCTGTTGCAATTGCTGCACGACAGCGATTTGCGCGGTTCGTGGATCGGTGAATGAAACTGCGTGAAGCCGGGTGAATCCGCGCGGCAGTGGTTGGCGTGACGCGATGCACTGTCCTTACTTAAGCGGGTAAGGCCGCCGCCAACGCGTCGAACTCCGCACCCCACGCCGCGCGCCATGCGTGGCGCGTCGCTTCGTCGATCCATGCGCCGTCGAGGCCGTTCAGCATGAACTGCTTCAACTCGGCGATGCTGAAGCCGAAGTGGCTATGCATCAATTGCCATGCTTCGCTCGGCGTCACCTTGTGCAGCGTCGGGTCGTCGGTGTTCGGGTGAATTTTCAGGCCCAGGCCCGGCATGCGCCGCATCGGATGCTGTTCGGCCCAGACTTCCGGGGCAAGTGTGCGCAGATAGTAGGAGTTGGTCGGCACCACCGTGAACACGATCCCGCGCTCCGCGTATTGGGCCGCCAACTGCGGGTTGTCGACGATCGTATAGCCGTGATCGATCCGGTCGCAGTGCAGCAGTTCCACGGCGGTTTCGACATTGCGCCAGGGCATGCCGAACTCGCCTGCATGCGCGGTGGTCCTGAAGCCGGCATTGCGCGCATTGCGGTATGCCTTCCAGAACAACTCGGGCGGCCGGTCGTTTTCGCGGTAGTCGATGCCGAGGCCCGCCACTTCGTCCGCACGATGCGCGCACATCCAGTCGACCAGCGCGACCGCTTCGTCGGGATCGGCTTCGCGGTCGATGCTCGGGATCAGTCGCGCGCTGATGCCGAAGTCGCGTGCGGCGTCGCGAATCGCGGTGACGATGGCCGCTTGCGCATCCGCATAGGGAATCTTCGAGACGCGCACCGTGCCGGTAGGATTCCAGAAGAATTCGCTATGACGCACCCGGTGCGCGGCGGCGTCGGCGAGATATTCGTAGGCGATGCGATGCAGGTCGTCCGCATGCGTGAGCAGATGCTCGTCGAGCGCGCGCAACACTCGCAATACGCCGACGGGTTTTTCGCCGCGCGTATAGAAAGCGTCGATTTCTTCGCGGCCGATCGGCGCATGGCTCTTTTCAGCGAGCGCGATAAAAGTCTCGTGCCGTACCGCACCGAGCAGATGGCAATGCAACTCCACCTTCGGCAGGGCGGTGAAGAAGGCGTGATGGGCCTCGGTGAGCGTCATGCCAAGGCGCGATGCGGGCACGTTGCCCAGTGTCTCTTTCATGTCGTATGGTTTTCGGTAGTGCGTAAAACTCGACGCAAATTCAGTTTAGAGCAAATGCAGAACGAAGACGTGCGGCTTCGTTGGGTGATCCTATCGTGTTGCCGGGTTGAGCAACCAGGGTACAGAACTCAATGCGGCTTGACCACGGTATAGAAGTAATAACCGAGCGGCACGGCCAGCACGTAGAGGCCCCACGGTACTTCACGGAAACGTCCGGCGAGCAGCTTGACGAGCACATAGCAGAGCAGGCCGCCCGCGATGCCGGTGCCGAAACTGTTCGACATCAAGGTGAGCAGCACCATCGAAAGAACGGGTAGCGCGTCGCTGAAGTCGTCGAAATGCGTATGGCGAATCGTACTGAACATCGAGAGTCCGATCAGGATCAACGCGGGCGCGGTGGCTTCTTTCGGAATGGCCAGCGCGACCGGCACGAACAACAGCATCAGAGCGAACATCGCGGCGGCCGCGAGCGAAGAAAGGCCCGTACGCCCACCGGCTTCAACGCCTGCCGCGGATTCCACCAGCGCCGTGAGCGCCGGAATGCCGAACACCGGACCGAGCGTCGCCGCAATCGAATCGACGAGAAACGGCCGGTTGATGTTCGGCAGATTCGCATTTTCGTCGAGCAGGTCCGCTTTGGCGCCGACCGCGAGCGTGGTGCCGAGCGTCGAGAAAAACTCCGCCGCGAAGAACACGAACAGATACGGAATGGCGGCCACGCTCAAGGCGCTCGCAATGTCGAGCTTGAATGCGATCGGCGCAATGCTGTGGGGCCACGAGAGAAACGACGCGGGCATATGCGTGACGCCGAGCGGCACACCGGCGGCGGCCGCAATCAGGATCGCCCACAAGATCGCACCGGGTACGCGGCGGCCTTGCAGCACGACAGCGGCGCCGAGGCCGATCAAGGCGACGAGGGTGCCAGGGCGCGAGAAATCGCCGAGCGCGAGCGCATTGGTTTTCGCGTTGGCGATCACCATGCCGGCATTGCGGAAACCGAGCACGGCGATGAACAGGCCAATCGAGGCGCCGAGCCCGAGCTTGATCTGCGCCGGAATCAACCGCACCACGAGACTGCGCGCGCCCACCAGCGTCAGAATCAGGAACAGCACACCGGACACGAACGCGATGCCGAGCCCCGTTTGCCACGCGACGTGCTCGCCCGCGAGCGTAATGCCGAGAATCACCGAGCCGCCGATGCCGGGCCCCACCAGGAACGGCAGATTCGCATACAGCGCCATCAGCACCGTGCTCAGCACGAACACGAGAATCGTCGCGGTCGTCGCCGCGCCGCGATCCATGCCGCCCGCCGACAGCAGCGACGGAATCACCACCAGCAGATAGGCGGCCGCGAGAAACGACGTGATGCCCGCGATCGCTTCGATACGCACGCTGGTCCTGCGCGCGGCGAGCGCGAAACGCCGTTCGAGCCAGCCGCCGCGCGCCGCATGTGCCGGGCTGTTTGCCGCAGCCATTGAAGATTCGTTATTGATCAATTGATTCATCCTGTAACCACGCCATTTATACTGCTGCGCATTGCGTCGATGCATTGCTCTCCATGACCGACCGTTCGTCTCTCTTGCCCGCGCTCACGCTGCGGCAAATCCAGTACTTCGTGACGCTTGCGCATGCGCGCAGCTTCACGCAGGCCGCACAGTCGCTCGCCCTGACGCAACCTGCGCTGACCGCGGCGATCCGGCAGATCGAGTTCCTGCTCGGCGGCCCGCTGTTCGCGCGCTCCGCGCATCGCCTGACGCTCACCCATGCGGGCGCCAGCGTGTTGCCGCTCGCCGAGCGCCTGCTCAATCAGGCGCGCGGCACCTTCGACGATATGGCGAGCACTTTTGCCGAACGGGTGCAGACGGTGCGCATCGGACTGATTCCGTCGGCTGCGGCGCGCCTGTTGCCCGCGCTCGCCTCGTTGCGCGCACAACAACCCTCGCTGCGCTTCACGCTGAACGATATGCCGAACACCGCCTTGATCGATGCCGTGCGCCAGGGCGCGGCTGATTTCGGCGTGGGCGTGCACGAGCCCGATGCGAGCGCGGCGGACAGCGACGGCGACGCCGCGTTGCGCTACCAGGACCTGTTCGAGGATCAGATCGTGGTGGTCGTGCGGCGCGACGATCCGCTCGCGCAGAAACGGAGTCTCGCATGGGCGAAGCTGGTGGGCCGCGATCTGGCGGTGTTCGTGCGCGGCAGTGTCAGCGACGCGTTGCAGCGCACCGGCGGGGCCGAAGGTCTGCAACTGACGGTCGCCTACCGCGTCGAGTACACGGAGCCTTTGTACGAACTTGTGCGCCACCGTCTGGCGATCGCGGTGCTGCCCAGTCTCTACACCATGCATCTCCACGACACGGAACTGGTCGCGTTGCGCCTCGACAAGCCGCGCGTCACCCGTTCGATCGCACTGATTTCGCTCGACGGCGACGACCGCGGCCCGCACGTGCGCGCTTGCCGCGAGTGGCTCGCCGCGCATATCTGACGCAACGCGCGCTGTTTGCATGAGCGTTCTCGAGCCTTTCATCGACTCACTCACGGGTTTGCCTGATCACGGCAGCGTGGCGAGCCGAGCGCGCAAGGCGGCATAAAAACCGTCCGCGTCGACTTCGGTGATCCAGGTTGCGTTCGGCTTGCGGCCGCTATGTCCGCTCCAGTCCACCACGGTTTCACCGAGCGTCCATTCGCCGACTGTCTCGATCGTCACGTTGACTTCGCGTCCTTTGAACAGGGACGGCTCGATCAGGTAGCCGGTCGCGCAAGGATCGTACATCGGCGCTTCTTCGACGCCCCGGCGTCCCTTCTGATACGCGACTTCCGCGGCCATGATGTCGGCGGCCATGGTGCCGCAGCGATTGCCGAGCGCGCGAATCGGCGCGATCCGGGCCGGCGTGATCGGCGCTTTGACGGCGACGTCGCGCGGCAGCACCACGATCGGCACACCGCTCGCAAACACGACTTGCGCGGCCTGCGGGTCGACGTAGATATTGAATTCGGCCGCGGGCGTGATGTTGCCGCGTTCGAAGAAAGCGCCCCCCATCAGCACGATTTCGCGGATGCCGTTGCGGATCTCCGGCGCTTCGGTGAACGCGGTGGCGAGGTTGGTCAACGGCCCGAGCGCGCACAGCGTCACGCTATGTGACGGCGCCGCGCGCAAAGTGTCGATCAGGAACGCGACCGCGTGCTGCGGCGCGAGAGGCGCAAGCGGTTCGTGCAGCGGCACGCCTTCGAGACCGGTCTTGCCGTGCACGTTGGCGGCCGTGATCAGTTCGCGCGTCAGCGGGCGCGGGCAGCCGGCATAGACCGGCAGCGACTGCCTACGCTCGGCCCAGTCACGCACGATGCGCGCATTGCGTTCGGTGAGGTTGAGCGGCACGTTGCCCGCAACCGTCGTGATCGCGCGCACGTCGAGCCGGTCGCTCGCGCCGAGGGCGAACAGGATCGCAATCGCGTCGTCCTGACCCGGATCGCAATCGATGATCACGCTGCGGCGCGCGCCGCTTTGCAAAGCGGGCGCGCTCGAAGAGGGCGTGCCGCTGGCCGCGTCAGCCGCTTCGGCACCACTTGATGCGGCGGCCAGCATCGGCCACGCCGATGCACTTGCTGCCAGTCCCATGGCCGTGCGCAGAAACGCGCGCCGGTCCTGCGTTGGATCGAAGGCGTTCATCATCGTCAGAACACGTGGCGCATGCCGACCGTCGCGATCATCTGGCGGATGCCGGTGGATTGCGCATAGGCGAAGATCTGCGCGTGTTGCGCGTCGCCAGCGGCTTGCTGCGCGATCACCGTCAGCGCGACGTCGGTGCGTTTCGACAGGAAATAGTCGGCTTGCAGATTGACCTGATGCCATTTGGGGCTCGTGTTGATCACATCGTATTTGCCGTCGGTGAAGGCATACGCCGCGCCGAGAACGAACGCAGGGCTCACGTGGTAGTTCAGGTTCAGGTTGTAGTTCTGCAAATGCAGATGCGAACCGTCGAGATAATCGTAGCGGACATCGGTGAAGAGCGCTGCAAATTGCGCGGGGCCGACCGTATAGAAACCACCCGTGCCGAAGATGCGCTGCTTGCTCGCATACGCAGCCGGATGCAGCGCGCTCTTCGCGAAGATCAGTAGCGACGAGGCGTAGTCGTTCGAAATCGCGCCGTCCTGATTGGTCGCGCTGAACGGGTTGTTGTACTGCGCGTAGACCACGCTCCACTTCAGCGGGCCGTTCTCGTAGCCGGCGCCGAAACTGTACGCGTTGTTGTTGGCGAAACCGGTGGCGTTGCTGAAACCATACTCGGCCGTGGCCTTCAGGCCGCGATAGTTGGGCGTCACGTACTTGACCGCGTTTTGCACGCGGATGTCGTTATAGCCGTTGTCGTTGTCGCCGATGTTGACGCCGTTGCTCGCGATGATCACCGGGCCGACGTAGTCGTGCACCGTGTCGTACTGACGGCCGAAGGTCAACGTACCGAATTTTTTGCTGGCGAGCCCGACAAACGCCTGCCGGCCGAATTCGCGGCCATTTTGCGACGCGGTGCCGGTCATTACGTTAAAGCCGTTTTCCAGCTGGAAGATCGCGGTCGTGCCGCCGCCCAGATCTTCGACGCCCTTCAAACCCCAGCGCGGGTTCTGGTTGGTCCCCGAGAGCGCCTGCCACGCGTTCTTGCCGCCTTGATTCGTCGCATAGCCGACGCCCGCCGAAATCAGGCCATACAGCGTCACGCTGCTTTGCGCATGGGCGGCGCTGGAGAGCGCGCCGGCGATCGCGAGAGGGGCGAACTTGAGTAGTTTCATCGTGGTCCAGTAGCGGGAGAGGAGGGCGCCGAGCGATGGGCGCATTCGAACTGGACTCGACTATACGAAGCGGTCGTCTATAAAAATAATGTTGTTTTCTTATAGTTCAATAAATTAAATCTATTCAATAAAGGCTCTGTCGAGCGCCGGTGTTCCGGGGCCTGCTGAATCCAAGCGTCCTTATCGCCTGTAATGGCATCGTTGCCGGGCTTCGGACGATTCTGTATGGTGGATCATCGACCTACCCGATGAGACTTCGAATGACGCCCGCAACAAACCCGCTTCCGCAACCGATTCGTTCCGATGTCCTGATTGTCGGCGCCGGGCCCGTGGGCCTCTTTGCCGCCTTCGAAGCAGGAGTGATCGGCCTGTCGTGCCAGATCGTCGACGGGCTCGGCAAGGTGGGCGGGCAGTGCATCGAGCTCTATCCGGACAAGCCGATCTACGACATTCCCGCGATTCCCTCGTGCACCGCGCGCGAGCTGGTCGAGCGCTTGATGGCGCAGTGCAAGCCGTTCGATGTGCCGATCCATCTCGAGCAACGGGTCGAGTCGGTCGAGCAGCGCGACGATAAGCGCTGGACCGTGCGCACCGACCGCGGCCTCGTATTCGACGTGGCGGCTATTCTGCTTGCCGCCGGCAACGGCGCGTTCGTGCCGCAAAAGCTGGCACTCGCCGAAGCCGTGGCGTTGGAATCGCGTCACGTGCATTACAGCGTGCCACGTCTCGCCGATTTCGCCGGCAAGACGGTGGTGGTGGCCGGCGGCGGCGATTCCGCGCTCGACTGGGCGCTGGCGTTGCGCAAGGTCGCGCGGCGCGTGACGCTGGTGCATCGTCGCAACGGCTTCAGTGGGGCGGATTCGAGCGTCGACGCCATGCGGCGCGCGGTCGAGGCAGGGGAGATGGACTTCATCGTCGGCGCGATTTCGGGGCTGAACGTCGAGAGCGATACGTTGAAATCGATCGCGCTGCGGCAAATCGAAGGCGAAACGCAGCTCGCCACTGAGCAACTGATCGTGCTGTATGGGCTGGTTGCCGATCTCGGGCCGATCGCGCAGTGGAATCTGTCGATCCACGGCGGCCGCGTCGATGTGGATACGTCCAACTACGAAAGCTCGCGGCCGGGTATTTTCGCGGTCGGCGACATCGCCAACTATCCGAACAAGCAGAAGCTGATTCTGTCCGGTTTTCACGAGGCGTCGCTGGCGCTGCGCAAGGCGTATGCGTATGCCTATCCGGAGAAGAAACGCGTGCACGTCCATTCCAGCTACGACGCGAAGCTGGCGGAAAAGGTCGGCGCAGCCGCCTGACGGCGGGTTATGTCGTCCGGCCGGCGCGGGCGGCTATGCTCCGCGGTTTGTCCATGGAGCCTCAACCACCCGCGACGGACTCGTCTGAGCATTCCTTACCTCGGGGCGTGCGCCCCTAAATCTGACTCCCGCAAATTTATTCTTGACAGTATCTGACTATGCAGATATATTTATTTCAGCCAATACGGAGTCAGCCATGGATCACTACACGCCCGAAACTTTCCACGTGACGCAAAGCGTGGGGTTCGCCATCAACAAGGCGCGCAACGTGCTGATTACGGAAATGGACGCCGCGCTGAAAGATCTGGATATCACCAGCCAGCAAATGGGCATCCTGTTGTCGTTGCGTCGCGGCATTGCGGCCACGCCGTTCGAGTTGTCCAAACTCCTCGGTGTCGACACCGGTTTGATGACCCGCATGCTCGACAAGCTCGAGACCAAAGGCCTGCTGGAGCGCTCGCGCAGTATCGAAGACCGGCGAGTCGTCAATCTCAAGCTGACGAAGGCGGGCGAGGACGTCGCCGAGCATCTTCCGCAGATTGTTCCGGTGGTGCTGAACCGCCGTTTGAAGAAATTCACCAAAACCGAATTCGAGGAATTGCGCCGCCTGCTGAACAAGTTTCTCGACGACTAGCAAGCGACGAAACACGTAGCGCTGCGAACGATTGCAGCCATTTTTTTTACTCTAATATCTGACAGGTCAGCAAATGATATTGCAGCTAAACAGACAGGCAGCCGGGTCACGCGTCGCGAAGGCGGGTGTGACGGTGATCTTCGCGGCCGTGCTGTCGGCTTGCGCGAACTACGCGGGCATCTCGAGCGACAAGCAGATCGCACAGTCGCAGACCTACGCGACTCAACAAAGTCTTCCTGCGGATCACGGCCGTTGGCCTGCCGCCGATTGGGCCGATCAGTTCGGCGACGCGCAGTTGAAGGCGTTGCTTGCGGAAGCGCTGAAAGGCAATCCGTCGATCGAACAGGCCCGGGCGCGCGTTGCCGCGGCCGCCGCGTATAGCGAAACGGCGAAGGCCGGCACGATGCCGCAAGTCGGCGCCACGTATTCGTTCACGCGCCAGCAGTTTTCGGGCACGGCGCTGGTGCCGCCGCCGTATGGCGGGTCATGGCAATCGGAGAACAAAGGCCTGCTGTCCGCTTCCTACGATCTGGATTTGTGGGGCAAGAATCGCGAAGCCCTCAAGGCCTCGCTGTCGCAACTGCAGGCGAGTGAGGCGGATGCCGAAGTCGTCAGGTTGTCGCTGACTTCGGCAACGGCACGCACCTATAACCAGCTCGCCCGGTTGTACGCGCTGCGCGACATCGCGCAGCAGGAGATCGCGCAACGCGAGCAGATCGACCGCATCACCGCCGGGCGCATTGCAACGGGCCTCGATACGGAGGTCGAGCGCAAGACGGCGCAAGCGAACCTCGCCACGAGTCGCGCTACGTTGGCTTCGCTCGACGGCAGCATCCTCACCACGCGTTATCAACTGGCCGCATTGCTCGGCGCCGGCCCGGACCGCGGCCTCGCGATTGCCCGGCCAACGCTCGGGATTGGCGACGAAGTGCGTTTGCCGGACAACCTGCCCGCCGACCTCGTGAGCCGCCGCCCGGATCTGGTCGCCGCCAGATGGCGCGTCGACGCGCTCACGCATGACGTGAAGGAAGCCAAGGCCGAGTTCTATCCCGACATCAACCTGAGCGCGGCGATCGGTCTCGACGCGTTCGGCTTCGGCCGCTTCCTGAGCGCGGCGAGCCGCACGGCCTCGGTCGGTCCCGCGATCCATCTGCCGATCTTCGACGGCGGTCAGTTGCGCGCGCAACTGAAGGGGCGGTATGCCGACTTCGACTACGCGGTCGCGACATACAACCAGACGCTCGTCACCGCGCTGTCCGAAGTCGCGACGCAACTCGCGCAAATCCGCTCGACCGACGAGCAACTCGGCGACGCGCAAGCAGCTCAGGAAGCAGCTCGCGGCGCCGATCAGTTGGCGCTCACGCAGTACAAGGCCGGTCTTGCGAATCAGTTGACGGTGCTCAACGCCGACACCACCGCGCTTGCTGCCGACCAGCAGGTGGCGAATCTGAAGATGAACCGCCGCGATCAGCAGATCGCGCTGGCGGCGGCGCTGGGCGGCGGCTACGCCGACAGCGCCGATGCGAGCGCGCACGGCAGCGAGGCCGCGTCGGCAATTCCGGCGATTCCGGCAATTCCGGCAGCGTCGGCAGTACAAACCACCTCCGTCGTCGCCATCCGCTAGGACGCCATCGCGACGCTTTTACTCGCTTTTACTTTCTCTCAGGACCCACAAAATGAGCGATACGATCACCACCCGCCGCGAGACGGCGGACGCAGAGCAACCCCAGCAAGTACAGGCGCCCGCGAAGCGCAAGCTGCTGCTCGCCTTGCTGGCCGCCACGGTCGTGTTGGCCGGCGCGGGCTACGGCGCCTACTACGTCACGAGCGGTCAATATCATCAATCGACGGACGATGCCTACGTCAACGGCAATCTCGTCCAGCTGACGCCGCAAGTGAGCGGCACCGTGGTGGCGGTGAATGCCGACGACACGCAGATCGTCAAGCAGGGCGCACCGGTCGTGACGCTCGACGACGCCGACGCGAAAGTCGCGCTGTCGAACGCCGAAGCGACGCTCGGCCAGACCGTGCGACAGGTCAGCGGCCTTTACGTGAACAACGATTTCTACGCTGCGACCGTCGCGCAACGCCAGTCGGATCTCGCGCGCGCCGAAGACGATCTCAAGCGCCGTCAGGCCGTCGCTGAAACGGGTGCGGTATCCGGCGAGGACATTGCCCATGCGCGCGACGCCGTCAGCTCAGCGCAGGCCGCGCTCGACGCCGCTCGCCAGCAGGCCGCGGCGAACCACGCGCTGACCGACCGCACGTCGGTCGAACAGCATCCGAACGTGCAGGCCGCCGCGTCGAAAGTGCGTGACGCGTACCTGAATTACGCACGCAACACCTTGCCCGCGCCGGTGACGGGCTACGTGGCGCGCCGCTCGGTGCAGGTCGGTCAGCGGGTGGCGCCGGGCACGCCGCTGATGGCGATCGTGCCGCTCGACGGCGTGTGGGTCGATGCGAACTTCAAGGAAGGCCAACTGAAGCACATGCGCATCGGCCAGCCGGTTACGCTGACGGCCGACGTGTATGGCTCGAGCGTCAAGTATCACGGCCACGTGGTGGGTTTCTCGGCGGGGACGGGGGCCGCATTCGCGGTGTTGCCCGCGCAGAATGCGACCGGCAACTGGATCAAGGTCGTACAGCGTCTTCCGGCGCGAATCCAGCTCGACCAGAGCGAACTGAATGCGCATCCGCTGCGGATCGGGCTGTCGATGCAAGTCGACGTCGAAACGCGCGACGAGTCGGGCACCCAACTGGGCGCGGCCATCAACACCGCGTATCGCACGGACGTGTTCGCCCAGTACGGCGCCGACGCCGACGCCGAAATCGCCAGGATCATCGCGCGGAACATGCCATCGGCGCGTGCCGTAGCGGCGAGCGCGACGCAAAAGAACGCAGCACGGGCAGCAGGTTGAACGGGCACTCTCCCGACGCGAATTTTTTTGATCAATTAGCTGACAAGTCAGACATTGGCCTTCTTTCACAGGTGATGAAATGAATGGATCGAATCCCGCCGCGCTCCCGCCGCTGACCGGCGGCAAGCTCGTGCTGGCGACGCTTGCCGTGGCATTGGCCACGTTTATGAACGTGCTCGATTCGTCGATCGCGAACGTCGCGATTCCGACCATCGCGGGCAATCTTGGTGTGTCGGTCGACGAGGGCACGTGGGTGATTACGCTGTTCGCCGCGGCCAATGCGATTTCGATTCCCTTGACGGGCTGGCTCACGCAGCGCGTCGGGCAAATCAAACTGTTCGTGTGGGCAATTCTGCTGTTCGTCATCTCGTCATGGTTATGCGGCATCGCGCCGAATCTGCCGGTGCTGCTCGCGGCGCGGATCGTGCAGGGCGCGGTGGCGGGACCGTTGATTCCGCTGTCTCAAGCGATTCTGCTCGGCTCGTATCCGCGGGAAAAGAGCTCGCACGCTTTGGCCTTGTGGGCCATGACGGCGACGGTCGGTCCCATCGCCGGCCCGGCGCTCGGCGGCTGGATTACCGATAGCTACTCGTGGTCGTGGATTTTCTACATCAATATTCCGGTCGGCCTCTTTGCGGCCGGCGTGACGTGGGCGATCTACCGCACGCGCGAAACCCCGACCCGGCGCCTGCCGATCGACAAGGTGGGACTGATCTCGCTGATCGCGTGGGTGGGTTCGCTGCAGATCATGCTCGACAAGGGCAAGGATCTCGACTGGTTCAACTCGCCCGTGATCATCGCGCTGACCGTGTTCGCCGCGATCAGTTTTGTGTTCTTTCTGATCTGGGAGCTGACGGAGAAGAATCCGATCATCGATCTGCGTTTGTTCGGAGGACGCAATTTTCTGGGCGGCACGATCGCGATTTCGGTGGCGTATGCGGTGTTCTTCTCGAACCTTGTCCTGCTGCCGCAATGGATGCAGGAGTACCTGAGCTACCGGTCGGTGGATGCGGGCCTCGCCACCGCACCGCTCGGCATCTTCGCGGTGATTCTCGCGCCGGTGATGGCGAAGATCATGCCGAAGTCGGACGCGCGCGTGCTGGCGACGCTGGCGTTTCTCGGCTTTGCCGGCGTGTTTTTCCTGCGCTCGCATTACACGACTGGCGTGGATACGTGGACCCTGGTTTTACCGACCCTGTTGCAAGGCGTGCCGACCGCCTTGTTCTTCGTACCGCTGACGGCGATCATTCTGTCGGGCCTCACCGCCGACAGGATTCCGGCCGCCGCGGGACTGTCGAATTTCGCGCGGGTGTTTGCCGGGGCGGTGGGAACGTCGCTTGCTACTACGGGATGGAACGACCGCACGATCCTGCATCATGCAAGGCTGGCCGAGCAAACGAGCGTGAACAATCCGGTGTTCACTTCCGCTCTGGACAGCGTGCAGGCATCGCTGGGCGGAAGCGCGTCCCAGGCGATGGCGTTCTTCGAACAGTCGATGAGTACGCAGGCGGCGATGCTCGGCCTGAACGATATTTTCTGGCTTTCAGCCGTGATTTTCGTGGCGATCATTCCGTTGATCTGGGTGACGAAACCGGACAAGGCGAGTGCCGCCGCCGCGGCTGGTGCCGGGGGGCATTGAGGGTTGGGGCGCCGTGGCGTGGTCGTCGTTCGATCGGGTCACGGCGACGTGGGCAATGCGGTTGGGCAATAGGGTCGGGCTACAAGGTTATGCAATAAGGTTGTGCAATAAGGTTCATCCACAAGCGAAACATGGAAGCGAGCCGGTATATGCTGCGCGAACGTACCCATAGCCTCTTTTCAGCATGAACGAGACTGACGCCCACTCCGCAGGTGATAACGGCAAGGCCGGCAATGAGCCGCCCGTGCCTCGAGCGAACGCGCCCGTCGAGATCGATTATTGGGCGCTGGTGCAGTCGATCGAAGACTACGCAATTTTCCTGCTGGATCCGACCGGGCGTATTGTCAGTTGGAATGCCGGTGCGCAAAAGCTGAATGGCTACGCGGCGCACGAAATCATCGGCGAACACTTCTCGCGTTTCTACCCTGCCGAAGCCGTGGCGCGCGGCTGGCCCGCTTACGAGTTGCAGCAGGCAGCGCTGACTGGCCGCTTCGAGGACGAAGGCTGGCGGGTTCGCAAAGACGGCACGACTTTCTGGTGCAACGTGGTCATCACGGCGGTGCGCAACGAGGCGGGCGTGCTGACCGGCTTCGCCAAGATTACCCGCGATCTGACCAGCCAGCGCGCGTATCTGGAAGCATTGCGGCAAAGCGAAGAGCGCTTCCGCCTGTTGGTCGACAACGTGAAAGACTACGCGATTTTCATGCTCGATCCGGACGGTTACGTGGTGAGTTGGAACGCAGGCGCCGCGCGCATCAAAGGCTATACGCGCGAGGAAATCGTCGGCCGGCATTTCTCGAGCTTCTACACGCGCGAAGAAGCGGCCGCCGGCAAACCGGCGCGCGAACTGGCGATTGCGCGGCAGCTCGGCCGTGTCGAAGACGAGGGCTGGCGCGTGCGCAAGGACGGCACGACCTTCTGGGCCAACGTCAACATCACCGCCGTGTATGACGAATCGAACCGGCTGCGTGGTTTCGCCAAGGTCACGCGCGATCTGACCGAGCGCCGTGAGCGCGAAGAGCTGGAGCGCTCCGGCGAGCGCATGCGCAAGTTTCTCGCGACCCTCGCCCACGAGTTGCGCAATCCGCTTGCGCCGGTGCGCAACGCGATCGGCGTGATGCAACTCGAAGCGGGCATGAGTCCTACGCTGGCGCGCTCACGCGATCTGATCGACCGCCAGGTCACGCATCTCACGCGTCTCGTCGACGATCTGCTCGATGTCGGCCGCATCATGTCGGACAAGGTCGAGTTGCGCCTTGCGCGTGTCGATCTGGCCGAAGTGGTGGCGCGTGCGATCGAAGCGGCGCGGCCGTTTACCGATGCGCGGGAGCAGCGTGTCGCGACGCATATGCCGGTCGAGCCGCTGATCGTCAGCGGCGACACGACGCGGCTCGTACAGGTGCTGCAAAACCTGCTGCATAACGCGTCGAAGTTTTCGCCGCCGGGTAGCCGCATCGAAATCTTCGGGCGCGTCGATCATCACATGGCGGTGCTGGAAGTGCGCGATCATGGCCGCGGCATTCCGGTCCGTTCGCTCGATGCGATCTTCGAGTTGTTCGCGCAGGAAAAGGAAGGACAGAGCCTCGGTGAAGGCGGTCTCGGCATCGGCCTCACGTTGTGCAAATCGCTGGTCGAAATGCATGGCGGCAGCATCATCGCGAGCAGCGAGGGCGCGGGGTGCGGCAGTTCGTTCACGCTCAGTTTGCCGTTTGCCGCGGCGCTCCCCGCGGAGCTGGCCGATCGGGCTGGCGTGGCGGCAAACGTGGTGGCGCCGCTGCGTATCCTCTTGGTGGACGACAATCGCGATTCCGCCGACAGTCTCGCCATGCTGCTGGAACTCAAGGGCCACAAAGTCCGCATTGCCTACGACGGCCCACAGGCGCTCGCTGTCGCTTCGAGCCTCGCACCGCACCTTGCCCTGATCGACCTTGCCATGCCCAGAATGGACGGTTACGCGACGCTCGCGGCGTTGCGCGAGATGCCCGCGCTGACCGGTACGGTGTTCGCCGCCATGACGGGCTTCGGTCATGCAAGCGATCGCGAACGCACGCAATCGGCCGGTTTCGACGCCCATCTCGTCAAGCCGGTGGAGCTCCCGCTATTCGAAGCGTTGCTGGAACAGGCGGAAGCACGGCGCCGGCGACGCCGTTCCGGCTGACATCAAGGGCGCGCTTCTCGTGCGCTTCTCGTTACCCTCGACCGCCCCGCGAGATTTCTTCACCCGCGCGATGCGGCATGCGCAGCGTGACCGGAATCGATGCGAACGAGCATAGACCGACCACCAGAAACGCGGGCCAGAAATCCGACCACATGATGCCCGGATGTCCGTGCAGCACGCGCGAAATCTGCAGCACGATCCCGCCCACCGTCACGCCCAGGCCGAGCGACATCTGCTGCACGACGCTGCCGAGACTCGTGGCGCGCCCCACGTCGCGGCTGGCGATTTCCGCGTAAGTCAGCGAGTTGAGACTGGTGAATTGCAGCGCGGGGAAGAAACCGCCAAGCAACACGACGAACCAGATGATCCAGGTCGGCGTGCCGGGAAAAAACAGTCCGCACGCCGCGATCGAAATCCCTGACAGCGCGGCGTTCACCACCAGCACCGAACGGAAGCCGAAGCGATGCAGCACGCGCGAGGCGAAGGCGCGCATGAACATGCCGCCGAACGCGGACGCGCAGGTAATCAGGCCGGACTCGAACGCGCTCATGCCGTGTCCTTCCTGCAGCATCAGCGGCAGCAGAAAGGGCAGCGCACCGAGGCCGATGCGAAACAGCGAGCCGCCGAGCACGCTTGCCTGGAAAGTCGGCACTTTGAAAAAGCGCAGATCGAGCAGCGGAAGTGCGGCGCGCTGTGCGTACGCGACGTAGCCCGTGAGCAGCGCCGCGCCGCTCGCGCACATGCCGAACGCGTCCCGGTTCGACATGAGTTCGCCGCCCACCAGCGACAGTCCGAGCAGAAGCAGCACCGCGCCGGACGCCGACAGGAAAAAGCCGATCCAGTCGAGCGGACCGGGGTCGGGTTCGCGCGTGTTGGCGATGTGCCGGTTGGTCAGATAGATGCCCAGCATGCCGATCGGCACATTGATGAAGAAGATCAGACGCCAGTGCAGATAGGTGGTGATGAAGCCGCCGAGCAGCGGTCCGGCTGCCGGTCCGAGCAGCGCCGGGACGCTCAGATAGTTCATCGCGCGGATGAAGTCGGACTTATGGACCACACGGAAGATGATGATCCGCCCGACCGGCACCATCATCGCGCCGCCGACGCCTTGGACGAAACGGGCGAGGGTGAAGGTGGGCAGCGAGTTCGATGCGGCGCACAGGAGCGAGCCGGCCACGAAGATGCCGATCGCGGTGCGGAAAATCGTGCGTGCACCGAAGCGGTCCGCCAGCCAGCCGCACACCGGGATAAACACGCCGAGACCGAGCACATAGCTCGTCACCGCGATTTTCAGCGTGACCGGATCGCGCCCGAAGTCGCGCGCCATGACCGGCAAGGCCGTGACGATCACATTCGCATCGACGCTTTCCATGAACATCGCGCATGCGACGATGAGAGGCGCAATCAGGGCTTTCTGGACGACGGTCATGAGGGGCGGGCGATCTGCGGCGGACGGTCGCAGGCAAAGGGGGCATTATTGCACCTGTACGGTGCGGATGGTTCATTGAGCACCGTCTGATGCCGCCCCTTTCCGAGATTGCGTAGCGTGCGGATGTGACCGTCGCACAACACGTCGGCGGCATTATTGATATTTGTTGCGGTGCGGCACGAGAGGGTTATAATCGGGTTATTGCCTAGGTATAAACCCTATACAGGAGTCCGTCATGAACACCGCTACCAACGCCGCTGCCGTCCGCACTGCTACTGCCTCCAGCAACACGCTGCTCGGCAAGCTCCGCGCACTGGCTCTGCATGCACTGAACCTGCATCTGCAAAACTGCGCTGTGATCGCTGAAGCGCATCGTCGCCCGCAATAAGCGCTTTCTCGTTCGTGCGCCGGTGTCCGTCGTAGGGGCGCCGCACGGCAAGGCGCCTCGAGCGCGTGTTCGGCGCCGGCCGCCGAGCCGCCCGTTCGGCTAGCCGGATTGCCTCCGCGTCACCGGCCACGGCGAGCAGCCGGCCGTGTTGACCGTATCGTTTAGCGGCTCGGGATCTCGAACACCAGGCAGGTTGTCGTGGCATGCGCGTAGAGCGTGCCGTCAGGGCCGACGAGGCGGGCTTCCGCCGTCGCCAGTTGACGTCCGCAATGAATCACCTTGCCCTCGGCGCGCACGCGTTGCACGCGCGGCGTCACCGCTTTCACGTAGTTCACGCCCAGTTCGGCGGTGGTGTAGCCACGGCCCGGCGGCATCATCGTGTGCACCGAGCAGCCTAGCGCGGAATCGAGCAAGGTGGCGATCCAGCCGCCATGCACGGTGCCCAGCGGATTCAGATGCCGCACGAGCGGGGTGCCCTGAAATACCGCGCGCCCTTCGCTGACTTCGACGATCGTAAAATCCAGAGTGCGGGCAATCTCGGCGTAGGGCAGCGCCGCGTTCATCATCGCCTGCATGACTTCCAGGCCGGTTTTGCCTGCCACCTGTTCGGGGCTCGCGACACCCGGCCCCGGGCCGGCGTTGAGCGCCGCCAGTACTTCCTGCTCGCGTGCGAGCCAGCGCTCGAGTTGATTTTCCTTCGTCAATCCGTGTCTCCTGTCCTGAGGGAAGCATGCTTCGGAATCGATGCATCGGCATCGATTAAAGCATCAAACCGCTTCAGGGCGCTGGAGGGCGGCCTCTGGATCGCCGGCATGCGCAGTGCCGGTGTCGCTGCTGCCGCTGCCGCTCGCCGTGGGGCCCGGATTGCCCGTGCGTTACTCGCGGGTACGCGACGCCACCGCGCGCCGCACTTTGGTTGCCCGAGCGGACAGCGCGCTCATCAGAAGCGCGATCGACACCAACCCGACCAGATACACACCGGCCATCATCCAATCCTGATCCACCATCATCGTTCTCCTTCAATTGCCGTCATTTCCGCCGCGGAACCCAACATTGCGCCGTGCTCTTGTTCTCGATTACGGCAGGCGAAGCGAAAATCTTGATGGAGCGAATCAGCCTTTAAAACGGTGCGCGATCGAATGATTTCGACGTCGCCTCGAATCTTCGTCTCGCGATCTTCCATAAGCGTTTAAAATCCAGCCCCTTGTCGAGCGCAGCGGTCCTCACCAGCGCGGCAAGCCAATCGGCAATATCGACCGTTTTATCGGCGTGCATTGCTCTGCCACGCCGCGAAATGCGTTCAGCTTCAATGACCGGCCTAGGTTAAAACCCGACGAATGGACTGACATTGGCTGACACTGTCAACCTTTTCAACACTTTGCCGTTATCCATTTGTAATCGCCGAAGTCAGGCGACGCCGTGGCAGACGACCCGTCGCCACGACAGCTCTATGCAAGGCCCGCATTGACCATGTTCCACCGATATAACAACATATTCGACCGGCCAGGCGCGATGTTCGACCGTATATCGAAGACGCTTGGCAAACGGAGCATCCTCTCGCCCGTGCTCGCACTCGTCATTTGCGGGCTGCTGCTGGCGGTCTTGCAACATCTCTCGCAAGCGGTCGACTATCGCTCGGTCATGCGCCAGCTGCGCCATCTGACGGCGGGCGAGTGGGCCGCGGCGCTCGGCGCGACCGCGCTCAGCTATATCGCACTGGTGGGCCGCGACGCCGTCGGCTTGCGCTACCTGGGCGCCACGGTGCCACGCGCGGCACTGTGGATCGGCGCGACCGCGGGCTCCGCGCTCGGCAATGCGACCGGTTTCGGCGCGTTGACGGGCGGCGCCGTGCGCGTGCGCGTCTACGGCGTGTCGAACGTCACGCCCGCACAGATCGGCCGCATGACCGTGTTCACGAGCGTATCGCTGGCGCTCGCGCTGGTGCTGATGACAGCGCTCGGCATGGTGTGCCTCGCCGATCCGCTCGCCACGATGCTGCATCTCCCGCCGCTCACGCTGCGCTGGAGCGGCGCGCTGCTGCTCGTCGTGCTCGGACTCGCGGCTGCTGCTTGCCGTCGCGACACGCGTTCGATCCGTACGCGCTGGCAGTGGCTGTCGTTCGATATTCCGGCGCGCCGCGACCTGCTCGCGCAGGTGGCTCTCGCCGTACTCGACGTGGTGGCCGCGGGCCTCGCGCTGTGGGCGCTGCTGCCGCATGCGGACGTCAGCTTCGTGACCTTCATTACCGTCTACGCCGCCGCGATGCTGCTCGGCATGATCGGCCACACGCCTGGCGGCGTCGGCGTGTTTGAAGCCGCGATGGTGTTCACGTTGAACGGCAGCGTGCAAACGCATCAGATGGTCGCGGCGCTGCTTGCGTATCGCGCGATTTACTTCGGTGTTCCGCTGATCGTCTCGGCGGGGCTGCTCGCCGGCTTCGAAGGCCGTGCGCTGAAGAGCCGCTTGCCGCTGCGGCACGCGGCAGATGCGTATAAGCTCGCGCCGCTGTTTCTGAGCCTCGTGACTTTCGTGGTCGGCGGCATGCTGGTGATTTCCAGCGCGACCCCGGCGTTCTGGCAGCGCATCCGGATTCTGCGCGACGTGCTGCCGCTGTGGGTGCTCGAAAGCTCGCAGATGCTGTGCAGCGTGCTGGGTGTGCTGCTGCTGTTTGTCGCGCGTGGTTTGCTGCGGCGTCTGGATGCCGCGTGGTGGATGACCTTGCTGCTGGCGGTGCTGAGTCTCGCGCTCTCGCTGACCAAGGGTCTTGCCTTCGTGGAAGCCGGCGTGCTCGGCATGCTGATCGCGCTGCTGTTGTCCACGCGCCGCCGTTTCAACCGTCATTCGTCGCTGTTCGCCGAGCGCTTTACGGCGGGCTGGCTGGTGTCGGTGGCGATGGTGCTCGCGCTCGCCGTGTGGGTGATGCTGTTTGCCTTCCGCGACGTGCCGTACACGCGCGACCTGTGGTGGCAATTCGCTTTCGACGAACGCGCACCGCGCGCGCTGCGCGCGACTCTTGCCGCCAGTCTGTTCGCCGCGACGTTCTCGTTCTGGCAGTTGTTGCGCCCCGCGGCGGGCCGCTTCGTCATGCCCGCTCCGCAAGACCTGCAGGACGCGGCGCGCATCGTGCGCGCTCAGGAGCGCAGCGACGCCGGCCTCGCGCTGATGGGCGACAAGAGTTTCCTCTTTTCCGAATCGCGCGAAGCTTTCCTGATGTATGCGAAAAATGGCCGCACGTGGGCCGCGCTTCACGATCCGGTCGGGCCGCGCGAGGAGTGGGCCGGCTTGATTGGCAAGTTCGTCGCGCTCGCGCATGCGCACGGTGGCCGCGCGGCGTTTTATCAGGTGCGCGCCAATGCCTTGCCGCTCTATCTCGACGCCGGCCTTACGCTGATGAAGCTCGGCGAAGAAGCTCACGTGGTGCTCGACGACTTCGACCTGAAGGGCTCGCATCGCGCGCATCTTCGCTATGCGCTCAAGCGTGGCGAACGTGACGGCTTTGCGGTCGAAGTGATCGATCAGGCCGATGTGCCCGCGTCGCTCGAGACGCTGCGCGAGATTTCCGACGGCTGGCTCGGTAGCCGCGATGCGCGTGAGAAGAGTTTTTCGGTGGCCGCGTTTACCGATGAATACCTCGCCGCGCAATCCGTCATGCTGGTGCGCCAGAACGGCGAGCCGGCTGCTTTTGTGACTTTCATGACGACCGATATGAACACCGAAGCGACGGTCGGCGTGATGCGGCACGTGGAAAGCGCGTCGCCGTATGCGATGGAATATCTGTTCACTCAATTGGCGCTGCATCTGAAGCAGGCGGGTTTCCGCTCGCTCAGTCTCGGCATCGCGCCGCTCTCCGGCATGCAGCCGACACCGCTCGCGTCGCGCTGGCATCGGCTGGCGGGCATCGTGTGGCGCTTCGGCGGCCGCTTCTATAACTTCCGCGGACTGCGAGCTTTCAAGAGCAAGTTCCAGCCGCGCTGGGAGCCGCGCTATCTCGCGGCGTCAGGTTCGGTGGGCGTGTTCTTCACGCTCGCGGACCTGTCATTGCTGGCAGGAGGCCGGCGTTCATGACATTGCATTCGTTTTTCAGGCTCGCCGTTGCGGCGGGCCTCGTTGCTGGCAGTGCGGCTGCCTTCGCCGCAACCACCACCGTGTCCGGCGGCCGCTATGGCGACGTGACGGTGACACAGCCGGTCGGCCCCTTGCGCGGCTTCGTGGTGCTTTATTCGCCCGCCACCGGCTGGAGCGCGGCCGACCAGCAAACCGCCGATGCGCTCGCCAAGGCCGGCGCGATGACCGTCGGCGTGGATACGGCGCGCTATGCGGCCAATCTCGACGCGAAAAAAGAAGCCTGCCATCAACTGGTGGGCGACGCTGAAGCCTTGAGCCATCAACTCGAACGGCAATCGCAATCGAGCCGCTATTTCGCGCCGATCGTCGCGGGTACGGGGCAGGGCGCGACGCTGGCGATGCAGGTGCTCGAACAGGCGCCGTCGAATACGGTGGCCGGCGCGGTCTCGGTGGATGCCGAGCGCACGCTGGATGCGCGTTTCCAGCCGTGCCCGCCGGACCCGACGATCATTCGCGACAAGGTGCCGGGTTTCGTCGAAAAGGCGGCGCCCGGCAACGGCGATCGCGCGCGGCTCGTGGCGATGGTGACGCCGCATTTGCAGACGGCGTCGACGAACGATGACGACGTCTCCGATCTGCCGCTGATCGAATTGCCCGCAGCGCATCCGAACGGTCTCATGGCAATCGTGATTTCCGGCGACGGCGGCTGGCGCGACCTCGACAAGACCATCTCGCTCGCCTTGCAGAAAGACGGTGTCTCCGTGATCGGCATCGACAGTCTCCGCTATTTCTGGAGCGAAAAGACGCCGGCGCAAACGAGCCGCGATCTCGCGCGCGTGATGCAGACGTACGGGGCGCGCTGGCATGCGGAGCATATTGCGCTCGTCGGCTATTCGTTCGGCGCCGATGTGATGCCGTTCGCCTATAACCGCCTGCCCGAGGCGCTGCGCGCGAAAGTGTCGCTGATTGCGCTGCTTGGCTTCGCGCCCGACGCCGATTTCCAGATCCGTGTCGGCGGCTGGCTCGGTATGCCGGCGAGCGACAAGGCCTTGAAGGTGCAGCCCGAATTCGCGCGTGTGCCGCCCGCGATCGTGCAGTGCTTCTACGGTGAAGACGAGAAGGACACCTTGTGTCCGGCGCTGGCCAAAACCGGCGTCGAGGTGATTCGTACGTCGGGCGATCATCACTTCGGCCGCGACTATAACGCGCTGGAGCGGCGCATTCTGGATGCCTTCAGGAAGCAAAGCGGCGTGCGCGACTAGTGCATCCGCATGAAGCGTACCGCCGGGAGCGATATGCAGCCCGCAGGCGACGACGCCAGACAAAACGAACAGGGATGCGACCAAGAGGGATTGACAAAGCCCGTCAAGTCAACGAAGATCGAACGCATGAACTGCCTCGACATCCGTATTGCGCTGATTATTAGCACCATTCATCGAATGGTGGGTTAGCGCGCGTCTGGTACGCAGTGACAAAAAACCCGCCCCACGAGGCGGGTTTTTTTATGTCCGCTTTCTGCCTGCCTCCTGGTGATCTCTTTGACGTTTTGTTCTTGCCGCACAGGAGCTTGCCTTGCTATTACACGAACTCGATCAGGTTGCGGAAGCCGCCGACAGCGTGGCTTTGCGCCACGACTACCTGAAGAAAACCCTGACCGCACGCGTCTACGACGTGGCCCGCGAGACCGAACTCGAACGCGCGCCGAGTCTGTCGGCACGGCTCTCCAACCGGGTTTATCTGAAGCGCGAGGACAACCAGCCGGTGTTCTCGTTCAAGGTGCGCGGCGCGTACAACAAGATGGCGCATATTCCGGCGGATGCGCTGGAGCGGGGCGTGATTACCGCGTCGGCGGGCAATCATGCGCAGGGTGTGGCGCTGTCGGCGGCCCGCATGGGCGTGAAGGCGATCATCGTGGTGCCGGTGACGACCCCGCAGGTGAAGGTCGATGCGGTACGCGCGCATGGCGGAGCGACGGTTGAAGTCGTGCAGTTCGGCGAGTCCTATAGCGATGCGTACGGGCACGCGGTGAAGCTGCAGGAAGAGCGCGGCCTGACGTTCGTGCACCCGTTCGACGATCCGTACGTGATCGCCGGCCAGGGCACGGTCGCGATGGAAATTCTCAGCCAGCACCAGGGGCCGATCCACGCGATCTTCGTGCCGATCGGCGGCGGCGGTCTGGCCGCGGGCGTGGCCGCGTACGTGAAATCGGTGCGCCCGGAGATCCGGGTGATCGGCGTACAGACCGACGACTCGTGCGCGATGGCCGCTTCTTTACAGGCAGGCGAACGGGTCACGCTAAACGAAGTCGGGCTGTTCTCGGATGGCACCGCGGTGAAGCTCGTGGGCGAAGAAACCTTCCGCCTGTGCCGCGAATATCTCGACGACGTGCTGCTCGTGAACACCGACGCGCTGTGCGCCGCGATCAAGGACGTGTTCCAGGACACCCGCAGCGTGCTGGAACCCGCGGGCGCGCTGGCCGTGGCCGGCGCCAAACAGTATGCCGAGCGCGAAGGCATCGAGAACCAGACGCTGATTGCGATCACGTCCGGCGCGAACATGAACTTCGACCGCATGCGTTTCGTGGCGGAGCGCGCCGAAGTCGGGGAAGCGCGTGAAGCGGTGTTCGCCGTGACGATTCCGGAAGAGCGCGGCAGTTTCCGCCGCTTCTGCGAACTGGTCGGCACGCGCAGCGTCACCGAGTTCAACTACCGCATCGCGGACGCGAATTCAGCGCATATCTTCGTCGGCGTGCAGATCCGCAACCGCAGCGAATCGGCGCAGATCGCGGGCGCATTCGAAGCACACGGCTTTGCCACCGTCGATCTGACCTTCGATGAACTGTCGAAGCAGCACATCCGCTACATGGTCGGCGGCCGCTCGCCGCTGGCGCACGACGAACGGCTGTTCCGTTTCGAGTTTCCCGAGCGGCCGGGCGCGCTGATGAAGTTTCTGTCGTCGATGGCGCCGAACTGGAATATCAGCCTGTTCCACTACCGCAACCAGGGCGCGGACTACAGCTCGATTCTGGTCGGCATCCAGGTGCCGGCGAGCGAGAACAGCGAGTTCGACCGCTTTCTCGCGACGCTTGGGTATCCGTACTGGGAAGAGACGCAGAACCCGGTGTATCGCTTGTTCCTCGCGTAACGGCGCGAATTGTATCGTGGTAACAAGCGGTGCCTGGCGACAGGCGCCGCTGCTCGATGTGCTGCCTCAACACGGCAGGTCGCAACTAAAGCCGATGTCCAGTTTGCGCCGAACATGGTTGCAGTCGAGTGCAATTGCACGATCGGCTTCACTGCGTGCAGGCGACCGCTTATTGGCGAGCGTGCTTGCCTTGCCAGACCTTGCCGAAGTGCACGGACATATACGTGCCCAATACCAGCGCGCCTGCAAACACCGCGAGGCAGTTTGCGTTCACACCGATCGTGACGGGCTGCCGCGTGAGCAGATAAAGGCCGGCGAGCAGATTGAAATATCCCCGCAGCACGTTGACCAACGCCGACGAATCGCCGACACCCCGCGGTTTCGCGAAGGGTGTCGGGAACGGCTCGCCGCGCAAACCGCTCGCGAGGTGCGGGACGCAGTTGCACAGAAACGCGCCGGAGAAAAGCAGGGCGAGGTAGCTCATGGAATGGTTCGTCTGGTTCCGGCGGCGCGCAGGAGCCGAAACGACAACGGGGGCATCTGCGGGTCGCGGCAATCCTGGAAGCGGGCATAGCGGTGTTTAGCGAGAAGGGCTACGACGCGGCCACCATGACCGAGATCGCCGCGCGCTCAAACACCGCGATTGGCTCGCTGTACCGGTTTTTCCCATCCAAGGAATCGTTGGCGGATGCCTTGCTTTCGCGCTATGTGCAGCACGCGGAGAGCGGCTTTACCGCGCTCGCCAGCCAGGCGTCGGCAATGACCCCAGGCGAGCTCGCCGATGCATTCGTCGATTTCATGGTGTCGCTGCAATCGCAGCGCAGTCTGGCGGTTGCACTTGTCGATGCGCGTGGTGGCAGCGACGAGCGGCGCGCACGTTTTCGCGAAACGACGCGCGGCGCCGTCGCCGCGATTTTGCGCAACGCGATTCCGCATCTGACGAAGGCGCAGTCCGAGACAATGGCGATCGTGCTGCTGCATGTGCTCAAGGCAGTCGCCGGGGCGAACGACGAGAAGCCCGCGGCACGCCGGAAGTTGCTGGCCGAGATCCGTAAGTTGGCCAGGGTTTACCTCGAGACCGCGCAGAGCGATGCGGCAGGTCGGCTATCGGATGAATGAGCGCACGGGCAGGCTGGGCAACGGTATGGCGCATTTGTCCATATCGAGCCCGCTCGAGCTGGACCGTCGGTTATCTCAAAACTAGATACTACGTATCCACGATATCGCGTTGCGCGATACAACGCATGATTGTCAAACTGCGAGCAAATCACCGCCGCATTCAGGAGACAACTCATGCGCACCCAAGTTGGCATCATCGGTGCCGGGCCCGCCGGCCTGCTGCTTTCCCACCTTCTTCACTTGCGCGGCATCGACTCGGTCGTGCTCGA
This sequence comes from Paraburkholderia caffeinilytica, assembly GCF_003368325.1. Classification (NCBI taxonomy): domain Bacteria; kingdom Pseudomonadati; phylum Pseudomonadota; class Betaproteobacteria; order Burkholderiales; family Burkholderiaceae; genus Paraburkholderia; species Paraburkholderia caffeinilytica. The sequence continues at coordinate 122,190 of NZ_CP031467.1, read as the reverse complement.
ATCGCGCACACGCGAACAGATCGAATCCACCATCCGCGCCGGCGTCCTCGAACAGGGCACGATGGACCTGCTCACCGAAGCGGGTGTCGGCGCGCGCATGAAGGCCGAAGGCGCGCTGCATCACGGCTTCGAACTGGCTTTCGAAGGCAAGCGGCGCCGTATCGACCTGACCGGACTCACCGGTCATTCGATCACGGTCTATGCGCAGCACGAAGTCATCAAGGATCTGGTCGCCGCGCGCGTGGCCGCCGGCGGTGCGCTGCGTTTCGGCGTGACGGACACGTCGCTGCATGGTATAGATACCGACCGGCCGTCGATCCGGTTTCGTCACGAAGGCGAAGCGTGCGAATTGCAATGCGATTTCGTGATCGGCTGCGACGGTTCGCAAGGCGTGTCGCGCGCATCGATCCCGCAGGCCTTGCGCAAGGATTATGAACGCGTCTATCCCTTCGGCTGGTTCGGCATCCTGTGCGAAGGGCCGCCGTCGTCGGAGGAACTGATCTACGCGCGGCACGACCGGGGTTTTGCGCTGATCAGCACACGCTCGGCGAACGTGCAGCGCATGTATTTCCAATGCGATCCCAAGGATTCCGTCGACAACTGGTCCGACGATCGAATCTGGGCCGAACTGCACGCGCGCGTCGATTCGCATGACGGCCAGCATGTCGTGGACGGCAAGATCTTCCAGAAGAACATTGTCGGCATGCGCAGCTTCGTGTCGGCCACCATGCAACATGGCCGCCTCTTCCTCGCCGGCGACGCCGCGCATATCGTGCCGCCCACCGGTGCGAAGGGCATGAACCTCGCCGTCGCCGACGTACGGGTGCTGACGAAGGCATTGAGCGCGTTCTACGCCGAAAATCGCAGCGATCTGCTCGACAGCTATAGCGAAACAGCGCTTAAGCGCGTCTGGCGCGCCGAGCATTTCTCGTACTGGATGACGAGCATGATGCACCGTATTGAAGGCGCGTCGCCGTTCGAGCAGCAACTACAGGTGGCCGAACTCGAATACGTGACCACGTCGCGTGCGGCGGCGACTGCGATGGCGGAAAACTACGTGGGCATCGCCCCCGTATAAGAGGGCGCGACGCAAATTTTTTGATCAGACGAAGCCCGCCGATCCTCACGTATGCCGGCAAACCATTGAGGGGCGGGCCTTCGCCATTGTCGTGTCAAAAGCAACAGTGAATTCAGGAATGGAGGATTTATCCGCACCTGATCGACCCCTAGACTGTTTTCAACGACTGCACGACCTGTCATATCTGCAGCGCTGTAAGACATTCTCTGGAGGTGGTTTCATGAAATCGCTCATCAAAGCTGTTGCTATTGCAGTTGTTCTTGGCGCGCCGATCGCTTCGTTCGCGCAATCGAATCAGCCGGCCCCGCAAAGCGCGCAGGGCACGCAAGCGCAAGTTTCCACGCAGCAGGGCGCGGCTCAGGCCGATACCAGCGGTTATGGTTCCGGCGGCCATGGCACGTGGCAAGCCGGTCATGGCAATGACACGTCGGTAAGCTCGTATTCGCCGCCGATCTACAACGTGCGTTAAGACCACAACGAAGACCACAACGAAGAGCGCAACGAAGAGCGCAACGAAATGCGCGGATGATGGCGGCGTTGTTGTGCCCGCTCAATATCCGCGAGTGGAATGCAAGAGGCCGGTCATCGGAACGTATCCGATGACCGGCCTTTTTTCGTATCTCTCATGCGATTACGGCGTGCGCAACAAGGCCATCTCATTGAGCAACAAAGCGTGAAGGTCCTCATCGGAGGGGCGCGTACCCCAGTGCCGCGCGCCGGCGACCGATGCAATCGCAATCCACGAATGCGGTGGAAACCATTCGCGCAGTACGGCGCCGTCCTGACGCAAACATAATTGGCCGGTCTGTTCGCTGTATTCGGCGGAGATGAGCGTGCCGTCGATGTGTGCGGTTACACGCCGTGGATCGCTGCGTAGCAAATCGTCGCTCCTGTAAAAGGTGTGGCGCGAATGCCTGCGCGGGACGGCGACGTCAGTGACGCTGCCCCGGCCCATGCATTAGTGATCGCCTCGGCCGTGGTCGTCGCCATGGCCGTGCCAATCGCCGTGATCGCCGTCGTGGCCGTGCCAATCGCCGCGCGGGCCATCGCGATAGCCGCGCGCGTCATGCCACTCGCGCTCGTGATGGCGCTCTTCCCACTCGCGTCGTTCCCAATAGCGGTGCCCGTCGTAGTAGCGTTCGCCATACCAGCCCGGACTCACGACGACCACCGGAGGAGCGGGCGCGTAGACGGGCGGAGGCGGAGCATAGACCGGCTCAGGCGCATAGACCACGCCCGGAATGCCGACGTTCACGCCCACGTCGACGTGCGCCAGCGCGACAGAAGATGCACCGATCCCCAGACCTGCAACGATCGCCATGGACAGCCAGCGGTTTCGTGATTTGCTCATGTTTTATTCTCGGGTTTTACGATTGAGAGTGGAGTGCGCCGCGCGAGCAGCGCTTAGTAATGGTCGTGATCGTGGTAATGATCGTGGTAGCCGCCCTCCGGCACGATGATGCAACCGCCCAATGCACTCCCGAGGGTGACCGCCAACAGCACCAGCGCGAAAATTCGTTTCATGACGTTGCCTTCCCTTTTACGTATGACCGAACTCTACTGAGCAGCTGGATTACCGGTGTGTTCGTGTGTAACAGGACGTGTCGATGCTTTCACATGTCGGCCACGTAGACGACACGGTATGGCGCATCGTTGCAGCGCGGCGATTAGTTGTTCCGCTGACGGGAAATCCGTGGGCAACCCATTGAGCGCGCTATGAAAAACGTCCTGCCTTCATGCATCCGCCGTGTTTGGGCAAGTTCAAACGCATGCGTGTGAACAACGGGAGCACGCAGTGCGCGACAGATCACGAGGCGTATGCCTGACGGATACATTCAGTTGCAGACTCGGGATGCGAGCCGACCTGAAGGGGCGCCGATCGTACTTTCTACGCAACCGCCAGTGCATGGCCGCCTCATGCGCCCGAAGCGATCGTCAAACGCAACATCAGCTTTTCTTAAGGTTTGATCCGTAGCATGCTGCGCGAGTGCGTTCAAAATTTGTGTACCCTTGATGGCACAAGTACGCTTCCTCCATTCAATGGCTTCACTGCTGCTAACACATTCTCATGACCATGCGATCGGACCCGGCCAGTTTCCCGCGCTATGCAATAGGCTACGACGGCGTAGCCAAGTTTCTTCACTGGCTGGTGGCCCTGCTGATTGCCGCGCAGTTCGTGATCGGTTGGACCATGCCGGATATTCACAAGGGCACGCGGCCCGACGGTCTGATCGCTTGGCATCTCGGCGTGGGTGCAGCGCTGATTGCCGCGGTGGCGGCGAGAATCGTCTGGCGTCTCACGCACACACCTCCGCCTACATCGCTTTCACCTTTCCTTCGCGTCGTTTCGCACGTCACGCACGGTCTTCTTTATCTCGCGCTGGTGGTTGTGCCTTTGCTCGGATGGGCCAACGCGTCCTCGCGCGGATGGTCCGTCAAGCTGCTCGGCGTACTGTCGTATCCCGGCATCTCGCCGGTCGGTTCGTCGGTCGGGCATGAAATGGGCGACATCCACGGCTATCTGGCCTGGGTGTTGTTCGCGCTAATCGCACTGCATATCGCGGGAGCGCTGTTTCATCGTTTTGTGCTCAAGGATCAGACACTGCAGCGGATGCTGCCGTGACCCGTTGGTGTGCGTTGGCGGCTTGATGCTTACCATCGATTGACGGCCGCTCGCTTGCGCACACGCCGCGTTCCGTGGGCGGCCTGCGCCCACATCTTCCCCCGATGCCTGGATCATGGCATGTGACATTCGTCGACGCCTATCCGCAAGCGTCGATCCTGCGCGGCGTGACCATTCCGGATGTGGGCGGCGACACCGTCTTGGCCAACACCGCCACCGCGTACGACGATTTGCCACCGCCGCTCAAGGCGCTCAAGGCGCTCACACCGCTCACACCGCTCACACCGCTCACGTGCGCGCTGAAAGCGCCCGGAAGCATGTCGCCGGGTGTTTGCCGCGCCTCTATGCTTTCAACCCGGTCCGTCGACGGCTGCATGCTCCGCCGCCGTCGCTTCGCGATAGCCGAGCCGCGTGGAGATCGCGAGACCTGACTGCTTGAGTAGCGCAACGTAGTGCGATTTCGTGTCGGCGCCGCAGCGCATGGTCGGAAACGAAATCGACAGGCCGGCGATCACGCGGCCGAAGCGGTCGAACACCGCGCGAGAAACACCGCGCGAGACATTGCAAGCCTTCTTCCTGTTCCTCGTTGTCCTCGCCATAGCCTTGCTCACGCACGCGCGGCAGGATGCTCAAGACGGCGTCGGCGGAGGCGAGCGACTTTTGCGTCGACTTGCTGGGAACGTTGTTCCTGTTGCGATGCTATATTGCGCCGAAAGGGAGCCGCCCGGCGTAAGAACGGGACATCACCCCGGGTGATCCACCCGACAACAGGACGCAAAGTCCATGGAGGAGGCATGAAGCTCAAGAAGGCCATTGACCGCATTCCAGGCGGCCTGATGCTGGTGCCGCTGCTGCTCGGCGCCTGTGTCCACACGTTTGCGCCGGGTGGTGGAAAATATCTCGGGTCGTTCACCAATGGATTGATTACCGGCACCGTGCCGATTCTGGCGGTGTGGTTCTTCTGCATGGGCGCAACGATCGACCTGCGGGCGACCGGCACGGTGCTGCGCAAGTCGGGCACGCTGCTCGTCACCAAAATGGTGGTGGCGTGGATTGCAACAATCGTGGCGTCGCACTTCATTCCGATCGACGGCGTCAAGGCGGGCCTGTTCGCGGGTCTCTCGGTGCTCGCGATCACGACGTCGATGGACATGACCAACGGCGGCCTCTATGCGGCCGTGATGCAGCAATACGGCAGCAAGGAAGAGGCAGGCGCGTTCGTGCTGATGTCGATCGAATCGGGGCCGCTCGTCAGCATGATCATTCTCGGCGCGACCGGTGTGGCGTTCTTCGAGCCGCGGCTGTTCGTCGGCGCGGTGCTACCGTTTTTGATCGGCTTCACGCTGGGTAATCTGGATAGCGACCTGCGCGAGTTCTTTGGCCGTTGCGTGCATCCGCTGATTCCGTTTTTCGGCTTTGCGCTCGGCAACGGTATCGACCTGAACGTGATCGTCACGAGCGGCTTGCCGGGCATCGTGCTGGGCCTCGGAGTGATCGTGGTGACGGGCGTTCCGCTGATCCTCGCGGACCGCTGGATCGCGGGCGGCAATGGGGCGGCGGGGTTGGCGGCTTCGTCGACGGCGGGGGCCGCGGTGGCGAACCCGGCGATCATCGGCGAGATGATTCCGCGCTTCAAACCGCTGGTGCCGGCGGCGACGGCGATGGTCGCGACGGCCTGCCTCGTGACGGCGATTCTGGTGCCGATTCTGACCGCGTTATGGGTGCGCCGGCATCAGGCGCGCGATGCGTTGCGCGAGGAGTTTGCAGCGGCGACGACGCCACCGCAGCCGCTTGGTGAGCGGGACGTCCATGTGTGAAGAGTAGGGTGGTGGGATTGCACTTGAACGCGACGAAGTGAAGCGAATCGCGTCGGGCGGCGTCTCACCGCCCAAGCTTGCCCTCCAACCTCGCCTTAACCTCGACCCACTCCTCGTCGATGATGCTAAAGCGCACCGAATTGCGCTTGCGCCCGTCCGGCATGATCCGCTCGTGCCGGACAATGCCTTCCTGTTTCGCGCCGATCCGCAGAATCGCGGCTCTTGATTTCTCGTTGAGCTCGTCCGTGGTGAACTGCACGCGCACGCACTGCATCGCTTCGAACGCATGACGCAGCAGAAGGTACTTCGCCTCGGTATTCACCGCCGAGCGCTGCACCGACTCGCCCAACCATGTGTGGCCGATTTCCAGCTTCCGGTTCACCCGGTCGATCTTCCAGAATCGCGTGCTGCCGACAATCGCCCCCGTATCCCGCCTGACGATCACGAAGGGCATCACCGTGCCGGCCGCGCGCCCATCGAGCGCGGTTGCGATATAACCGCCGACGGTTTCGGGACCCGGCACGACAGTCAGCTTCATGTTCCACAACTGACCGTCCGCGGCGGCGTCGAGCAGACCCTGCGCGTGTTCCTGCTGAAGCGGCCTGAGTTCGACGATCTGTCCGGTCAACGTGGGTTGCATGAGGCTGGGCGAGGTATCGTTCATGACGAAGCGGATTTTCGTTGTATGACCGCGCATCATAAAACGAAGAATGGGCCGAACGAAGCGAACGAGCGCGAATCACGAAGGACTCAACGAGCGATTCGCGGGGTTTCGCGCGATAAATAAAAAAGGTCCGCGAACGAGCGCTCGCGAACCTGGCACAGCGATCACGGCGCGATCACACAGAGCGGTCACGCGCATCGATCACGCCGCGATCAATCAGCCGGGCACGGTCGGAAACCGTGCCCTGAAAGCCTGAAAGCCGACGGCGTCCTGAAGAACCTTAAACCGCCATCACCGACACGGCCTTGGTGACCAGATAGCCTTCCATCGCTTCCGGACCACCTTCCGATCCATAGCCCGAGTCCTTCACGCCGCCAAACGGCATTTCCGGCCACGGCGCGGCAGGCTGATTGATCCACAGCATGCCCACTTCCATCTGTTGCGACAGCAGATGCACGTTGCGGAACGACTTCGTGAACGCATACCCGGCGAGACCATACGGCAGACGGTTCGACTCGGCGATCGCTTCTTCGAGCGTGTCGAAACCGCGGATCGCGGCAATCGGGCCGAACGGCTCGTTGTTGAAGACGTCCGATTCGAGCGACACGTTGGTCAGCACGGTCGGCGCAAAGAAGTTGCCTTCCGAGCCCACGCGTTCGCCGCCCGTCGCGATCGTGGCGCCCGTCTTGCGCGCGTCGTCGAGCACCTTGCTCATCGCCGTGAGACGGCGTGCGTTGGCAAGCGGCCCCAGGGTGGTGCCTTCCTCAAGACCGTCGCCGAGCTTGAGGCTTTCGGCATGTTTGACAAGCGCCGCGGCGAATTCTTCGCGGATGCTGTTATGGACCAGAAAGCGCGTCGGCGAGATGCAGACCTGGCCTGCATTGCGGAACTTCGCGCCGCCCGCGGCCTTGACGGCCAGCGCCACGTCAGCGTCTTCGGCGACGATCACCGGCGCATGACCGCCCAGTTCCATCGTCGCGCGCTTCATGTGCGTGCCGGCCAGCGCGGCCAACTGCTTGCCGACCGGCGTCGAGCCGGTGAACGTGACCTTGCGGATCACCGGATGCGCAATCAGGTAGCTGGAGATTTCCGCCGGATCGCCGAACACGAGGCCGACCGTACCGGCCGGCACGCCGGCTTCGACGAACGCCTGCAGCAGCGCCGCCGGCGACGCCGGGGTTTCTTCCGGCGCCTTGACGAGGAACGAGCAGCCGCACGCGAGCGCCGCGCTCAGCTTGCGCACCACCTGATTGACCGGGAAATTCCACGGCGTGAAGGCGGCGACCGGGCCGATCGGTTCCTTGAGCACCGTTTGCTGCGCCGCCAGATTGCGCGGCGGCACGACCCGGCCGTAGACGCGGCGGCCTTCGTCGGCGAACCACTCGATGATGTCCGCCGCGGACAGCACTTCGACGCGCGCCTCGGCGAACGGCTTGCCCTGTTCCTGGGTCATCAGACGGGCGATGTCGGAAGCACGTTCGCGCACCAGCGCGGCGGCCTTGCGCATGGTGGTGGCGCGCTCGTTGGACGGAATCTTGCGCCACGCTTCGAAGCCGCGCTGTGCGGCGGCCAGCGCGCGGTCCAGATCGGCGATGCCGGCGTGAGCCACCTTGCCGATGGCCTTGCCGGTGGCAGGATTGACGACGTCGAGGGTTTTGCCGCTGGCGGCGTCGCACCACTCGCCGTTGATCAGAAGACGGGTGTCGGTATAGCTCGAGGTGGCCATGCTGGGTTCCTGTAAATGGGGAGAACGACAGGTCGCGCGGTCGCGACGCATTGGGCTGACGCTGCGCGGCCAAGGATGGACTGCCGATACCAATTATCTTATCTGATTGCGCGCGATCGCATCGGCGCCGGCCCTGCGGGCGAGGCGCGGCACGGCCTTTGCTGCTCCGCTTGCCGCGGCATGGAAACACGGAAACATAGAAGCGGCCGCCTGAGCGGCGCCGCGCAAACAGGCGTAAAGTCAAGCAGTGGTAGCAGGAACCGGCGGGAGCCGGCCGCATGGGACCGCGCATCGAGCAGGTAAAAAACTGCACGCCATGCAGCGGTCGAAAGCAGCGGTCGAAAGCGGCAGGCGAAACGGCGGTGAATGCAACCCGATCAACCAAGGTGCAAACGAGGAATCGACATGCCAACCGGTACAGTGAAGTGGTTCAATGATGCAAAGGGCTTTGGCTTTATCACACCGGACGACGGTGGCGAAGATCTGTTTGCCCATTTCTCGGAAATTCGCAGCGAGGGGTTCAAATCGCTGCAGGAAAACCAGAAGGTCAGCTTCGAAATCAAGCAGGGACCGAAGGGCAAGCAGGCGGCGGACATCAAGCCAGTGTGACGTCAGTAACCGGTCCGCACGCGCGGGCGGGCGGGCCGGCCGGCAGAACTTCTGAGGGGCAAGGGCGATTCGCTCGCGCTTCTCAGGCAAGACGCGCGTCGGGTTCTGCGTAAGCGTCGCGCGCCGCATCCATCCCATCGAGCAATTCGTCTCGCACGCCGGCGAGCGCGCTGTCGCGCCGGCCGCGCGGATGCGGTGCGGCAATGACGATGTCGCGCACCAGCCGTCCGGCGCCATGCTGGTCCGCCATATCGAGCAGCAGGACGCGATCGGACAGATAGAGCGCTTCGTCCAGATCGTGCGTGACGATCAGCGCCGCCGTGCCGTGCGCGCGGGTCAGAGACAGCAACAGGTCCTGCAGACGCATGCGGGTCATTGCGTCGACGGCGCTGAACGGCTCGTCGAGCAGCAACAGGTCCGGCTGCGAGAACAGGCCACGCGCGAGCGCCACCCGCTGCGCCATGCCGCCCGAAAGCTGCTTGGGCAGCACCGCGCCCGTGCCGGCCAGACCGACCTCGTCGAGCAGCCGGCCCACACGCGGGTCCGTGCCTCTTCGTGGACCCGCGGAAAACGCGACGTTGTCGGCCACGCTCAACCACGGCAGCAGGCGGGGCTCCTGAAAAATCACGCCGAGGCGGGGCGACGGGCCGGCTTGCACCAGTCCGTCGAGCAGAATGTCCCCCTCGAAGTCGCGATCGAGACCGGCCAGCACGCGCAGCAGCGTGCTCTTGCCACAGCCGCTCGGGCCGACCAGACTCACGATCTCCCCGCGCCTGATATCGAACGTCACGCGTTCGAGCACCGCGCGCGCTTCGTAGCGTTTGCTCATCGCGCGAACCTGAAGCAGGGGCGGCTGGGTGGAAGGATCTGCCGCGTTCAACGCATGCCTCGTGAGGAAGACCGCTCGCTCGCGGTGTCGCGCCATGACAGCACGCGCGTTTCGATCGCTTTCAGGATGCTGTCGCTGAGCTTGCCGAGCAGCGCGAGCAACAGGATCGCGCCGAACACGAGATCGGGCCGGCCGGTTTCGCGGCCGTCGCTCAGCAGATAACCGAGGCCGCGGGTGGCGGCGATCAGTTCGGCGGCGACCATGAACATCCACGCGAGACTCAGGCCGGTGCGCAGTCCGGTGAAGATGTGCGGCAAGGACGCGGGCAGGAGGATGCGCGTGAACAGCGCCCGCGGGCTCAAACGGTTCACTTCGCCGAGTTCGATCAGCTTCCGGTCGACGCCGCGAATGCCGGCCACGACGCTCAATTGCACCGGGAAAAACGCGCCGATGGCGACGAGGGTGATTTTCGGCGCTTCGTCGATGCCCATCCACAGCAACAGAATCGGCACCCAGGCGAGCGACGGAATCGCGCGCAGCGCCTGAAACGCGGGATCGAGCAGTGCGTCGAGGCGGCGGCTCAAGCCCATTGCCGCGCCGAGCAGAAGGGCGAGTGCCGAGCCCATGCCGAAACCCGCGAGTACGCGCAGCGAGCTTGCGCCGATGTGGCGGCCGAGACGCTCGCCGCCCAGTTGCCACAGTGTTTCCGCAATCGTGCTCGGCGCCGGAACGAGGTGCGCGGGCAACACCGACGCGCGCACCAGTGCTTCGATCGCGGCAAGGAGGGCAATCGGCAGGATCAGCCCGGCGATGCGCCAGCGCCTGAGCGGATCACGCGGGCCCGACGCGATGCGCGTTGCATCGGCGGTTTGCGGCGCGCGATAGAGCGCGAGCGATTCGTCGGTAGCCATGGGTGTCGATCAGCGAGTTCCCGGGCAGTGAGCGGCGTGCCGGCTCACTGGCCGCCGTTCGCGGCAATGACGGGCTGCGCCGCCTTCACATCGATCAACGCGTCGATGACCTGATTCAGGTCGGTGCCCGGCTTCACCAGTTGTTCCTGCACGAGAATCGGCGCGGCGGCTTTCAGCGCGGCGAGTTGCTGCGCGCCTGGCTGCGGATGACTGAAATCGTTGCGGCTCAGTTGCAGTCTCGCGACCGGCAGCGACAGCTTCGATTCTTCCGCGACGATCTTCGCGGTGTCGTCCGGATGCGCGGCGATCCACAGGCGCGCTTTTTCGTACACCTTCAGCACCTGGGCGAGCGTCTCGGGATGGTCGCGGATGAAGTCTTCGCGGGCGTCCAGCAATCCCCACGTGTTGAAGTCGACGTTGCGATAGAGCAGCTTCGCGCCGTCGTCGATTTGCGCGGCCGCCATGTGAGGATCGAGGCCGGCCCAGGCGTCCACCTGGCCGTTGGCGAGCGCGGTGCGCCCATCCGGGTGCTGAAGATTGACGATGTCCACGTCGTCGCGCGAGAGGCCCGCGGTGTGCAGCGCGCGTAGCGTGAAGAGGAACGGGTCCGTGCCTTTGGTGGCGGCGATCTTCTTGCCCTTCAGGTCGGCGAGCGTTTTGACCGGCGAATCCTTCCGTACGACGAGCGCGGTCCATTCAGGGCGCGAGAAAACATACACGGCGCGAATCGGATTGCCATTGGCTTTGGCGAGCACGGCGGCGAGACCCGCCGTCGAGCCGATGTCGATTGCACCGCTATTCAGATATTCGAGCGCGCGATTGCTGCCGAGGCTCAGCACCCATTTGACCTGGGTGTGCTGCGGCGCGAGTTCCTGCTCGAGCCAGCCGTTGCGCTTGATGACGAGGCTTTCCGGCGAATAGTAGGCGTAGTCGAGTTTCAGTTCGGCGGGCGGTGCGGCGCGTGCGATACCCGGTGCAAGGAGGGCGAGCGTGGCCGTTGCCGCCATCAGCAACGTGCTCAGGCCGGCTTGCAGACGTGTCGCATGCCGCGGGTGTGAGGAAATCGAAGAATGCGAAAAGCGCGCCGTGCCCCGCGGGATGCTCATTGACTGGTCCTGTGATGATCGTTTGATTGACCGCTCAATGTAGTCAATGCGCATGCTGAACTGAACGAATAAAAACTCACAATCAAAGCAGGTTGGACGCAATGGCGGATTTGGGCCGCTCGATCTTCCGTTTTCGCCGTCCTGGCAGAGCAACCCACGTCGCGCGCCGACACGCGGCGGCGGCACGATCGATACCTGTTTTACCTATACAATGCGCAAACGGGGCGAAGGCCGGTATTCACCATATGGAACGACGCGGGCCGGGAGTATTTTCCTTAAGGTTTCCTTCAGCTTTGCTCCGTAGTATTTGCGCGATCTCCCGTATCCCCGCGGGCAACAGTTCCGATAGTTTTCCGACAGAAAACTGAAAGCGCCGATCAAAGGCTTGCTGGAGCATCCATGAAAACCCTCTTCTTGCAAGCGCCGTCGTACGATGGCTTCGACGGTGGCGCGGGTTCGCGCTACCAGGCCAAGCGTGAAGTGCGCTCGTTCTGGTATCCGACGTGGCTCGCGCAGCCCGCCGCACTCGTCCCCGACAGCCGCGTACTCGACGCTCCCGCCGACGGCCTGTCCGTCGACGCATCGCTCGACATAGCACAGCAATATGACCTGGTGGTGATTCACACCAGCACCCCGTCCTTTCCTACCGACGCCCTGTTTGCCGAGGACCTGAAGAAGCGCAAGCCTTCGGTGCTGATCGGCATGGTCGGCGCGAAGGTCGCGGTCGATCCGCACAATTCGCTGACCGCGAGCGAGGCGATCGATTTCGTCTGCCGCGAGGAATTCGACTTCACCTGCCAGGAAATCGCCGAGGGCAAGCCGTTCGCCGGCATCAAGGGCCTGAGCTATCGCGCGGCGGACGGCTCGATCGAGCACAACGAAGCGCGCCCGATCCTGGAGAACATGGACGAGTTGCCGTTCGTGGCGCCCGTCTACAAGCGCGATCTGAAGATCGACAACTATTTCATCGGCTATCTGAAGCACCCGTACGTGTCGATCTACACGGGCCGCGGCTGCCGCTCGAAATGCACGTTCTGCCTGTGGCCGCAAACGGTGGGCGGGCATCGCTACCGCACGCGCTCGGTCGAGAACGTGCTCGAGGAAGTGAAGTGGATTCGCGACAACATGCCCGAAGTCAAGGAGATCATGTTCGACGACGACACCTTCACCGACTTCAAGCCGCGCGTCGAAGAAATCGCCCGCGGCCTCGGCAAACTCGGTGTGACGTGGTCCTGCAACGCGAAGGCGAACGTGCCGTACGCGACGCTTAAGATCATGAAGGAAAACGGCCTGCGCCTGCTGCTGGTCGGCTATGAATCGGGCGACGACCAGATCCTGCTGAACATCAAGAAGGGCCTGCGCACCGACATCGCCCGCCGCTTCAGCGAAGATTGCCGCAAGCTCGGCATCAAGATTCACGGCACCTTCATTCTCGGCCTGCCCGGCGAGACGCAGGACACGATCCAGAAGACCATCGAGTACGCGAAGGAAATCAATCCGCATACGATCCAGGTGTCGCTCGCAGCGCCCTATCCCGGCACGACGCTCTACAACCAGGCGGTCGAGAACGGTTGGCTGGAAGAGAACAAGGTCATCAACCTCGTCAGCAAGTCGGGCGTGCAGCTCGCGGCGATCGGCTATCCGCATCTGTCGCGTGACGAGATCTACCACCAGCTCGAGAACTTCTATAAGCGCTTCTATTTCCGTCCGTCGAAGATCTGGGAAATTCTGCGCGAGATGCTCACGAGCTGGGACATGATGAAACGGCGCCTGCGCGAAGGCGTCGAATTCTTCCGCTTCCTGCGCGCCCACCAGGCGTGAGCGCCGTGCATCTGCTCGCCGTCACGCTGGCCTATGCGTGCGCGGCGGCGGCAGTTTTCGGCATCGCCTACACGGTGCTGGCGGGCGCCCTGATCGGCCGGTTCTTCGCGAGAGCGGTGTCCGAGCCGACCAGTTTCCCGCCGGTCACGATCGTCAAGCCGTTGCACGGCAACGAATGGGCGCTGCTCACCAATCTGTCGAGTTTCTGCCAGCAGGACTATCCAGGCCCCGTGCAATTCCTGTTCGGCGTGCACGATTGCGCCGACCCCGCCTTGCAAGCCGTCGACGATCTGCGGCGGCTGCATCCGGAAGCGGACATTACCGTGGTCGCCGATGCGCGGCTCTACGGTCCGAACCGCAAGATCAGCAACATCCTCAATATGCTGCCGCAGGCCCGGCACGACGTGCTGGTGTTCGCCGACAGCGACGTAAGTGTCGGGCCGGATTATCTGCGCAATGTGATCGGCGAATTGCAGAAACCCGGCGTCGGTCTCGTCACCTGCGTGTACCGCGGCGCACCCGATCCCGGTTTCTGGCCGCGACTGTCGGCCAAGGCCACCAACTACCAGTTCCTGCCCGGCGTGGTGACGGGGCTTGCGCTCGGTCTCGCGCGTCCCTGCTTTGGGCAGACTATCGCGATGCGACGCGATACGCTGGAAAAAATCGGCGGCTTCACGCCGTTCGTGCAGCACCTGGCCGAGGATCACGCGATCGGCGAGGCCGTGCGGATGATCGGCGAGAAAGTGGTGATTCCGCCGTTCACGATCTCGCATGCCTGCGTTGAAAACAGCGCGACCAAACTGATCGCGCATGAACTGCGCTGGAGCCGCACGATCCGCAGCATCGATCCGCTCGGCCATTTCGGCTCGGTGCTGATTTTTCCGCTCGCCTTCGCGCTGCTCGCCGTCGCGTTCTCGGGCGGCGTATGGTGGGCGTGGTCGCTTGCGCTAGTCGCCGTTTGCGCCCGGCTCGTATTGAAGCTGCTGTCCGATCGCGCGTTGCGGCAGGCGCACCGCGACCTGTGGCTGTTGCCGTTATGGGATATCGTATCGTTTTCGATTTTTGTGGCGAGTTTCTGGTCCTCGCGCGTGATCTGGCGCGGTTTCAGTTTCAAGGTGGATGGCGACGGCCTGTTGTCGGCGGCGCAGGACGGAATGACGGATGAACAGCAGGTTGGCTAAGCAATGATGCAAGGGTATTGGGAAAGCAGCGGCGAGAATGACGCAATGTGCATGAAGCACGCGCGAAGGGTGGCCGCATGATGAAGCATCTCGGCCGCCTTGCCGCGCTTGCCGGCTTACTGGTGTCGCTGTGGCTGGTCTGGCAGGACAATCCCGGCGCGGTGCTCGGCGCATTGCGCGCGGCGGGCGCCGGCCTCCTTCTGGCGGCGATCGCGCACGTGCTGCCGATGATCGCCAATGCCTGCGACTGGCGTTCGCTGATTCGCGGCGCGAACCGGCCCGGTATCGCCAGCATGCTGCATCTGGTCTGGGTGCGCGAATCCGTCAATTGCATGTTGCCGGTGGCGCGTATCGGCGGCGAGGTGGTGTCGTTCCGGATGCTCAGGCGCTGGGGCGTGCGGCCTTCCACGGCGGTCGGCAGCATCATCGTGGATATGCAGTTGACGGTGATTAGCCAGTTGCTGTTCACGATGGTCGGCATCGGTTTTCTGTTCGCGCATGCGCACTCCGACACGCTGCGGCTCGCCGGGCAACTGGCGTGGGGCGTGGTGGTGCTGACGCCGATGCTGGTGCTGTTCGCCCTCGTGCAGCATGCCAACCCGTTCGAGCGCATCACGCGCGTGCTCAATCGTATGACGAGCGGCAAGCTCGCCACGCTTGTCGGGCAGTCGGCCCAGATCGATCAGGCCATCAAGCTGATCTGGCGCCGGCGCGGCGTGGTGCTGCGCTATCTGTTCTTCTGGCAACCGCTGCAGTGCTTCCTGACGTCGCTCGAAATCTGGCTCGCGCTGTACTTTCTCGGCGTGCATGTCACGCTGGTCGAGGCGGTGGTGATCGAATCGCTGATCCAGGCGATCAGCAGCGCGGCTTTCTTCGTGCCGGGCGGTCTGGGGGTGCAGGAGGGCGGCTTCATTCTGATCGGCGGCGCGCTGGGGCTCGATCCGTCCACCTGCCTCGCGCTTGCGGGCGCGCGGCGTATTCGCGATCTGTTGATGTTCGTGCCCGGACTCATTGCGTGGCAGTTCGCCGAGTCGTCGAATCGCGAGCCGAAGCGGGCGGAACCAGCGGGGCGCACGGTTGTGGGCGAAGCAAGCGGGCGTTAGTGCGGCCGAAGGGAATGTTTCCCTTATCCGACGGACTGGCGGCGGCCACCTCGTCGACAGATTGATCTATGGCCTTTGCGGCCACCTCGTGGACAGATTGGTCTACGGCCTTCGCGGCCGCCTCACCGCCCCCCTCAACTGCGCCTTCCCGGCACCCCTTCAGTCTTCCGCGCCCGCATAGGCGGGAAACGACACTTCCACCGCCAGCCCGCGCTCGCCGATACCCGCGCCGAGATGCAGGTTTGCACCGAAATGCTCGGCGATCCGCGCGACGATCGAGAGGCCCAGCCCGCTGCCGGTGGCCTGATTGCCGGTCGCGCGGAAAAACCGGTTCGTGAGGCGCGCGAGATCGCTGGGCGCGACGCCCGGGCCGTCGTCGCGCACGGTGAGTTGCACGCGGCCAACTGCGTACATCACCGCCACTTCGATGCAGCCGCCCGGATGTCCATATTTGATGGCGTTGTCGAGCAGGTTGTCGAGCAGAATGCCGATCAGCACGGGCTCCGCATTGATCTCCGCGCGCATGTCGCCGGTGAGCGTCACGCTGATGTTCTTCTGCTGCGCGTTGCGCTCGTTGGCAAGCAGCGCGTCCTTCGCCACCGCGGCGGGTCTGAGCGGCGCCGAGGAGAGTTTTTCGTGCGCGTCCAGACGCGCGAGCAGCAGCAACTGCTCCGCGAGCCGCGCGCTGCGATCGACGCCTTGCACCACGCGTTCCATCGCCAGCCGCTGCAACACCGTGTCCGACTCGGCCAGGGCGACCTGCGCCTGTACCTTGATGGCGGCAAGCGGCGTCTTCAGTTCATGGGCGGCGTCGGCGGTAAACGCGCGCTCCCGTTCGATGGAGTGCTGCAAGCGCGACAGCACCAGATTGATCGCGTCGACGAGCGGCCGCACCTCCGTCGGCGCCCGGCCGATGTCGACCGGTTCCAGCCGGTTGATGTCACGCGCCCGGATCGCGCCGGAGAGGACCTTGAGCGGCGCCAGGCTCCAGCCGATGCTGAACCACACCAGCAGCGCCAGCACCGGCAGCGCGAGCAGCGTGGGGCGGGCGATCCGGCTCGCGACGCCGCTCACCAGGTCGCTGCGCGTGTTGGCCGGCTCGAACACGCGCACCGTGTGGCCGAGCGCTGTGTCGCGCAAGGTGAACGTGTGCCACATCTGACCGCCCAGCGTCACGTTCTGCGCCCCGCTGGCGGGCGGCACGGGTAGGTCCCACGCGTGTAGCGCGCGCAATTGCGGGCTGCCCGCCAGCACGTCGCCGTTCGCGCCGCGCACCTGGAATAGTGCGTCGCGTGGCAGGGAATCGTCGTCGTCGCTGTTGTTCGCGCCGGGTTCGCCGCCTTTCTCTTCTTCGCGCACGTCGATGCGCGCGTTGGCCAGGGTGGTCAGATTGCGCTGGTCGAGCAGCGCGAGGATTTGCGCGAGTTCCGCGAGGCGTGCCTCTTCCCATTCGCCGACTTCGCGGGTGGCCTGCCGATAGCTCGATAGCAGCGCGACGCCCCAGATCAGCGCGATGCTGGTCAGGACCAGCATCACCAGACGGTGGCGGATCGATGCCGGCATCAGGCTTTCTCCACCACGTAGCCGATATTTCGCACCGTTCGGATCAGCTTGGCGCCGAGCTTTTTGCGCAGGTTGGACACATGGACCTCGATCGCATTGCTTTCGATTTCTTCCTGCCATCCATACAAGCTCTCTTCGAGGCGCGAGCGCGACTGGGGAATGCCCTGATTGGTCAGCAACTGCATCAGGATCGCCCATTCGCGCGAGGTGAGGGACACGCGGGTATTGCCGACTTCGACGGTTTGCGCGGCGGGATTGACCGTGAGATCCTGATAGCGGATCACCTCGACGCTGCGCCCTTGCGCGCGGCGCAGCAGGGCCCGGCAACGGGCGATCAGCTCGGTCAGGTCGAAGGGCTTGCCGAGGTAGTCGTCGGCGCCGGCTTCGAGGCCGCCGACGCGATCCACCACCGTGCCCTTGGCGGTCAGCACGAGCACCGGCACGTCCTTGCCGGCTTCGCGCAGCCGCCTCAGCAGTTCCATGCCCGATATCCTCGGCAAGCCGAGATCGAGCAGGACCAGTGCATAGGCGGTCGTGTCGAGAGCAAGACTGGCCTTGTGACCGTCGCGGGCCCAATCGACCGTGAAACCGGCCTGACGCAGTCCCGCTTCGATGCCGCAGCCGATCAGGTCGTCGTCTTCTACGAGGAGTACGCGCATGGGGGAGAGGTTCCGTTCGATGTTTAATGCATAGTGGCATTGCATGGTGGCGACAGTTTTTAAGCACGCGCCGAGTCAGCCACCCGAAGTTTAGCTATCATGCTCATTGGACGCTTTATACCTCTTTCTTTCTTAAGGTTTCCTTCAGCTTGAATCGCTACTATCGCCCCTCAGCAGGTTACTGTCGCGTGGCCGACGTGAGCGCGCGAAACTACGTCATGTTGTCAGATCATCGCAACTTACTCGTAAGCACATCGACGGAATGTATGGCTGGCGCTTCTGTCGGCGCCGTTTGGCAGTCCGCCTTTTGGCAGCCCGTTTGGCAGTTCCTTTGCCAGCCCTTGTCCTTGTGCCAGCCCTTGTACCGGCGAATTGCGCCACTGCATGATGCCGTGCGTTCCTTCCGGTCACGAGACCACGCCATGAAGCCAGTCACCACCGACATGCTGCGCGCCCACCTGATGGCGGCTTCGCTCACGGCCATGGGTACCGAAGCGCTCGCCCTGCTGGCACTGCTGGTTCTGCGTGTTCCGCAACAGGTTTTCAGTTCCACGGGGTTTCAGGCGCTTGCTCTTGCGCTGATCGTGAGCGGCGTCATCGTGATGCGCCATTTCGCGCAGACTGCTTTCGAGCTCGCCATTCAAGGCCAGTACGCCACGTCGGCCGACCGGCCCGTGCTGATCGGGGCGGACTGTCCGCGACGCTGGTTCGTCGTTCTTCATCTACGCTTTACCGGCAAACCGTTCGTGCTGGCCGGGCACTGACGGCAACAGACGATGGCGGCGCACGCATTGACAGCATGCCAATGGATACTGTTATCCGGCTGCGTCTCGGCTTCGCTCTATGCGATGCTGGCAGCAGTCGCGATGCCGTTCTTCGCGGTGCGCCGCGGGGGGCGCGGGCGGGCCGCTAGCGCGTCGGCCGCTGCGAGTGCTTCGACCGCTTCGGCCGCTTCAACCTCCGCGAGTGCTGCCGCCAGGGCTTCGGATCCGCTGGCCCCTTTCACGCATGTCGGCGTCAGCGTGCTTAAGCCACTGTGCGGCGCCGAGCCGCGTCTCTACGAGAATCTCAGAACTTTCTGCGACCAGCGCCACGGGCATTTCCAGCTCGTACTAGGTGTCTCTTCGCCGGACGATCCCGCCATCGCCGTGGTGCGCCGTTTGCAGGCCGCTTACCCGATGCACGACATCGAGCTGGCGATCGACACGCGCGTGCACGGCAGCAATCTCAAGGTCAGCAATCTGATCAACATGGCGGAGCGGGCGCGCCATGACGTGATCGTGATTGCGGACAGCGACATCGCCGTCGAAGCCGACTATCTCGACACCGTGGCGGCGCCGCTCGCCGATCCGCGCGTGGGGGTGGTGACCTGTCTCTACGTGGCGCAAGGCGTCGGCGGTTTCTGGCCGCGGGTCGGTGCCCTATTCATCAACGAGTGGTTCGCGCCGTCGGTGCGGGTCGCGCATGCGGCCGGGTCGCGCCGCTTTGGTTTTGGCGCGACGCTTGCCTTGCGCCGCGCGACGCTCGAGCGCATCGGCGGTTTTGACGCGCTGAAAAACTGTCTCGCGGACGACTACTGGCTCGCCGAGCACGTGCGCGCGCTCGGGCTCAGCACGGTGCTGTCGCGCGTGATGGTGGCCACGGATGTCATCGAGCCGACTTTCTTCGCGTTGTGGCAGCGCGAGACGCGCTGGCTGCGCACGATCCGCTCGGTGAACCCGCTTGGCTTTGCATTTCTGTTCATCACGTTTCCGACGCCGTGGCTCATCGCCGGCGCGTGGCTTACCGGCGCTCTCCTGAACGGGCCGTCCGGTGGCGAGCACCTGTGGGTGGCGCTGGCGAGCGGCGCCAGCACGGCGGCGGGTTTTGCCGCGCGCATGCTGCTGCATCTGCGTTCCGCGCGTCACGAACGCACGTTCTGGCGCGACTTGCCGCTCGTGCCGTTGCGCGACACTTTGCTGGCATTGCAATGGCTCGCTGGCGCGTTCGGCTCGCATGTGGTGTGGCGTGGCGCACGCGTGCCGGTCGAGGCTTCCGCATCCACGACGCACGCTGCGCGGTTGGCCGTGATGGATGTCATGGAGACTTCGGATGGCGGTTGAGCCACGCGGTCTGATTGTCACTGCCGACGATTTTGGCCTGCATTCACGCGTGAATCTGGCGGTCGAGCAGGCGCATCGGCACGGCGTGTTGACGGCCGCGAGCCTGATGGTCGGCGCGCCTGCCGCGGCCGATGCGGTGGCGCGTGCGCGCGCGCTCCCGGGGTTGCGGGTCGGTCTGCATCTGGTGCTGGCCGACGGCGACGCGGTCACGCCGCGCGCGGGGATTTCCGCCTTGCTCGACGAGCACGGCCGCTTTGGTGACAACATGGTGCGGGACGGGGTGCGGTTTTTCTTTTTGCCGCACGTTCGCAAACAGCTGGCGCGAGAGATTCGCGCGCAGTTTGAGGCTTTTGCGAGGACGGGGTTGACGCTCGATCACGTCAATACGCACAAGCATTTTCATTTGCATCCGACGGTGCTTGGGTTGATTCTGGAGATCGGCCGCGAGTACGGGATGCGGGCGATGCGTCTGCCGTTCGAGGTTGGCACGCCGGTCTGGCTGCGGCCGTGGATTTCACGGGTGCGGGCGCGCTTGGATCGGGCTGGGATCGTGCACAACGATTATGTCGTTGGGATTGCTAAGAGTGGCCGGATGGATGAGGCGGCGTGGCTTGCCGCGCTTGCCGATTTGCCCCGAGGGGTGGGGGAGATTTATTGTCATCCGGCCTTCGCCGGCGATCGGGTTTTGAGCGATGGGATGCGGGATTATCGGCATGTCGAGGAGTTGCAGGCGCTCTTGTCGCCTAGGGTCGCTGAGGCGATTCGGGGTTTGGGTGCCCGGGTGGGCGGGTTTGGGGATGTGTTGAAGGGGTGATTTTTTTTGCCTTCGCGGCGCTTTTTGTTTGTTTGCCTGCGGTGTTGGGTTTTTCTTGATCTGCTTGTCTGTTTTGTGCTTCTTGTCCTTGTGCCTGCGGCGTTGGGCTTTCCTTGATTTGGTAGTGGTCTATTAGCGTTCGCCCCTGTGCGGGGCAGGCACTTACTTTCTTTGCCGCCGCAAAGAAAGATAAGCAAAGAAAGCGGCTCACACCACTCCTGCTAAGCGGGTCCCGCAGCACGCAGCGGGTAGTGATGCATCTGGAATCTGTGTTCGTGCACCTGCCTGTGCGTGTGACAAGGGCGTCATACTTCCGGCGGCGCTGCGCGCGCCGAAGAGTACTTCTTAAAACCACCCGCTACGTTTTGGCGCTCACGTCTCGCCACCGGATCGTGGCTCGTCATTGCACCGCCACCGTCGCGATTGTGATTGCAACTGCAACTGTGATCCGGATTTGCAGTACACCGACATATCGTCGAAGTGGGGCGGCGGGTGAGCACGGGGGCGTGTCGCCGAGGCAAAGCCGATGGCTCCCACAGCACTTAAACGAAGCCGCTGGTTTCCCATGCAGACCCGTCCGCGACGCACGCAGTGCGGAGTGGGAGCTGATGAGTCCCTTGTCACAAGCGCGTGAAGGTGCGAGGGCACGGATTCCAGATGCACCACTACCCTGTGCGAGCTACGGTGCCCACTTAGCAGGCGTGGTGTGAGCTGCTTTCTTTTGCCTACTTTTCTTTGCAGCCGGCAAAGAAAAGTAGGTGCCTGCCCCGCACAGGGGCGAACGCTAATAGACCACTAGCAATACAAGGAAAGGCCAACGCCGTAAGCGCACAGACAAGAACGCGCCGAGCAGGCAATCAATTCAAGCAAAGCCCAACACCGCAGGCATACATACAGAAAAGCGCCGCGAAGGCAAAAAAAACAAACCCCTACAAATGGAAAAAACCCATATTAAATAACCTCCTTCCTCATCAACAACTTCAACACCACAGGCAACAGCAACAACACCAACGGCAACTGCACAATCAACCCAGAGATAATGGCAACCGCCAAAGGCTGCTGCATAGCAGCCCCTTGCCCAAGGGCAAAAGCCAACGGCAGAAGCGCCAAAATAGCCGCAATAGTCGTCATGGCAATCGGCCGCAACCGATTCCGCCCAGCCGCGATCAGCGCCTCTTCAAATCCAACGCCTTCATCACGCATCAACCCCTGCAACTCCGATACATAAAAAATCGCCACCTCAGTCACGATGCCGATAATCATCGTCATTCCCATCATCGCGGAGATGTTCAGCTCGATGCCGGTGATCCACAAGCCGATAAACACCGCGCCCGCCGCCAGCAACGGCATCGCCATCACGGCCAGCGCAACGCGAAAGCGCTCGTACAGAAACAGCAGCAATCCAAACACCAACGCAATCGCAGCGCCGAACACACTCAACAAACCCTTGAAAGCAATCTGCTGTTGCTGGTACAGGCCGCCCAGTTCGTAGTACACGCCGGTCGGCAACAAGCTCCCGTCACTCAGCGCCTTCTGCACGTCCGCGATCGTCGAGCCCAGATCGCGGCCGTCGATTCGCGCCGTCACGGCCACCATCCGTTTGAGATTGTCGCGGCTGATTTCCGGCTGGCCGGTCACCGTCACCTGATCGGCAACACGATTCAGTGCGAACAGATGGCCGTCCGGTGCGCGAATCTGTAACAGTCCCAGTTGCGTATCGGTCAGCTTCAGTGCGCCCGCCACGCGTACGCGCACGCCCACCGTCTTCGGCCCGCTCTGGAATTGCGTCGCAACGTTGCCTTCCACCATGTCGGAGACGGCCTGTGCAATCGACTGCGGGTCCATGCCCTCGGCCGCGGCGGCCTCCGGCCGGATGTGCAATTCGAGAGCGTCGCCCGCGGGATTGATGCCGTCGTTCACGTCCACCACGCCCTGAATCGTGCCGATCCGCGCGGCGACCTTGCGTGCGGTGGTGTCGAGGGTGTTCTGGTCGTCGGAATAGATTTTTATCTGCACCGGCTGTGGCACCGCGGTCAGGTCGCCGATCAGGTCTTCCATCAATTGCGCGAGTTCGATATTCACGCCCGGTACCTGCGTCTCGACTTTCGAGCGGATCTCTTCCATCACCGTTTCGATCGGCTCGCGGCCACTCGACTTCAGCCGCACGAAGAAGTCGCCCCTGTTCGGCTCGTTCAGGTCGCCGCCGAGACCGGCGCCGGTGCGGCGCGAGTAGGTCGCAACGTTCGGATTCGCGCGGATGATGCCCTCGACCTGCTTCATCAACCGGTCGGTTTCCGTGATGGATGTGCCAGGTTCGGTGTGGTAGTCGAGCACGAAACCGCCTTCGTCCATGCCCGGCATGAAGCCGCTGCCCACGCGCGTGAACGCGAACGCGGCCACCACGACCAGTGGCAGCAAGCCGAGCAGCACGAGAATCGGACGGGCCGTCACGCGCTCGATCAGAAAGCCGTAGCGTCGGTTCATCCATGAAGCGAAGCGGGTTTCCTTGTGCTCCTCGGCGTCCTCCGGTTTCAGCCAGCGGTCGCACAGAATCGGCACCGCAAGCCACGTGACGAGAAACGAAATGAACAGGGCGCTTGCCATCGTCACGGAGAGCGCCTTGAAGAATGCCCCCGTCACGCCCGACAGAAACGCGAGCGGCACGAAAATGATCAGCGTCGCCGCCGACGAGCCGGCAAGCGGCCGCGTGAATTCGAGCGCGGCCGCCATCACGCGGCCGTGGAACTTGTGCGCTCCGCCTTCGCGCATGCGTCGCACGATGTGTTCGATCATCACGATCGCATCGTCGATCACGAGGCCGACCGCGGCCGCCATGCCGCCGAGCGTCATGATGTTGAACCCCATGCCGAACACGTCGAGCAGCAGGATCGTCGCGGCCATCACGACCGGCACCAGCGCGACCGCGATCGCGGTGATCTTCCAGTTGCGCAGGAAGGCGAACAGCGTGAACGCGGCCAGCACTACACCGATCATGATCGCGTCGCGCACGCTGCTCGCGGAGGCGATCACCAGTTCGCTCTGGTCGTACCAGTTCGAGAGATGCACGCCGGCCGGCATCTGATGCTGGAAATCGGCGAGCTTCGCACGGATCGCTTTGGCCATCGCCACGCTGTTCGCGCCGGGCTGCTGATAGACGTTGAGCAGCACGGCGTCCTGGCCGTCGGCGGTGACGCGCATCCATTGCGGCACAACGCCCTGGCGGACCGTCGCGATGTCGCCGAGGCGGATTTGCGTCGCGCCATTGGCCGACACCACCACGTTGCGCAGTTCGTCGAGTTGCGTGATCGTGGTGTTGGCAATCACGAGGTACAGCTTGTAGTGATCCTCGATGCGGCCAGTGGCCATCAGCACGTTGCTCGCGCCGATTGCTTTCGATACATCCGCGAGCGACACCTTGTAGGCGGCGAGGCGCGCCGGATCGATCGCGACTTCCAGTTCGTCCTGCGCGCCACCGGTCACTTCGACACGCGCCACGCCTTCCACGGACGACAGCAACGGCCGCATCTGGAACTGTGCGAGATCGTGCAGCGCCGATAGCGACTGCTGCGTCGAAGTCAGGCTGTACGCGAGCACCGGGAACACGGTCGGGTCCATGCGCCGCACCTGCATCGAGGTGCCTTGCGGCAGCGTCGCAAGAATCTCGCTGATGGCCGATTGGGCCTGCAACGTGGCTTGCGCCATGTCAGTGCCCCAGTCGAAATTGATCGAGATTTCCGCCGATCCGCGGCTCGTGGTCGATTCGACGTCGCGTACGTTCGGCACGCGCCGCAACGCTTCTTCGACGGGCATCGTGACGAGCGTGGCCATCTGTTCGGCAGGGCGGTCGCCCGCGTCGAGCGAGACGACGGCGCGGGGAAACGCGACGTTCGGGAACAGCGAGATCGGCAGACGAAACGCGGTCAGTGCGCCGGCGATCGCCAGCAGCGCGATCACGAACAACAGCGAGCGCCGGTGCTTCTGCATCCATTGACCGAAATTCATCGCGGCGCGCCTCCGCCGGCCCGCACCGCCATGCCGTCCTTCAACTCATAGTTGCCGCTGACGACGAGGCCTGCTGTGCCGTCGATCGGGCCGTCCACGCCGTAGCGGTCGCCGTTCTCGACCTGCGTGACCACCGCCACGCGGCGCGCCTTGTTCTGCGGCGTGATCTGGAACACGTAGGCGCCTTTGTCGTCTTTCAGCACGGCGGCACGCGGCACGATCCAATGCGTGCCGCTGCGAGTCGCGATGTCGGCGCTGACACGCGTGCCCGGAATGAATGCGCTCTGTCCGAGCGGCACGTTCGCGCCGACGTTGACGAGCTGGCTTTGCTGATCGACCGATGCCCCCACCAGCACCACGTGACCGTCCGCCGCGGCCCTCGCGAGCGAGGTGGACAGGCCGTGCAGCGTGACGGTGTCGCCGGCGTGGATAGCGGGGGCGTCCGACGGCTCGACGCCGAGCACGACGTTCGCGCGCGCGTCCTTGCCGTTGCCGCCGGCCAGTTGCAGGATCGCGGCGCCGGGCTGCACCTGATCGCCCTGTGCCGCCGATACCTGCAAAACCACGCCGTCGACCGGCGCCGCGACGACCTTGTTGCCGCTCGCGGCGCCGGTCTGGTTCTGCGCCGCGAGCGCCTGCTGCGCGTCCTCGGCGGCCTTGCGCGCCGTGGCGAGTTGCGATTGCGTGGCAAGCCCTTTGTCGTACAGCGATTGCGTGCGCGCGAGTTCGCCTTGCGCCAGCGTCACAGCGCTTTTCGCCTGGGTGGCGGCGAGCACCGCGGCAGGGTCGGCTTGCACGACGAACAGCGGCGTGCCGCGCGTCACGCTCTGGCCGGCCTGCACGCGCATCTGCACGATACGCGCGAGGTAGGGCAGATTGACCGTGGTCAGGTTCGACGCGGACGCCGCGACGATGCCATAGGCGCGGACCGGTTGCGCAATGACGGCGCGCTGCACCCGTACGGTTTGCACGGATACGACGGCCTGGTCGGCCGCATCGTCGCCGGCGGACGCACCGGCTGCATGGATGCCGGTGCTCATCAGCGCGACGCAGGCAAGAGAAATCGCATAAGCAGCGATGCGCGGCCGCCGCGCCGCGAGTGGGCTATTTCGCATGAGTTTCGGTGAAGGTCTGAGCGGAGGAAAAGGCGTCGGGGATCGCGCTGCCCAGCAGCGCCTGCAAGCCGACGCGTTGTTCGGCGAGCGATTCGCGCAGCGTGGCGACGTCGACACGTTTGGTGAGCGCGGCGCTTTGCGCGTCCGTGTAGGCGCCGAGCACGAGATCGTGCTGCGCGTAGGCCGCGGCCGCGTGTTGCGCGGCGAGGTCGATGCCGGGCAGCGCGGCTTCGGTCTGCTGCAACTGTCGCGTGAGAATCGCGTTGTCCGCACGCATGTGGGCGACATCGGCGTAGGCCTGGTTCAGGCGCGACTGATATTCGTCGCGCAGGCGCTGACGCGTCGCCTGTTCGATGGCGACGTTGCCCTGATTGCGATTGAAGATCGGCAAGCTCAGATTGATCTGGAAGCCGCTGGTGTAGATGTTCGAGGTGTCGCGCGCCCGCACGAAACCCACGGAAAGGCTCGGGAACTGGCTGAGAATCGCCGCGCGGTATTTCTGTTCCTGCGCTTCATAACCCGCCTGCAGCGCGATCAGGTCCGGGCGGCGCTGCGCGAGTTTGGCGAGGGCCGCGTCGAGCGTGGCGTCGGGCAGCTCGGTCGTGTCTTCGCTGCCGGTGAGGTGCAACTGCACTTCCGGCGAGAGGCCGAGCAGCGCGTTCAGATCGTGATGCGTCTGTTCCGCAGCCCGTTCGGCGTCCGTGTATTGCTTGCGTGCGTCGCTGTAGGCGGTGAGCGCGGCGGTCAGTGTGTCGTCGGTGAGATTGCCGTCGCGCTGGGCGTCGGCCATGCGTTCGTAGCGTGTGCGCGCGAGATCGCGCTGCTGTTGCAGCAGCGGCAGCGTGTCCTGCTGGAAGCGCGTCTTGATGAACAACTGCCGCGCCTGGGCGACGATCTGCCATTCCTGCCACAGCAGCCCGAGATCGGTTTTGGCCAGCGTCGCGTCGGCGGATTGTTTATTCGCACTGCGCAGCACGATCGCCATCACGTCGATGCTCAGGCCGTAATTGAACGCGCGCGTCGTGCCGGCCGCGCCCGGGTAATCGCTCGACACGCTCAGTTGCGGGTCGGGCAACAGTCCGGCTGAATAAGCCTGAGCCCGGGCGATGCCGAGATCGTCGCGGGCCAGCTTCAGGTCGGGATTGTTCGCTACCGCAAGCATCGCGACTTCGTCGATGTCGAGCCCGTCGGACGGATCGAAACGATGCGCGGCCAGTTCAGGCAGCGGCATGGTGGACGGATCGACCTGGATGCGTTCGAGCGAGTGGGCCGAGGTCGACGTATCCTGCGGTGCGAGCGGCGCGCGGTGATACCACGTGCATCCGCCGAGCAGCATCGCGTAGATCGGCACGAGCACGCGCAACCGTGCCGCCGCGGCGGCGTTGAAAACGGGCAAAATCCGGCTCCTGAGCAAAAAGTGGGACAGCCGCGAGCGGATGTCGCTAAACAGGTGCCGATTCTGCTGACGGGGAGCTTAAGGAACGCTTAACGGACATTAAGCGTCCACTCAGCCTCCCTTCAGCGTGGCCTAAGCGTCCCTTAAGCATCCCCTAAGCGACGCATAAGGAAGCGTTAAGCTAATGGGCCGGACAATGCGGGCAAACTGGAGAGAGGAGAAACCATGCGTCTGCTACTGGTCGAGGACGACGACATGATTGCGGAGACCGTGCTGGGCGCGATGCGCCGCTCGGGCTACGCGATCGACTGGGCCGAAGACGGCCGCGCGGCGGAACTGTCGCTGGGCAACGGCGTGTACGACCTCGTGCTGCTCGATCTCGGCTTGCCGAAGAAGGACGGCATCGACGTGCTCAATGGCTACCGCAAGAGCGGGGGCGCCGCGCCGGTGATCATCCTGACCGCGCGTGATGCGGTCGACGAGCGGATTCGCGGCCTCGACGCGGGCGCCGACGATTATCTGATCAAACCATTCGACCTCGACGAGCTGGCCGCACGGGTGCGCGCGCTATTGCGGCGGCGCACCGGTCAGAAACAGCCCGTCTATGCGCACGGCGAGCTCACACTCGATCCCGCGGCGCACGAAGTCACCAAAGGCGGCGAACTGCTGGCGCTCGTGCCGCGCGAATTCGCCCTGCTGCAAGCATTGATCGAAGAACCCACGCGCGTGTTCACCAAGCCCGAACTGGAAGAGAAGCTATACGGCTGGGGCGAGGAGGTGGGCAGCAACACCATCGAAGTGCATGTGCACAGCTTGCGGCGCAAGATCGGCGCGGAGCAGGTGGTGACCGTGCGCGGCGTGGGCTACCGTCTGAAGAGGTGCTGATGACGTCGATTCGCCGCTGGCTGCTGGGCTGGCTGATTTTCGGGCTGGCCGCGGCCTCGGGCATGGCCGGCTACGGCATCTTTCACACCGCGCGCGAAGAAGCGGGCGAACTGTTCGACTTCGAACTGCGCACGGTGGCGCTGTCGTTGCCGTCGAATCTGGCCGGTGCGGGCGACGGCGAGCATCGCAACCCCGACCTCGGCGATCTGGCCGACGACCGGGTCGTGATCGAAATCTGGGACCGGTCCGGCAAGCTCATTTATCACTCGATGCAGGCGCCGGTGTTCCCGCGTTTGCCCGCGGGTTTCAGCACGGTCGAGCGCGGCGAGAATCACTGGCGCGCGTTCGGGTTGGAACAGCGCGACCGTTATATCCAGGTTGCGCAGCCGATCTCGGTGCGCGAAGACCTTGCGCTGACGCTGGCGCTGCATACGCTGTGGCCGCTCGGCGTGCTGGTGCCGGTGACGATCGTGCTGGTGCTGCTGGTGGTGGCAAGGGGGCTGGCGCCGATCGGCGGGCTGACGCGCGCGCTGACGACCCGTTCGCTCGATTCGCTGGAGCCGTTGCGTCTGGACGGCAGCGTGCCGGTCGAAATCAAGCCGCTGGTGCTAGCGCTCAACGATCTGCTGCAACGTCTGAACATTGCGTCGCAGGCGCAGCGCACGTTCATCGCCGATGCCGCGCATGAATTGCGCTCGCCGCTTGCGGCGCTGAAGCTGCAGTTGCAGGCGGCTTCCCGTGACGGCTCGCTAAAGGGCGAGGGGCAAACGCTGGAGCGCGTCGAGGAACGGGTCAATCGCATCATTCACCTCGTGCAACAGCTGTTGACGCTGGCGCGTGAGGATGCGCATCCGGTGACGTCGATGGTGCCGGTGAGTTTGCGCCGGATCGGCGAGCAGGCCGTGGGCGATTTTTCGCTGCTCGCGGAGACGAGGGAAATCGATCTCGGGCTCGAGTGTGAAGACGCGCGCGCGAACTACGATGCCTATACGGTGCTGGCCGAGCCGCACGGGATGAGCGTTCTGTTGGGAAACCTGATCAACAATGCGATCCGGCATACGCCGCGGGGTGGGCGCGTCGATGTGATTCTGAAGCGCTCGGGCGAGCGCGTGGGGTTCGATGTCGTGGACAGCGGGTCCGGGATACCGGAAGCTGAGATCGAGCGGGTTTTCGACCGCTTTTATCGAGGGGAAGACGCTCAGGGCGAGGGCAGCGGACTTGGGCTGGCGATTGTGGCGCGAATCGCCGCACGCCACCAGCTTGGCCTTTCCTTGCGGAATAACGTTGGGCGGCCGGGCTTGTGTGTTTCGATTTTTGGCCTGACGGCGAGTGAGGTTGCGGCGCCTGTGGCGGTTAGAAGCTGAGCGTTCGCGGCCGTCGGCGTGCTGCGCCTCGCCAGCTCTCACGAGCATGTTTCAACACGCTGCTACAATCTTGTCTTTCTCGATTGATTGTGTGCCATGGGTTTCGAACAACTCGCTGAATTGAAGAAGCAACTGGCTGCGGCACGCGCCGAAGCTGCGCCCGCGGCCAAGCCTGTCGCCAAGTCCGGTGCGAAGCCTGCGCGCAAGCCTTCGCCGCCGCGTCGCGCCACGCCCGCGCCCAAGCCGGCAGCCGAGGCCAGGCCCGCGGCCGACGCGAAGCCGGTGGACCCGGTGGTGAAATCGATCGGGAGACTGCAAAAGCGCTTCCCGAATGCATTCCCGAAGAATCCTGCGCCGAAGCTGCCGCTGAAGGTCGGCATCTTCGAGGATCTCGTGGTTCACGCGAAGGATCTGTCGCTGAGCGAAGCCGAATTGCGCGACGCGATCAAAACCTGGTGCCGTGGCAGCCGCTACTGGAAATGCCTGGTCGAAGGCGCCGCGCGTGTCGATCTGACGGGCGGCGAGGCAGGCAAGGTGACGGCCCAGGAAGCGGCCGGTGCGCAGCGCCTGCAGGCGCATCGCGCGGGCCGGGGCGCAGCGAAAGCGGCGGCCTCGCCGGCTGACGCGTCCGCCAGCGCTTCTGCCAGCGCTTCTGCCAGCACCGCCGCCGCATCTGTCCCTTCGGTCGATGAGCCGGCGCAAGCAGCGCAGGCAGCGGCCGCCCCACAAGCCGGGCCGGAGAGCCAGCCACAGGCCGCCTCTCCCGACACCCCGGCTGCTGAATCGACAACGCCGCCGGTAGCACCGTCGGCCGCTGCCTCGGCGTAACAAGCCGTCCGGCTAAGGGGCGCTGCCTTGCGCCGCCAGCCGGACCCGCACGAAGCCGACGTGCTCGCGCAGCACATAGAACGCGTCGGCGTATGCGAGCGGCATGCGCAAGCGGCTCAGCGACACCTCGATATGATCGAGTTCCGCGAATAGCCGCTTGCGCTCCTCCTCGGTCGAATCGGCGAGCGCGCCGCGTTCGATCGCAATCAGCGCGCCGTAATAGCGATAGATGCGCGAGCGCACCCGCCACCGGTACAGTGCCGGGATCAGCCGCATGGCAGGAAACAGCAGCACCGCCATCGGCAGCAGCAGAACCAGCGTGCGGTCGCCGACGCTCGCGAGCCAGAACGGCAGCGTGCGGTACAGAAAACTCTTGCCAGTCTTGTAGTAGCGCTGCGCGTCTTCGCTGACCTGATATTCATGGGCGACCGGACTCGGGAATTGCCCCGCGTGCTGCAACAGCCCAGGCATGCCGTGCACCTCCTGCGCGGCTTCGATCAACAAGTCGGAAATCGCCGGATGCAGACCGGTTCGGGCCACGAGTTCGACCGTCGGGCTGATCAGATGAATGGTGTCGGGTGGAATTCTATGCTTGAGATCGAGCACGCCCGGCGGCAGATCGAGCTCGTCGAGATAGGGAAAGAGGCGCGTATAGGCGCTGGCTTCGTCGAAATTCATCGCGGAGATGCCGGGTACTTTCAGAAGTCGCAGCATCAGGCCGCGGGTGGCCGAGTCGCCGTTGAGGATCGCGGCGTCGACGTCGCCCGCGACGAGTTGCGTGGCGGCCTGCACGCCATCGCTGGGCAGCAGCACGGTGTCGCCGCCCGGTTGGATGCCGTTTGCTTCCAGCAGTTTGAGCGCAAGGAGGCGCGTGCCGCTGCCTTCGCGGCCGATTGCAATCCGTTTGCCTTCCAGTTCTGAAAGCTCGCTGAGACCGGTGCCGCGATAGAACACCACCACCGGAATATAGAAAACGCTGCCGAGCGACATCAGCGACGATGTGTCGAGCCCATCGGCCACGCCGCCTTGCACGAGCGCCAGATCGACGTGCTGCTTCGGGTCCAGCAGACGCCGCAGATTCTGCACCGAGCCGTCGGATTCCAGCACCTTCAGCGTGATGCCGTTGCGGGCGAGGATCTTCTTGTACTGGTCCGCGGTTGCGAGGAACGAGCTGTCGTGCGGGCCCGCGCTCATCGTGATGGTTTTCGGCGGCGCCGGATCGACCACCCAGACGATCAGCGTAACCATCAGCACGACCAGCGCGGCCACGATGACGTAAGCCAGGGTGTGATCGCGCCACTCCGCATGCGAATGATCGCCGGGGAAGTGCGGGGGACGCGGGCGATGCGCTTTCATGGGCACTCCATGCCAATAGCCGGGATGAGGCATTGTCCACTGTCTGCAGCGGGTTTGCCGTTGGAAGTTTGCTCTATTGACCGGGGGTGGCCGCCGCGCCATCGGGCGGTGAGCGAAGTCCCGCTATTCCGGTGCCGGTGCCGGTGCGTGGCGGCGGGTGGGCGAGTGATGTCCTGCTATTCCAGTGCCGACGCGCAGCGGCGGGTGCGCGGCGCACAGGTGAAATGTCCGGCATAAGCAGCGCCTTGCCGGCCAGGACACGCCATGGGCCGTGGCATAATCCACGACAGTTTCCAATCGTGTCGCCGGGCGCATCTTGAGTCGTTTCCATCGGAAGATCGGCTGTTGGCTGGGATTGTTTGCGATCCTGATGGCCACGCTCGCGCCAACGATCTCGCATTCGCTCGCCGCACGCAACGGCGGTGCAGCCGGAATGGAAGGCGGACTTTGCTCGGCGCCGTCGATGGCTTTCATGCCGGAGAAGGACACCATGTCCTTCTTGCCCTTCATGCAGCATCGGGCATCGGACGATCCCGACAGCAAACAGGCCCAACAACAGACGCAACAACAGACGCAACAGCAGGCCCCACACTCGGCCATGTCCGACGGCGACGCCTGCGGCTATTGCAGTCTGCTCGCCCACATGCCGGTGGTGCCCAGCGTCGAAGCGCTGTTTTTCGTTACCGTCCGCGCTGTCCAGCACACGATCGCCACCCGCTTCGAGCGTGTTCGCCGCGCCGAGCCGCTCACCTTCGCGCAGCCTCGCGCCCCTCCGTTCGCATCCTGATTCGAGTCACACCGGTGCGATGCCATGACCGCATCGCAATGCCGCCACGCGTCCGTCTGTAGACGCGCGTGCCGGCGTCATGACGACCTATGAACAGGATGAACCATGCAAACCCAGACAACGCGCAGCGCGATACCGCTGCGCGCGGCATCGCTCGTTGCGGCCGCCGCCAGCGTATTTCTCTTCGCTCCCTCACTCGCCAGTGCGCACGCGATCGCGGGTAACCGCGTCTTCCCGTCGACGATGGCCGTCGACGATCCCGGTGTCGGCGACGAAGCCAACCTCGAATACGGCCACCAGCGCGTGCCGGGCGACTCCGGCGATCAAAGCATCAATACTTTCGATTTCGAATACGACAAGCTGATCACGCCGCGGCTGGCGGTGTCGGTAAACGGCACGTACGTCATGCAAAATAATCCCAAGGCACGCGGTTTCGACAACTTCGGCGTCGGCTTGAAGTACCTGCTGTACGTCAACGATGAACACGAGTTCATGACCTCGGTCGGTGTCAACGCCGAACTCGGCGGCACAGGAAGCCGTGCGGTCTCGGACAACTTTTCGACGATCTCTCCCACCATCTTCGCCGGCAAAGGCATGGGCGATCTTCCGGCATCGCTTGCTTATCTCCGGCCGATCGCGATCACGGGTGAAGCCGGTCCGGCGCTGACAACAGGAGCGGGGCAGCCGAACGCATTTAACTACGGGTTCACGGTGCAATATAGCTTGCCGTACCTGCAGCAACACGTGCACGACATTGGCCTGCCGCAGCCGTTGGCGAACGTTATTCCGCTGGTGGAAGTGCCGTTCTCGAGAAGCCAGGGGCAGACAACCGGCACGGTCAACACGGGTTTCATCTGGATCAACCGCTATGGCCAGTTCGGCGTTGAAGCGCAAATCCCGATCAACCACGCGAGCGGCTCGCACGTGGGTATTCTGGTTCAGGCTCACATTTTCTTCGACGATGTCGCGCCGACCACGATCGGTAAACCTCTCTTCCAGTAACGCGGTAGCACAGCAGGAGCAAGCGATGAAAAACGATCGACATAACGGGCTGCGCGCCGCATCGAAGGTGCCGTTGCTGATAGCGGGGCTTGCGTTCGCGAGCGCCGCTTTCGCCCATGTATTTCCGCAGAAGCAGGAGCCGGGCGCGGGCGCGACGGTGGCGTCGCCCGCTCAGGTTCGCGTGACGTTCGACGGGCCGCTCGAACCGTCGTTCAGCTCGCTGACGGTGACCGACGCGAGCGGCAAGCAGGTCAACACGGAGAAATCCGCCGTCGACGCTCATCAGGCGGCGCTGATCGCAGTGCCGCTGCCGCCGCTCGCGGCCGGTCATTACACCGTGCACTGGGTGGCCGTGGCATCCGACGGGCATCGCACGCATGGCGACTACGCGTTCAACGTAAAGTAGTCTGAATCAGCGGCGCGCCGCGTCATCGCAGGCACGATGGCGCGGTGTGCGACTCAGGCGGGCCGCACGCCGCGGCTGGTTTCAATGGTTGTCGTCGCGCATCAATGCGATGCCGAGCGCTTGATGCGGTGGAAGTTGCGATCGAAATAGATCAGCCCGTCACCGTCCGTGCGCACGCTGATGCAGGTGGTTTTGACGAACATCACCGAGTGCGAGCCCACTTCCTTCAGATCGACGATCTCGCCCTGTAGACTCGCGAGCGCGTCGCGCAAGACCGGCACCCCGTGCGTGCCGTCGTCCCAGATCGGCCAGCCAAAGCGTTCTTCCATCGGCACCTGCGTCATGCCGGCGAAATGACGCGCGAGCAATTCGTGCTCGCCGGGCAGGACATTGATGCAAACGTGCCGGTTGCCTTCGAAGGTGGCGTGCATCGCGCTCGAGCGGTTCAGGCAAACGAGCAGCGTGGGCGGCGTATCGGTGACGGAGCATACGGCGCTTGCGGTAACGCCGCAGCGTCCATGCGGGCCGGCGGTCGTGATGACGTTCACGGCGGCGGATAGATGCGCCATGGCCTGACGGAATTGCTGCCTGGCTGCCAGGTCGGTGTCGGCGACGGGCGTCGATTGCAGATTCGGCTTCATGTTCTGGTTTCCTGGGGCGCGGTAGAGGTCTGGATTCAAGCGTAACCAATCCGCGCACGGAAAAAAATTGGCGCGAGCGGCGCGCGTGAGGGCGTCTTTCCCAATCCGTCTAAAGCTTTCCCCAATGCGTGTTTGCATGGTGAGCGCGTGAGCACGATTTAATCTGCGGTACAGGGTAACTATCGCTTTTCAGCGCTTTTTCCGCTGGTTATCATGAGCCGGCAAAACGCTCCGCATCGCACGATCGCACACTCTCCGAACCGTTCCACCGACTCCATGTCCCAGCAGCCGCAGTCCGCTCCGTCCCTCGCACCGATCGTCTATATCGTCGACGACGACAACGGCATGCGCACGTCGCTCGCATGGCTGCTCGAGTCGATCGGCGTGAAGTCGGCGGGTTTTGCGAACGCCAATGAATTTCTCAGCGCTTTTGATCCCAACGTGCCGGCATGCCTCGTGCTCGACGTGCGCATGCCGGAGCAAAGCGGCTTCGACGTGCAAGCGGAGTTGAACCGTCAAGGTGCAACACTGCCGATTATTTTCGTCAGCGGTCACGGCGACATTCCCATGTCGGTGCGTGCCTTGCAGAACGGTGCGATCGATTTCGTCGAGAAGCCGTATAACTCGCAGCAGATGCTCGATCGCGTGCAGCGTGCGTTGAAACTCGCCACGCTTCGTCACGCGGCCGATCAGAAGCAGCGCGAGTTGCGCAAACGCCTGGCGTCGCTGACGGCGCGCGAGAAAGAAGTGCTGCGCGGCGTGATCGACGGCAAGGGCAGCAAGCGCATCGCCTCCGATCTGTCGATCAGTGTGAAGACCGTCGACGTGCATCGTGCGAGCATCAAGGACAAGCTCGGCGCGGCGTCCATCGCGACGCTGGTGCGCGACGTGATGGCGGTGTGGGAACAGGAGGCGGCCGCGAGCGGTGCGCCGCGGTGAGGCGCGCCGCCGCGTGAGCGTGAACATGAGCATGTGCACGGGCGTTGACGCATGCCACGAAGGCAACGCACCGCAAACGCGTCCGGCACGCATCGGGCATCTAGCGCATGAACAATCCACCGTTCACGTCCCAGCACGCGCCGTTCGCGAAGTAAGCGTTCTCAGCGGCCAACATCACCGCGACATCCGCGACATAGTCCGCCGACCCCAGGCGTCCCGCCGGAATGTTGGCGATCACCGCCTTCAGCTTGTCGGCCGCAACGCTCTCGTGCACGATCGGCAGATCCATCGGCCCGGGTGAAATCGCATTGACGGTCACGCCCGCTGCGCCGAGATCGCGCGCGAACACCTTGGTCAACGTGATGACGCCGCCTTTGGCCGCGGCATAGTGCGCGCCGGTGGCCGATCCGCCGTTCTGCCCCGCCAGCGAGGCGATGTTGACGATGCGGCCCGCGCCGGCGTCGGCGAAATGCTGGCCGAACACCTGGCAGCCGAACAGCACGCTGCGCAGATTCACGTTGATCACCTGATCGAATTGCTCGGCAGTGATCTCCATGACGGAGACGACTTTGGAGGCACCCGCATTGTTGATCAACGCGTCGATGCGGCCCCAGCGTTGCAGGATCGCATCGCGTGCCGATTCGAACGCGGTCTTCGAGGTGACGTCGAGATTCAGCGCAAAGGCGCTCGAGCCATCGGCGCTGAGTTCGCGGGCGAGCGCCTCGGCGGCATCGAACGCAATGTCGCCGATGGCAACCGCGTAACCCGCTGCGTGAAAGCGGGCGGCAATCGCCGCGCCGAGACCGCGCGCGGCGCCCGTAACGAGTACGACTCTTTTCTGCATTGCTTCTGCTCCGTGAGAAAACGGCCGCCTTTATAGCGGTTTCGTGCGTTGCCTGTTTGTCTGGCTCATCGGCTGAGTCCATCCGTCAGGCGGCATTTTGCGGGCGCGAACGGCAGCTGAAACTGGCAACGGCATGTGCCAACTCATTTGCCGCACCTCAAGCGGCGAGCGCGGCTTCGAAGCGCGCCGCGATCGCGCACACCTGTTCATCCGCGCCTTTGCGTCCGACGATCTGCAGGCCCGCCTTGAGCGGCGAACCGTCGATCGGCAGAGGCAAGCTCAGTGCCGGATGGCCGCTCAGATTGAACGGCCGGATCAACGACGACATGGCGATGACCGGCGTGCCGCCACGTGCCTCGTCGAGCGTGATCGGCAGCGCGGGAAGCGTGGGCAGAATCAATACGTCCGCGCTTTCAAGCGCGTGATCGACAGCGTCTGTGAATTGCCGGCGTACCGACTCCGCCGCTTCGCATTGCGCCGCGTTCGTATTCGCAGCGGCGCGCAGCCGCGCGTCCAGATCGGCGCCGAGCTTGCCGGTTGCCACGAGATGACCGAACGCATGAGAGGTTTCGACGTTGATGATCGACAGGCCCGCTTCGAAGGCGGCGGCAAGCCCTGCGAGTTCCACCGTGTGAGCCGCGCACCCGGCCTGGCCCGCCGCACGCGTGACGGCTTGAAGAATTTCCGGGCGTGCGTCGACCTGGACGATACCGACCTTCCACGCGCGTGCTTGCGGCGCGCGGGCGGCACGCACGTCGAAGTCGGCGGTGATCGCCTGCATCGCCGCGACGATCGTCTTCATGTCGCGTGCGAACGGCCCGACACAATCGAGCGTCGATTCACGCGGTGCGACGCCGCGCCGTGAGACGCGTCCGTAAGTCGGCTTCAGGCCGATTACGCCGCAACACGCAGCGGGGCCGCGAATCGAGCCGCCGGTGTCGGTGCCAAGCGCGGCGTCGGCAAGCTTCAAACCAACAGCCGCCGCCGAGCCGCTCGACGAACCGCCGGGAATACGCGATGCGTCCTGGGGGTTTTGCGGCGTGCCGGTGTAATCGTTGATACCGGTCATGCCGAAGGCGAGTTCGTGCATATTCGCCTTGCCGACGATGCGCCAGCCGGCATCGAGCAAGCGCTCCACGACTTCCGCGTGGTGTTGCGCAGGGGGCGTGCCGGCCAATGCGCGGCTCGCGGCCGTGGTCGCGTAGCCGGCGATATCGATCGTGTCCTTGATCGCGATGCTGGGGCCCGTGCCGCCTAACGACATGGTCTGGATAAACTCATTCATGGGTTCGGTTTCCTTGCATTGACTTGCCAGGGCGCATCGAAAAGACGTTCGGTGCGAAAGTGCGTGATGAGCCAGTCGCGGCCATTGCCGGCGGGTGCGAAATCCACGTCGAGGCGTGCGGAGATCAACTCCGCTTGCGTGTCGACATAACCGGACGCTTGCAGCATGATCCAGCGTCCTTTCGCGGTTGCGCCCCGCACCTCGATGGTTTCCGACGTGAGGAAATGCACATTGACCGAGAAATGCGGCGACGGCGGCAAGTAGCGCGTGAGCATCGCGAGAATGTCCGCATGACCGGTGAGGCGGCCGAACTTGCTCGCGTACTGCGGGCCGATGCCTTCCCAGATCGCGTCGACAGCGAAGAGGGCCGCGAGCGTCTCGCCTTCGAGCGTACCCGAGGGCACATCGCAGAGCGCCATATAGCGGGCCATCGTGCGGCGCACCGCTGATTCGGCTTCGAGCGCGGCAAGCCGTTCGGTCAAGCCGGCAAGCGTATCCGGGGTCTCGTTCATCGCATCGTCCTCCAGCGCACTCAAGCCGCGTTGGCGTGTTGCGGCGGCACTTGCAGCGCGCGGCCGACGCGCGCTTCGATCTTGCCGTAGCGCCACAGGTTGTATTCGCCGACCGGCGTGGTGCGATACAGGTTGCACACCGCCACGGCGGTATCGAAGTCGCGCACGTCGGCCATGATGTAGAAGGTCCACGGCGAGGTGTCGGCATGGCCGACGGTGAGGCGGTCGTCGTCCATGATGCCGAGCACGCTGACGCCGTCCATCGATTCGACCGCCGCCAGCATCTTGCCGTAAGCCTGCCAGACTTCGCCGATCTTCTCGCGCGGCAGGTCGAAGAAATTCTGCGTTACGCCGCAGCAGAACAGAACGCGCAACGGCAGCGTCGGGTTATCGGACATTGTGTGGTTCTCCATGAAATCGTTGGAACGTCAAAATCAGATCAGGGCTTACAGGTAGCCCGGAATCGGCGGCACGCCGACGAACACCGCACCGGCGCCGTCGAAATTGCCTTCGCCGAGAAACGCGTGCTGGGTGACCACCATCGCATCGCGCACCAGGCGCTGCAACGGATGCGTGCGGTAGATCGCCATCGTGCCGCCGAGCCGGTAGGCGCGCTGCACGACCTCGGCGCCTTCGCGGGCGATCTGCGTCGCGGCAAGCCGCAGCAGGCTGGTCTGCTCGGGCGTAACCGGGTTGCCGGCGAGGATCGATTGCCAGACGTCGTCGGTGGTGTCGTAGAAGAACGCGCGTGCCGAACGCAATTGCGCTTCGGCTTTCGCCAGTTCGATCCGGTAGTACGCGCGGTCGGCGAGTTGCGGCGCGCCGGTCGTGGTCTTGCGGCCGCCGGCCATCTGGTTGGCGACATCGAGCGCGGCGCGGGCAAGGCCGAGGTTGACCACGGCCAGCACTTGCGCCGCGTAGGCGATCGTCGGGTAGCGATACAGCGGTTCGTCCACGCAGGGTTCGCCGCCGCG
This sequence comes from Paraburkholderia caffeinilytica, assembly GCF_003368325.1. NCBI lineage: Bacteria > Pseudomonadati > Pseudomonadota > Betaproteobacteria > Burkholderiales > Burkholderiaceae > Paraburkholderia > Paraburkholderia caffeinilytica. The sequence continues at coordinate 83,248 of NZ_CP031467.1, read as the reverse complement.
CACGAAGGTCCAGTCGTCGGCGACGAACTGATCGGCGACGCGCAGATCGTGACTGCCGGTGCCTTGCATGCCGACCACGTCCCAGTTCTCGACGATCTCGACCTGATGCGGGCGGAACACGGCCGTGCGCGGTTTGCCGGGCACGCCGGGGGCGCCGGTACTGATGCCTACGCCGAGCCAATCCGCGCCCTTGCAGCCGCTCGCGAACTTCCAGGTGCCGTTCACACGCCAGCCGCCGTCGGCGGGCTGCACGGGTTGCACGGGAAAGAGGCCGCCTGCAAACACCTGATCGGGACCGTCGGCGTAGAGTTGCGCCTGAGTGGCCAGCGGCAAGGCCGCGAGATACACGTTCGCCGAGCCGAAGCTTGCGACCCACGCGGCCGAACCGTCCGCTACCGCAATGCGTTCGATCATGTCGAGAAACGCGGTGGGCGCGAGCGCATCGCCGCCGAAGCGCCTGGGCGTTGCCGCGCGATACACGCCGGCGCGTTTGAGCTTGCCGATGACCTCGCGCGGCACGTGTGACAGGCGATCGAATTCTTCGCGCCGTGCGGCGATTTCGGCGATGACGTCGGCGAGCGGCAGGCGCGTTGCCGCGCGGCTGGTTTCTGCGACGGCGGCAATAGTGTCGATGGCGGTGTCTGACATGGCGGGGGCATCTCCTTGATTCGTTATCGGCTGGAACACGAGGCACGCTTCGGTCGCGGGCAAAGCAGCAGGCGGCGACGCGTGCAGGGTGAACCAGTCTAGAAATGCAAAAAGAACGCTTCAATTGGGACGCGGGATGCGTTTTTAGGTAACGCGCCGGGGGTCTCTAAAGAAATCTTCAGACGCGAATCGTGCCGACTGGTGTTATGTTCCTTCACGTACGCGATCGAACTTTTGCGCCGCCTCGTCCAATGAATTTCCCCGCCGAAGATGATTTCCACCGCCTGCTCGACGCGCTGACGCTGTGCGTGCTGCTGCACGACGCCGAAACGAAGGCGATCGTGTGGGCCAATCGCGCGGCTTGCGAGGCGCTCGGGTTCACGCTCGAGGAATTGCTGCCGCTCAAGGCGAAAGACATGACCCGCCCGGTGCCGAAGTACCGGCGCGAGATCGGCGTGGGGGCCATGGACCGTGCGATCACCGAAGGCCCGCAGGTGTACGAGTGGTGTTACCGCTCGCGCATGGGTGCCGACATGCTGTCCGAGGCCATTGCCACCTACGTGCCGCTGCGCGCGCGCGCGGTGGTGATGGTGCAGTTTCGCGATATCAGCGTCGAGGACACGCTCAAGCAAACGCTGCGGCGCTATGAGTCGCGGCTGCGCGAGTTCATGCAGGATCTCGGTGAAGGCGTGGCCGTACTGACACCCGCGGGGGAAGTGGAATTCGTCAGCGAATCCGGACGGCGCGTGCTGGGTCTGGAAGCGGGCGCGCCGATGGGCGACGTGCTCGACTATTGCAGCGAATCGGATCGCGACCGCCTGCTCGAACAGCTGGCCAACGCGCCGCGCATCCAGCCCTCGGCGCCGCAGCGTTATCGCATCACGCGCCGCGACGGCACGCCGGGCTGGTTGCGCATCACGTGCAGACGAATCGAGATCGAAGACGACCTCAACGGCCGCCTGCTGCACTTTCGCGACATCACGGAGGAAGTCGCGGTCGAAGAGGCGCGCCGTAACGAGGCGCGGCTGCTGGAATACGCGGGGCGCTACAACGCCATGGGTGAAATGGCGACCGCAATCGCGCACGAGTTGAGCCAGCCGCTTGCCGCGGTGCGCAATTTCATCGAAGGCGCGATTCTGCGGCTCCAGCAACCCGGTCCCGTCGACGATGCGTTGTGGGGCCTGCGCAGCGCCGATCGTCAGGCCGAGCATGCGGCTGTGATCATCAAGAGCGTGCGCGATTACATCGTCAAACGGGAGCCCAGCGAAACGTACGCGGACCTGCGCGACGTCATCACGGACGTCGCGTACTTCATCGAATTGCGCGCCAAAGAGGCCGGTGTCGTCGTCACCATCGAGCAGGCGCCCGAAGCGTTGCCGGTGTATTGCGAGCGCGTGCTGATCGGCCAGGTGGTGCTGAATCTGGCCTTCAATGCGATCGAGGCGCTGACGGAATGCGCGACGGGGTACGCCAATACGGCTGCACGGCGCGGCGAGTTGCGTCTTGTCACCAGCCTGCGCGGAAAATATGCGCTCGTGCAGGTCATCGACAACGGCCCGGGCGTGCCCGCGGAAGCGCACGGCCGCCTGTTCGACGGGTTTTCTTCGTCGAAGGCGGGCGGCAACGGCATTGGTTTGTCGCTGTGCAAGAACATCGTCACGCGGCATAGCGGTGAAATCTGGGCCAAACCGGCGCGGCAGGGCGGGCTTCAATGCAGTTTTACGCTGCCGCTCGTCGCTGTTGCCTCCGGTTGATCGCAGCAGGGATGCAGCGGACGGCGCAACGGAAGCAGCCGACGCATGGGTTGGGCCGCACGCATTCTCAATCATGCGTGGTGTTGACGTTCTTCGGGATGGTCACGAGCGTCACCGCGGTGATAAGCCCGAAGCCGATCAGCATCAACGCGACCGGCCAGGACGCGTGCACCTTCGAATACAACGCGATAGCGACCAGAGGCGCGAGTCCGCCGGAAAACACCGAGGCGATTTCGTGGCCCAGGGCCATGCCCGAATAGCGGACTTCGGTGGGAAAGAGTTCGCCCATCAACGCGGGCTGCGTGCCGATCATCGCGGCGTGGCAGAAGGGCAAACCCAGTGCGAGCGACAGGAACACGAGCAGCGGTTCATGCGTATCGATCAGCCAGAACGCGGGAAACGCGATCACGACGAGGCCGAGCGCGCCGATCATATACACCGGCCGGCGGCCGATCACATCCGATAGCCGGCCCCACAGCACGATAGTAAGGAGTTCGAGCGTCATTGCGAGCATCACGCCGCCGAGCATCACCGCGACCGGCACGCCGATCGTCTTGCCGTACACCAGCACGAACGAGAGGAAGATGTACGTGCCGCCGTTTTCAGCGATACGCAGTCCCATGGCCTGTAGTACCTGTTTCGGGTGATTGCGCAGCACGGTCAGCACCGGCATGTGCTTCGGTTTCGCAGCGGTGAAATCACGGCTCTCAGGCAGGCGTCGGCGAATATACACGCCGACGCCGAAGATCAGCACGCTCGCGAGAAACGGCATGCGCCAACCCCAGGACATGAAACTTTCCACCGGCAGCCGCTGCACCAGATAGAACGCGGCTGCCGACAACACAAAGCCGCCCGCCACACCCAACTGACTGAACGATGCGTAGTAGCCACGGCGATTCGCCGGCGCGCTCTCGCTAATGAGCAGCACGCCGCCGCCCCATTCGCCGCCGGACGCGATGCCTTGCACGATCCGCAAACAGATGAGCGCGATGGGCGCGAGGAAGCCGATTTGCGAGAACGTCGGCAACAGGCCGATGCCGAAGGTCGCCACGCCCATCATCATCAGCGTCACGACGAGCGCGCGTTTGCGGCCATGCCGGTCGCCGATGTGGCCGAACACGATGCCGCCCAGCGGCCGCGCCAGAAAACCGATCGCAAAGCCCGCGAAGGCGGCGAGGGTGCCCATTAACGGATCGCCGTGCAGCGGGAAGAACAACGGCCCGAAGATCAGGGCCGCCGCCGTGCCGTACAGAAAGAAGTCATACCATTCGAGCGCGTTGCCGAGCACGGAGGCGACGATGATCCGCCGCAGTGTCCGCGAGGTCGCAGGCGCCGCTGGCGTGGCGGCTGATACGGCCGTGGGGGAAAGCGTGTCGTTGGGCATCGTCGTGCTCGCTGGTGGCGTCGTCAATTACAACAGGAACCCGATCGCGCTGAGCGCCTCGGTCGAATCGATCAGGCGGATCACCTTTTGCACGATGCGCGGCTCGCCGCTTGCGAAACTGATGCGGTGCGTGAGATCCGCCGCGAACAGGGTCGACTTGCCGCGTTTGTACGCGACGACGATCTGCGCCGAATTCACGTCGACTTCGTCGCTCGCATCGCTTGTCAGCGTGAAACGCGACACCGTGCGCACCGTGTGGGCGGCGTCGCTCGCCGAGGCCGAATAGCCCGATGTCATGCGTTGCACGCGCTTTTCGCGCATGTCCTGATCGTCGTATGCGTAGTTGAGCGTGGCGGCGAAGTCGGTGGTGCCGGGGTCGATCGGTACCACGTAAAAGCCCGCCGGGTCCCACAGCGAAAGCCATGCGTGATAGTCCTTGCGGTCCAGCAATTCGGCTTCGCGCCAGATCAGTTCGATCGCGCCTGCAAAGGTCTGCTGCGAGAACAGCGTGTTCCTGTCGTCCATCATGCTTGCTCCATCATCGTGCGCCATTGCGCGTACGCTTCGCGCATGCCCGTCTCATCGGTGGCGTGCGCGGTCTTTTCGCCGTTCGGCGCGGTGCTTTCGCGATTCAGTCCGCGGTTCACGAGGATCGGCAGATCGGGACCGGCATGCGAGCCGCGCTGCACGCGCTCCCAGGCTTCGGCATCGTCCGGGCTGCCGAAACCGAACGGACCCTGGAAATGTTCGTGAATGCGCAGACGCACGCGGTTTGCTTCGTCGGGGCCGCCGTCCATTGCCAGAGCGACGTGGCGGATTTCCGTCTCGTTCGCGGAAATGGGCCGCAGCACGCGGAAAAACGCCATCGAGAGTGCGAGGTTCGGAAACAGATTCAGGTTGAAGCCGACACCCATCAGCGAACGCACAATGCGGCGCACTTCGTCGGGCGTGTGCTTTTCGCCGAGCGTGGCGGCGAGTTCCTGGAAACGCTCTGGAATGGGGGCGCCGTCGTCCTTGTCGAGGTCGACGAGCTCCGGCACCAGCACGGCGAGGCTATGGCCGTTGCCGAGCGAGCGGCAGAAGGCTTCGTCGCTCGTCATGAAGCTCGTGATGGCCGTCGCGGTTTCATCGTCGATCGATTTCATCCACGACTTGTGGACAACCGGGAAGTGATACAGGTCGGTGGTGTTTTCGAGCTGGATCTTCCAGTTGCCGTTAAAGCGGAAGCGATGTTCGCCGTTCGCCTTGATCGGATAGCCCGCGCCTTGCTTCATGAACAGGTCGATCCACGGCTTGGCGCCGCCGAGGAAATCCTCGAGCGGCTCGATCTCCTGATTGAAGCTCGCGAAGATCAGACCTTGATAGATGCCCACGCGCAGGCTGGCTAGCGGCAACTCGGTCTTGTCGATCACGCCTTCGTAACCGTCGCCATAAGGTAGCGCGCGCAAGGCGCCGTCGAGACCATAGGTCCAGCTGTGATACGGGCACGTGAAGCCTTTCGCGTTGCCCTTGTGCTGCTCGCAGACCGTCGCGCCGCGATGGCGGCAGCGGTTTTGCAGCACGTTGACGGCGCCGCTTTTGTCGCGTACCACGATCACCGGCTGACGGCCGATCGTGGTGGTGCGAAAGTCGCCGGGATTCGGCAGTTCGCTTTCGTGCGCGACCCAGATCCACGTCTTGTAGAAAATGCGCTCGAGTTCGGTTTCGAAAACCGCCGGGTCGTAGTACAGCGACGGGGCGACGCGGTCGGACTGCGCGCGCTGGTACAAGGCGCTCGTGTCGACGGTCTGATAGGAGGAATCGCTCATCGTGGTGGTGGTGGGGTGGTCGATGAAGCAAAGTCTCGCCGAGCCACTGATATGCGTCAAATTGATCTAAAATAAAATATAAGATCAATCTCATGGATATCTCGATGAATTCACTGGACCACGTCGACCTCAATCTGCTGCGCGTTTTCCAGGCGATCGTCGAGGAACGCAGCCTGACGCGAGCCGGCCAGCGGCTTGCGCTGTCGCAGCCGGCGATCAGTTATTCGCTGGGCCGTTTGCGGACGCTGTTCGACGATCCACTCTTTATCCGCACGCGTGCCGGCATGCAGCCCACGCCGATCGCGCTCGAACTGTCGGGTATCGTCGCGCGGGCGCTGGATACGGTGCGTGAAGCGCTGCGTTATGCGGAGCACTTCGATCCCGCCGTGAGTACGCGCACGTTCCGGCTATCGCTGTCCGACGCGGGGGAATTGGCCTACCTGCCGCCGATTTGCGAGGCGTTGCACCAGCAGGCGCCGCGCGTGAAGTTGCGTATCGAGCCGCTGCCGGTGGAAGAAATCGAAGACGCGTTGCGCGGCAGCCGGCTCGATTTTGCAATCGGCAATCTGCCGACGTTGACCGCGCGCACGCGTCATCAAGCGCTGTTCGAAGAGACCTACGTCTGCATGACACGCAAACGGCGCGGCTTGCCGCGCACGAAAGAACTGGCCATGAAGGCGTTTCTGGACGCGTCGCACGTGCAGATCACGTCGGTCGAGCACAGCCACTATGCGCTCGACGATGCGTTTCGCGCACAAGGTGTGGGCAGGCATATTGCGCTCGAATTGCCGCATTTCGTGGCCTTGCCGAGCGTGCTGGCCGTGACCGATCTGTTCGCGACGCTGCCGCGGCGTCTTGCGCAGATTTTCAACCGGAATGGCGGGTTTCAGCTCTACGAGTTGCCGGTTACGTTGCCGATGGCGGCAGTCACGATGCATTGGCACGAGCATTTCGATCAGGACGAGGGCAACGTGTGGCTGCGCAATCTGATGAGCGATATCGTGCGGCGGTTTGATGAGCGTTGAGGCAGGCCACGCCACGCCGCCTTTCAACCCCGTTTGAACAACTCCCGCGCCAGCGAACACAGCAGAGTAGTAGTCGGCGATTCATCCTGCAAGCGTCGGCTCATGATGATCGGCGACGCGATATTCGCTGCCGGAATCGGCCGGTACACCACGCCATGCGCGCGCAAACCCTCTACGCTTTCCGGCACCAGACACACGCCGACCTGCGCCGCGACCAGCCCGAGCGCGGTTTGCAACTCCCTCACTTCATGAACTGCTTTCGGCTCCAATGCATGGTCGTGCATCGCCGATAGCTGCTGGTCGGCATAGCTCGGCCGCGGCGTGCTCGGATAGACGATCAGCGTTTCCCCGGCGAGTGCGGCAAGCGTCAGCGCTTTCTTCTGGCGCGCGAGCGGGTGGTTTTGCGGCAATGCGGCAATCATCCGTTCTTCGACGAGCACTTCGCGCGCCAGTTGCGCATCGTCGAAACGCAGGCGGCCGAAACCGACGTCGATACGGCCGCCTTTGAGGGCGCCGAGTTGCTCGATCGTAAACATTTCGATCAGCGACAACTCGATATGCGGCGCCGCCTCGCGAAACGCGCGGATCACCGCGGGCAGCGCGCCGTAGAGCGTCGACGGCACGAAGCCGATCACGATCCGCTCGGCCAGTTGCGCGAGACGCCGCGTGAGCGGAGCAAGTTCGTCGGCGTCGTCGACCAGACGCCTGGCTTGCGTATAGAAAATGCGGCCGGCCTCGGTCAGCCGCAACGGCCGCGAACCACGCTCGAACAGCGCGAGGCCGACGCTTTCCTCGATCTGCTGGATCTGGCGGCTCAGCGGCGGCTGCGTCATATGCAGACGAGTGGCCGCCCGCGTGATGTTCATCTCTTCCGCGACCGCGATGAAGTAGCGGAGTTGGCGAAGTTCCATGCATACCCCTAAGGTATGGAAGTAGTCGGAATCGGTGTTGGACTGCTTCGCGGGTTGTTTCTACTATGGGGCTCTCAGGAATGCAGGTCAGGAGAGCAACGAATGATAGCAACACCCGTGAAGATCGAGAGCGTGGAGACGATTCTCGTCGACGTACCGACGATTCGTCCGCACCGCCTTTCGGTTGCAACGATGAACTGCCAGACGCTCGTGCTGGTGCGCATCCGCTCTTCCGACGGCGTGGTCGGCGTGGGCGAGGGCACGACCATCGGGGGCCTTGCATACGGCGAGGAGAGTCCGGAAAGCATCAAGGTCAACATCGATACGTATTTCGCGCCGCTGCTCAAAGACATGGACGCAACCCGTCCGGGCGCGGCGATGGCGAAGCTGCGCACGCTGTTTCAGGGCAACCGCTTTGCAAAGTCCGCGGTTGAAACCGCCTTGTTCGATGCCCAGGCGCAGCGTCTCGGCGTGCCCTTGTCGGAGCTGTTCGGCGGCCGGGTGCGCGATTCGGTGGACGTGGCGTGGACCCTCGCAAGCGGCGATACGACCCGCGACATCGACGAAGCCGAGCGGGTATTCGAAGCGAAACGGCATCGCGTGTTCAAGCTGAAGATCGGTTCGCGCGCGCTTGCCGATGACGTCGCGCACGTCGTGGCCATTCAGAAGGCGCTGGCAGGGCGCGGCGAAGTGCGTGTCGACGTGAACCAGGCATGGACCGAATCCGACGCGATCTGGGCCGGCAAGCGCTTCGCCGATGCCGGTATCGCACTGATCGAGCAGCCGATCGCCGCGGAGAACCGCGCGGGCCTCAAACGTCTGACGGATCTCGCTCAGGTGCCGATCATGGCCGACGAGGCATTGCATGGCCCGGCCGACGCCTTCGCCATTGCCAGCGCTCGCGCGGCCGATGTGTTCGCCGTCAAGATCGCGCAATCGGGCGGCCTGACTGGCGCCGCGCAGGTGGCGGCGATCGCGCTCGCCGCGAACATCGACCTGTACGGCGGCACGATGCTCGAAGGCGCGGTGGGCACCATCGCCTCGGCGCAGCTCTTCAGCACCTTCGGCGAACTGAAGTGGGGCACCGAACTGTTCGGGCCGTTGCTGCTGACCGAGGAGATTCTGACTGAACCGCTGCGTTACGAAAACTTTGCTTTGCATCTTCCACAAGGACCCGGTCTCGGCATCACGCTCGACTGGGACAAGATCGACCGCTTGCGGCGCGATACGCGCAAGGGCGCAAGCGTCACCACGAACTGACGGTTCATCCGTTGACCGCCTAAAACATTAAACGAAGGAGATACCCCATGAACAAGCAAACCATCGACGCGCTGCTGCAGAAGATCAACGACAGCGCCACAAGCGAAGGCAATCCGCGCACCAAGCAGATCGTCAACCGCATTGTCCAGGATCTGTTCTATACGATCGAAGACCTCGACGTGCAGCCGGCCGAGTTCTGGACCGCGCTGAATTATCTCGGCGACGCGGGCAAGAGCGGCGAGCTCGGACTGTTGGCCGCGGGCCTCGGCTTCGAGCATTTTCTCGATCTGCGGATGGACGAAGCGGAAGCCAAGGCAGGTATCGAAGGCGGCACGCCGCGCACCATCGAAGGACCGTTGTATGTGGCGGGCGCACCCGTGTCCGACGGGCATGCGCGACTCGACGACGGCACCGATCCGGGTCAGACGCTCGTGATGCGCGGTCGCGTGTTCGGCGAAGACGGCAAGCCGCTCGCGAACGCGCTGGTCGAAGTGTGGCACGCGAATCACCTCGGCAACTACTCCTACTTCGACAAGTCGCAGCCGGCCTTCAATCTGCGCCGCTCGATTCGCACGGATGCCGAAGGCAAGTACAGCTTCCGCAGTGTCGTGCCGGTCGGTTACTCGGTGCCGCCGCAAGGGCAGACGCAGTTGTTGCTCGATCAGTTGGGCCGTCATGGGCATCGTCCGGCGCATATCCACTTCTTCGTTTCGGTGCCTGGTTTCCGCAAGCTGACCACGCAGATCAACATCGATGGCGATCCGTATCTGTGGGACGACTTTGCGTTCGCCACGCGCGACGGCCTCGTGCCGGCCGTCAGGCAGGCCGAGGGGGCGGAAGGCAAGCCTTATGGCGTGGACGGTCAGTTCGCGCTGATCGACTTCGACTTCACGCTGTTCAAGGAGCGCGACAACCTGCCGGGCGCCGAAGTGGAACGGCTGCGCGCTGAAGCGTAAGGCGGTGGCGCGCTGGCGCTCTGATGCGCCGGCGCCGGAAAACGCATAGACGTACCCCGTGAATCTATCGACCCTGGCTGCGCGGCGTAGTCTTCCGTGTGGTCGGGGTCTTTCGTTACCTATCAAAGAAGGAGAGCAAGCATGCTGTTTCACGTTGAGATGACCGTCAACCTGCCGCCCGATATGGACGCCGAGCGTGCCGCGCGCCTCAAGTCCGATGAGAAAGCGATGTCGCAGAAGCTGCAACAAGAGGGCGTCTGGCGGCACCTGTGGCGCATTGCCGGGCGCTACGCGAATATCAGCGTGTTCGACGTGGAAAGCCCCGCGCATCTGCATGACGTGCTGAGCCAATTGCCGTTGTTCCCGTATATGGATGTGGAAGTGCGTGCGCTGTGCCGGCATGCGTCGTCGATTCGCGACGACGACCGGTAAGGATGGGAGGAGGAAGGTGCTGCGAATGCAGCACCTGGTTTGCACCAAAGAGTCCTAAAGATCGAGCACCAGCAGCGGTGATGCCGCGCGCGAGACGCAACAGCAGATCACTTTGCCGCTAGCCTTTTCAGCTTTGCTCAGGCAGTGGTCGCGATGCTCGGGCATGCCGCTCACCACATCGACCATACAGGTCCCGCATACCCCTTCGCCGCACGACGTATCGACTTCGATCCCGATCGACGCCAGCGCCGCGACGATCGTCGTATTCTTGTCGACGCGGACGGTGGCGCCGCTGCTGGCGATCCGCACGTCGAATGCATCGAGCGTGTTCGCTTCGCCGCCGGCCGCCGAAGCGGGCTCGGCGGCAAAGCGTTCAAGATGAATCGCCTCGGCGGCTACGTGCTTCTCGCCGATCGCCACCACGCGCTCCATGAAGGGAGCCGGGCCGCAGGTGTAGATGTGCGAGCCCTCGCGCGCACTTGCTACACAGTCGGACAGCACTGCATCGAGTTGTTCTCTCTCGACGCCGAAATGAAGCCGCACGAAATCACTGAACGGTGCGCGCGACAGCAAGGGCAGGAACGCCGCATGATCCGCACTGCGTGCGAAATAGTGCAGCACGAAGCGCTCGTTCTGCTTGAGCAGGCGATAGGCCATGCTCAACAGCGGCGTGACGCCGATACCTGCCGCGATCAGAATGTGCTCGCTCGCGCCGGATGCGAGTTGAAACAGATTGCGCGGCGCACCGATCGTCAATTCGCAACCGACAGTCACGTCCTCATGCAGCGAGCGCGAGCCGCCGCGCGACGCGTCTTCCCGTTTGACGGCAAACAGGTGCGCTTCACGATGATCCGGGTCGCCGCACAAGGAGTATTGGCGCGTGAGGCCGGAGGGTCCGGTGACGTCGATATGCGCGCCGGGTTCGTAACTGTCGAACGGTTGCCCGTCCAGACGCGAGACGCTGAACGAGCGCACGCCGTGTGCTTCGTCATGCACGCTGTCGACACGTACGCTGAAGGTGGTTCTTTCCATGATCTTGCCGGCCAAAGGACAGAGAGGGGCGGAGCGGACACCGCATGCATTGCGCGGCGTCCGGTTGTGCGTCAAGGATAAGAAACGGCTGACAATCAGGCAAATCGATTAAAAATCGGTTGTGGAATAAACCTCGTTGATAATAGGCCGCGCAGCCGCGCAGCCGCGCAGCCGCGCAGCCGCGCAGCCGCGCAGCCGCGCAGCCGCGCAGCCGCACAGCCTTGTCATCCCTCTACACCCGCCAGATGCCGGACCAGCGCCTTTTCCGGCCGTTTCAAAGCGGTTCAGGTCGCGCATGCAGATCAGCAACCGACGCGTGGCCCAGCTGTCCGTCAGTTCGATCGTACGAATGCCCGGCGTGCCGCGATAGCGTTTCGCGGCGGTGGCCGGCACGATGGCGATGCCCGCGCCCTGTTCGACCATGCAGCAGATGCTGTCGAAGGTTCGCATGTGCGCGCGGATGCTGAGCGGCTGCCCGGATAGCAGCGCGCGCTCGCCAAGGTACGTGTGCAACGCGCTACCCGTGCTCAAGCCGATGAATTCACGGTCGGCCACCTCCGCAAGCGTCACGCGACGGCGTCCGCCCAGCGGGTCGTCGCGGCTCGTGACCAGCACGAGCTTGTCGACGGCGAAGGGCAGGGTCTGCAACGCACCGTGTTCGACGGCATCCGAAATGATGCCGATCTCCGCCGCGCCGGTCAGCACCGCTTTCACGGTCTCGCTACTTTGCCGTTCCTTCAGGTCGATTTGCACGTTGGGGTGGTTGCGCAAAAACAGGCCGACCGCGGCGGGCAAGAACTCGGTGATCGCGGCGGTATTGGTCCACAAGCGGATGCAGGCTTTGCGTCCGGCCTGATGTTCGCCGAGCTCGCCTTGCATCCGGTCGATCTGGCCGAGCACGAGTCGCGCATGATGCGCGAGCGTGTCGCCCGTCGCCGTCGACTCCACGCCGCGCCGGCCTCGCTCCAGCAACGGCTCGCCCAATGCGTCTTCCATGCCGCGCAAACGCGCGCTGGCCGACGGCAGCGACATATTGGCGCGCGCCGCGCCGTGCGTGATGCTACCGGTGTCGAGGATGTGCAGGAAAAGGCGGAGGTCGATCAGGTCGAAGCGCATGGAGTCGGATTTGAGTTGAGGGTGTAATCGCGGCTGCAGTTGCGGTTTTAGTTTTAGCCTTAGCCTTAGCTACAGCCTAAGTCACAGTACGTATCTTACGCATTGTGAGCGGCGCTGCGGCGATCGAAAATCGTGGGCATGACATTCGGAACAACAGCCCAATGACCTCTTCTTTTGCGCTGCATGCGAGCGTGGTGGCCGCGACGTTCGTGCTGGCCGGCTTCGTCAAGGGCGTGACCGGCATGGGCCTGCCGACCGTCGCCATGGGCGTGCTCGGCACGCTGATGCTGCCGGCGCAAGCAGCCGCGATGCTGTTGCTGCCGTCGTTCGTCACGAACGTCTGGCAGCTGTTCGCGGGGCCTGATGTGCGGGCGCTGCTTGGGCGCTTGTGGCCGATGATGGCGGGCATCGTCGCGGGCACGCTTGCGGCTGCGTCGTTCATTGCCGGTGGAGGCGGTGCATGGGCTGTGGCCGGATTGGGCGCCGCGCTGACGCTCTACGCCGCGGCCGGGCTGATGGCGTGGCGTTTTTCGGTGCCGGTGCGGCACGAGCGCTGGCTGTCGCCGGCGGTCGGCGTGGTCACCGGCGCGATCACCGGTGGGACCGGGGTGTTCGTCGTGCCGGCGGTGCCTTACCTGCAGGGGCTGACGTTAAAGAAAGAGGATCTGGTTCAGGCGCTCGGCCTGTCGTTCACCGTTTCCACCATGGCGCTCGCCGCCGGCCTGGCACGGGAGCACGCATTTGCAATCGACGACCTGGGCGAGTCGCTTTGCGCCGTGGCGCCTGCCTTGCTCGGTATGTGGATCGGCCAACGGGTGCGCGGTCACATTAGTCCGGCGACCTTCCGGCGCTGGTTTTTTATTTGTCTGTTCGGCTTGGGTATTCAGTTGCTGGCACGCGCATTCGTTTGATCAGGAAGTGGGGCGCGTGAATCAGGGAGGGCTGGATTGTGTGGTCGACTATTCTGGATACGCTGGGCGCGTTGGCGATATTGGCCAGTGTGGCCGCGAAGATCGCGTTCATTCGCAAGCGCGGAAATCGGTGAGCCGCGAGGCTCGTCCGCGATGATTCCCGATGGGCGGTTCGCGGTGGCAGTCATGCGGTTTCTGTCGTGGGGGCGATGAAATAAGGGCGCTCCTTCGATTGTTCGGCTCATCCGACGTATCTATTCGCTTCCGGCCGCTTTATCCCAACGGCCTGTGTGTCTACATTGTTTCCTGTGACAGCGCCACTGCATGTCCGGCTTCATCCGCGTCGGCCCAGCGATTCTTCGCGACTGCGAAAGCGACGCCGGCGCGAACTCCATCCAAAGGAAACGACTATGAGCAAGCTCACAGGTAAGGTTGCGGTTGTAACGGGCGCATCGAAAGGCATCGGCGCAGCGATTGCGAAGGCGCTGGCGGCGCAAGGCGCGTCGGTCGTGGTGAACTATGCGTCCAGCAAGGCGGGCGCGGACGAGGTGGTTGCCGCAATCAGCGCAGCGGGCGGCAAGGCCGTGGCCGTTGGCGGCGATGTGTCCAAGGCAGCGGACGCGAAAGGCATCGTCGATGCTGCGGTCGAAACGTATGGCCGTCTCGACATTCTCGTCAACAATTCCGGCGTGTATGAGATGGCGCCGATCGAAGACATCACCGAAGCGCACTTCCATAAGCATTTCAATGTGAACGTGCTGGGCTTGCTATTGGTGACGCAAGCGGCGGTGAAGCATCTAGGCGAAGGCGGCAGCATCGTGAACGTCAGCTCGGTCGTCAGCCGCATTACGCCGCCGGGCAGCTCGGTCTACACCGCCACCAAGGGCGCGGTGGACGCCATCACCGGCGTGCTCGCACGTGAACTCGGCCCGCGCCAGATTCGCGTCAACTCCGTGAATCCCGGCATGGTGGAAACGGAAGGCACGCATACTGCCGGCTTCATCGGCTCGGACTTCGAGAGCTGGGCGGTCAGCACGACGCCGCTCGGCCGTATCGGACAGCCTGACGATATCGCCGGCGTCACCGTGTTCCTTGCCTCCGACGACTCGCGCTGGATGACCGGCGAAAGCCTGATCGCTAGCGGCGGTATGCGATAACAGGATTGGCGTGCAGCGTTTAGTCCGCATGTAACGCCGCCGGGCAACTGTTGCCCGGCGGCTTACCGTTTCATTGCGCCGCTACAGTAGCCGCGTTGGTCAGTTCTACTGCAAACAGCGCATCCAGCAGATTCGACCCCGGTCTTTCGGCCAGCCGCGTGAGCGATTCGATCATCAACACCTGGCAATCCTGAAGCGGAATCATCTTGATCCGCCGCGATTCGTTGAATTCGGCGCGCGCGATCACGCCCACTCCCATGCCCTGCGCGACCGCTTCCTCCAGCGCTTCACGCCCGTCCACGTACATCACCGGCTCGACCTGCAACGACTCGCGCACCAACTCGATTTCCAGCAACTGCTGCGTGACCGATTGCGCCTCGCGAAAAATCATCGGCTGTTGCACGAGTTCCGCGTAACTCAGCTTGCGTTTCTTCGCCGCCGGATAGCTCGCCGGCACCATGGCCACCAGCGGATCGCGCCGCAGCACGCGCGACTCGAGCCGGCTATGCACCTGCGGCGCGGCGGTAATCGCAGCGTCGACGGCGCTCGACAGCACACGCTGCATGCAGTCCGCGGCATTGGCGATCGAGAGCGTCACGACGATTCCCGGATGCAGCCTGCGAAATGCGCCGATCAGCGCGACGGCCAGATCCGGCGCGTCCGCGACCAGCGAGAGCGAGCCGGATTCGAGCCCGCCTGCCGATTCGAGCAGTTGCCGCGCATCGCGCTCGCAACTCAGCATCTGTCGCGTCACGCTGAAAAGGCGCAGGCCGAGTTCGGTGGTTTCGACGCCGCGCGGGCCGCGCTCGAACAATTTGACGCCGTAGTCCTGCTCGAGCCGCTTCACGTGATCCGACACCGCGGGCTGCGTGAGCGACAGCGCCTGCGCCGCCTTGGAAAACCCGCCATGTTCCGCGACCGCATGAAACGCCCGCAATTGCGCGTATTGCACGTCTGCCTCGCTGATAGATAAGTTTTTGCGATATCTGCATCGATTATATCGATTTTACCGATGGATGGCCTTTCTGTACTGTGTGAAACACCGCAACAGCGATATCGGAGATTCCGACCATGGAAAGCGCGATCGACAGCTCCCCGACCGTGTCCGCGATGCCTTCAACCGTGACGTGCGCCACGCCGGCCAAGGGCGAGCCGTATCTGTTGACGCCGGGACCGCTGACCACGGCGCTCTCGACCAAGGAAGCGATGTTGCGCGACTGGGGCTCGTGGGACGGCGACTTCCGCGCGATGACCGCCCAACTGCGCCGCAGCCTGCTGGACATTGCCGGCGACATCGCGGGCGAGTACGACTGCGTGCCGCTGCAGGGCAGCGGCAGCTACTGCGTCGAAGCGATGCTCGGCAGCCTGATTCCGCGCGACGGCCACGCCCTGGTGCTGGCCAACGGCGCCTATGGCAAACGCATCGCGACCACGCTCGGCTATCTCGGCCGTGCCTGCACGGTGCTCGACAAGGGCGACTACCTGCCGCCGCGCGGCGCCGAAGTCGAAAGCATGCTGGACGCCGATCCGCGCATCACGCACGTGGTTGCGGTGCATTGTGAAACGAGCTCCGGGATCCTCAATCCGATCGAGGAAATCGCGGCCGCCACCGCGAAAAAAGGCCGCAAGCTGCTGATCGACTCCATGAGCGCATTCGGCGCGGTGCCGCTCGATGTGCGTGAGATTCCGTGCGAGGCTTTCGTATCGTCGGCGAACAAATGCATCGAGGGCGTGCCCGGTTTCGGTTTCGTGATCGCCCGCAAGAGCGCGTTGCAGGAGGCCAAGGGGCGTAGCCATTCGCTCTCGCTCGACGTGTACGACCAGTGGGACGTGATGAACCGCACGGGACAATGGCGCTTCACGCCGCCCACGCACACCGTCGCCGCGTTTATCGAGGCATTGCGTCTGCATAAGCTCGAAGGCGGCCAGGCCGGGCGTCTCGCGCGTTACGCGAACAATCGCGACGTGCTGGTCGCGGGCATGCAGGCACTCGGTTTCGAGCCGCTGCTGAACGCGCACTGGCGCTCGCCGATCATCGTGACGTTTTTCGCGCCGGCGCATCCGTCGTTCAGGTTCGAGCTTTTCTATGAACTGATGAAGAAGCAGGGCTTCATCATCTATCCGGGCAAGCTGACGGTGGTGGACAGTTTCCGCATCGGCTGCATCGGTCAGGTGGATGAGCGCGTGATGCACCGCGTGGTGGAAGCCTGCGCGCAGTCGCTGCACGCGATGGGCGTCGCGCACGCCGCGCCGCCGGCGGCGGCGCTCGAAGAGCGCAAGACCCTGGCCGAAGCGGCGTGATCGGCAGGGGCCGGATTCGATTTGCGCATTCATGATGCGCGGTCCCGGTCCCGGTCGCACAAGCCGGTGGACGCAATGTCATGGAGACGCGCGGCACGCCGCGCGAGCCATACAACTTCCTGAGAATCGAAGTACATGAAACACGTAAAAGCAGTGATTTTCGACTGGGCCGGCACGGTGGTCGACTATGGTTCGCTGGCGCCGATGGGCGCTTTTGTCGAGACGTTCGAGCAGTTCGGCGTGTCGATCACGATCGACGAAGCACGCGGCCCGATGGGCATGGCCAAGCGCCCGCATATCGCGGCGCTGATGGCCTTGCCGCGCGTGTCGCAAGCATGGGCCGGCAAGTATGGCCGCACGCCGGGCGAAGCGGACATCGACGCCGTGTACGACGTCTTCGTGCCGAAGAACATCGCGGTGGCCGCCGGCTACAGTTCGGTGATTCCGGGCGTGGCGGAGGTGGCGAGCGCGCTGCGCAGCGACGACATCAGGATCGGCACGACCACCGGCTATACGCGCGAAATCATGGCCGAGATCGTGCCCGGCGCAGCGGCCCAGGGTTTTTCGCCGGACAGCATCGTGTGTACCGGCGATACGCCGGAAGGACGGCCGTCCCCGTACATGATCTACAAGACGCTGCCGGAATTGGGTGTATGGCGCGCGCGAGACGCGATCAAGGTCGACGACACCGAGGTCGGCATCGAGGAAGGCATCAACGGCGGCACGTGGGCGGTGGGCGTCGCCGTGAGCGGCAATGCCTTCGGCATGGCCGAGGACGACGTCAAGGCGTTGGCGCCGGATGAATTTGCATGGCGGCGCAAGGCGGCAGTTCAGAAGTTGCAGGCCGCAGGCGCGCACTATGTGATCGATAGCGTGGCGGATCTGCTGCCTGTGGTGCGTGAGATCGATACGCGGCTGGCGCGAGGCGAGCGGCCTTAAGTTGTTGGAGCGCGGGCTTCGGCGGGCGGTTTTTCTGTATTTGCCGAAGGCGTGCTGTTGAGAGACAGTGCGCTTTTTTGTTGCGGGCGATCGGCGTCGCTTTTGCTTCACAAGTCCATGTTGCCGTGTGAGAGCAGGGCACACGGTTCATAGGCACGGGCGATTTATTTTGTCTGTGCCTTTGCCGAAGCTATGCTCGATTCGTTCGAACAGAACAATGTCCCATTCACATCGTTCGTGGAGCGCCTTGCGATGACCTGCATCGCGCAGATTTCCGACATCCACGTGCGTCCGAAGGGCGAGTTGTATCAGGACCTGGTCGACTCGAACGCCATGCTCGCGCGAGCAATTGCCGCGCTGAACGCGGTGAGACCGGCGCCTGATCTCGTCATCGTTACGGGAGATCTTGTCGACGAAGGCCGGCCCGCCGAATACGCGATGGTGCGCGAGCTGCTCGCCGCGCTTACGCCGCCTTACATCGTAATGCCCGGTAATCACGACAATCGCGACCATCTGCAAGAAGCGTTCGCGGATCATCCATGGCTGCCTCGCAGCGGTCCCCTGCATTTCGCACGCGACGTAGGCACGGTGCGATTGATCGCGCTCGACACCTCCGTGCCCGACGAGCATCACGGCGATGCTTAACCGCAACGACCTGGCGTGGCTCGATGCGCATCTGAGCTATATCGGCCGGTTCGAGGGGCCGCTGCCGTTTGCGTGAAAGCGTTTGCGTGAAAGCGTGACGCGGACCGATCGAATAGCAAGGCATCAATGCGTTCGGCTGCGGTGCAAGTGATCCGGATTGCGCGGGGGGCAGGCTGCAATTGTCTGTTGAATGAAGGCGTTGAAGCGTGTCGGCGAGCACGAAGCTGCCACTCAAGTTTCGGATGCGGATGCCGTTGACTGAGCTAGTCACTTCCGGGAACCCAGCCGTGCAACTCGCCTACAGCAATGATCGTCTGTCCAGCAGAATGTCGGTTGATCCGTCCGTCATCGGCGAGCCCGAGGTGGAACCATCGGTCATCGAGTGGCTGTTGCACGACGATCAGGTGATGCGCGAATGCTTCACCCACGCGGCGGAAATCCTGAAAAGCGTGACCGGCGCGGCGATCACCGCGATCACGCTGCTCGACGAGGAGCACCAACACTACCGGGCCGAGGTCGGCATGGCGATGCCGCTCGTGACCCGCGCGCGCTCGCTGGCCGACTATGCGGTGCGCGACGCGGAGCTCTTCGTCATCGAGGATGCACACGACGATGCCCGTTTCGGCGAATGCATGCTGGTGCAGCGCCATCCCTTCGTGCGCTTTTACGCGGCGATTGCACTGCGCGCGCCGAACGGCGAAATCGTCGGCGCCTTGTGCGCGATGGACCCGGCGCCCGGCCGCCTCGACGCAGCGCAACGCGGCGTGTTTTACCACCTGCGCGCGATGATCGAAAACGATCTGAAAATGCGCACGGCCACCGCGATCGATCCGCTTACCCAGTTGTACAACCGCCGTTTCCTGCTGGAAAGCATCGCGCGCAAGTGGAAGGAGGCACGCGAGGGCGACGTGATGGGCTCGGTGGTGGTCGACGTCGACTGGTTCAAGCAATACAACGATACCTACGGCCATCTCGCGGGCGACCATTGTCTGCGCAGCGTGGCTTCCGTGATGCAGGCGACAGCCGACGGCGAGCGCATCATCGCCGGACGCATGGGTGGCGAGGAGTTCGGCCTGCTGGTGCTGCGCGCGGAACCGGCGGCGCTTGAAGACACGCTCGAAGCGCTGCGGCAGGGCGTGGAAGATCTGGCGATCGAACATCGCGCATCGCCGCTCGGCATGGTGACGGTGAGCGTCGGCGCCTCGCTGACGCGCATGACCGAGGGATCCCGGCTGGCGCATCGCGAAGGCTTCGCGAGCGCCGACCGGGCGCTGTATCGCTCGAAACACGAGGGCAGGAATCTGGTGACGATGGCGTAGGGCAGGCCGCCTCGCGCGCGGACCGGTCTGCAGGGAAGCTTACCGACGACGGTGCGATTCCTGTTCGATCATGGGCGCGCGATATTGCACTGCAGTTCGCCGACTGACCTTCGTGCAGTGCTCGCACGGGAGAGCCCGCTCATAGCGCTGCAGTGATCAGCTTCAACCCGGCGGGCAGCGATTCGCCGAACACGCGGCCTTCGTCGGCGTCATCGAGTTCTACGGTTTCGCTCACCATCGTGATCCACGCGCGCGGCGCATTGGCCGCCTCGAGTTTGCGCACCACCGTGTGGCGCACGTCCTCAGGCAGGTCGCGCGAGCGGTCGCCGGTCATGCGGGCGATCTGCACGGCGGCGAATGGCGCGGGGTCGACCTTCTTCCAGTCGAGCGCGACGATCGTGCTCAGCCAGCGTGCCGCGATGTCCGGCGGCACGACGCTATGCGTGCTGCCATAGAACGGCCGCCGCGCACCGATACGGCCCACCGCCCACCAGCTCTGATGATTTTCCGCAGGCTTCTTCAAGCGCGCGAGCACCGACTCGCCGAGTTCGATCTTGCGTTCGACAGGAATGCGTTCGAGCGACGCGCTTAGCCGGACCATGTCGGTGAAGCCGGTTTTCGACACGTCGAACGGCAGCTTGTGACGCGATTGCGCGGCCGTTTGCAGATAGGCCATCGCGTCGAGCACGCGCAGTTGCGCGCTTTCGTCGAGACCGCCCGCCGCGCGGCGCCACAGTGTCCACCATTCCGACCAGACCTGGCTTTCGTTGACGTACTGGATGCCGTCGTCGAAGAGCGACCAGAGTTGCTCGACTCGCCATTCGTCGAGCGGGTAGCCGAAGCCCGGCCGCACGCAATAGCCGGCGAGATTCAGCCACAAGCGCTCGTGATCGGCCGAACGCCGCCGACGGCGCGCGCGCTCCCATAGCGCACCGAACAGTTCGCGCAGCAGCGCGCTGCTCCACCCTTCGCGCGGTCCGAGCAACTGTTCGAGTTGCGAGCGCAGGCGTTTGACTTCTTTCGGGTCGACGTTTTGCGCGCGCGATCCGAAGCAGCGGTCGATATGGTCGATCGCCTGGTCGAGCGCGGGATGGCGGGCCTGTGCCGGATCCGCCGGGAGGTTCACCTCGGCGCTCGCCTCGCCGTCTGCGCCGCGCAACTGGAATTCGAGCAGCCAGCGCTGCGCCGGATTGCCGAGCTCGATGCAGTGCACGTCGAGCGTGCCGACTTCGGTCAGGGATGTGGCGATCTGCACCGCGGTTTCGCCGCGCGCCGTGCCTGCGCCGCGCGGTTGCACGATCGTCGCGATGGGCGGCAGCCGGACAAAGTCGCCTTGCGCCAGGTCGGCGAGTTCGCCGGGCTGATAGACGGTATCCGCGCTCGAAGAGGCCAGGTGAAAGCGCACGGGGTGCCCGAGACGCAGCGCGAACGTGCGGTCCGCGATCAGAATCTCGTGGCCTTCCTCGGTGCCGCGCGGCAGCAGGCAGATGCCGCGTTGCGACGGCCCGGCCTCGCGTGCGTCGCCGCTGGATTCGTCCAGCACGAGGAAATAACTGCGCGCCGAGCCACCGCCGATTTTCGGCGCCTGGCCCGCGCGGGCGAGCGCATAGGCGACCGCGCCGCGCGCCACGGCGACGTCCGGATTGTCGTTGTGCAGAACGTTGAGCGGTTCGCCGCGCCATGCGCCCAGGGTGCTGGACAGCCGCTGCGTGAGCGCGTCGGCACGGAACACGCCGCCGTTCAGCAGCAATGTGTCGGGCACCGGCAAAGGCTCGTCCTGAGCTCCGCCGGTCTCAGAGGCGCCGGGAGACGAACCCAGCGCCTGACGCGACTGCGCCGCGAAGCGGCTCAGAAACGCCGCGATATGGCGCGTGACCGCCGCGTCGGTGGCGTAGGGCAGGCCGAACTCGACGATCGCGCCGCGCGGCCGGCCGGGCCGTTCGTTCGATGCCACCGCCGGAAAGAATCCGTCGACGATGATCTGCTCGACTTCCTCGCGCGTGACCTGCACTGTGCGCGCGCCGCCGATCAGCTTCGAACCCGCGCCGAGCAGCGTGATCGAAGCCGACTCCGGCGCGCCGGGACCGAGCAGTTGTTCCTTCGCGCCGCGGCAACGCTCGACCAGTTGCGACAGACTCGCAGCCGTTAGACGCGTGCGCTCGCTGCCCGCTTGAGGCAAACGCACCTCGACCCGATGCGCGAGCGCGAGATCCATGTTGTCGCCGCCGAGCATCAGATGGTTGCCCACGCCGATACGCGTGAGTTCCGGCTCACCGTCACGCATGCGGACTTCGACCAGCGTGAGGTCGGTGGTGCCGCCGCCCACGTCGCAGATCAGCACGAGCCGCGTGTCCGACAGTTCGGCGGCAAGGCTTTTGCGATGATGAAACAGCCAGTCGTAGAACGCGGCCTGCGGCTCTTCGAGCAGCCGCAGCGTCGGGAGCCCGGCCATGCGCGCCGCTTCCACCGTCAGCGCTCGCGCGCCTTCGTCGAAAGAAGCGGGCACCGTCAGCACAATGTCCTGCGCTTCGAGCGGCGCGTCCGGAAAGCGCCGATTCCAGGCCGCCCGCACGTGCGCCAGATAACTCGCGCTGGCTTCGACCGGCGACACCTTGCGGACATCGTCCGCCGCGCCCCACGGCAGGATCGGCGCGACCCGGTCCACCGACGCATGCGACAGCCAGCTCTTCGCGCTCGCCACCAGCCGTCCCGGCACTTGGCCGCCGAGCGCGCGCGCGAGCCTGCCGATCACCACGGGCGGATCCGGCTGACTTGCGTCGGCGCTGCCGGTCGAACGGTCAGGCGCGCGCCAGGGCAACTGCAAATCGCCCGCGCTCAGCTCGCCCGGCGCCGCGTGATATCGCACCGACGGCAGCAGCGAGCGCGCGTCGACCTCGCCGAGACTCACCAGCTGATCGATCCCGAAGACGCGAATCTCCTGCGAGCCCGCCGCGGGACTGCCCGCCTCGGGATCGCCCACCTCGGCATAGGCCAGCACCGTATTGCTGGTGCCGAGATCAATGCCGACGCTGTAGCGCTTCATCCCGGTCATGCATTGGCGCCGCCGCGCACGTCGAACTCGACCTTCCAGCGCTCGTCGGTGCCGCGCGGCACGGCTTCGAGTTCGAGCGTGCCGGCTTCCGTCACGCGCGCATGCAGTTTCACCGGCACGACTTCGCCGGCGGTACGGCCGGCGGACGGCAGCGTCGCCTGGATTTCCTCCAGTTCCTGCAATTCCTCGGGACCCCAGAAGTCGAGCAGCGTGCCGACCTGATCCTGACGACGCACCGACGATCCAAAGAAGCGGAAGTGCACCGGCTCGCCGACCACCAGCCCGAACTCCTGCGCCGGCAGTTCGGCCTGGGTGCCTTCCTCCATGCCGAACGGGGCGACGCACAGCGCCTGCACCGGCGGCTCGAGACCCGGAACGGCGGGCATCGCCGATTCGATCGCGATGTAGTACGCACGCGCGGTGCCGCCGCGAATGCGCACGCCCTGGCCGCGCCGCACATAGCCGTAATAGGCCGCGCCGCGCGCGACGGCGAGATCGAGATCCGCGCCTTCGAGCAGGCGGGCGTGCGGCGCGCCTTCGGTGCCGAGCCAGCCATTGAGCGTGCCCATGATCCGTTCGACCAGCAGCGGCGACTTGAACACGCCGCCGTTGAAGAGCACGGCGGTGGGGTGCAAGAAAGTCGCGCCTTCCATCGTGGCGATATCGCGCAAGCGTTCGAGTTCGGCCAGCGCGCCCACCTGCCGGCCAAGGAAAGCCGCCAGATGCCGTGTGATGCCTGCGTCCTGCGCGTACGGCAGGCCGAGTTGCGTCAGACCGGCACGCGCGCGGCTCACCGGACGCGCCGCGCTTTCCACCTGCGGGAAAAAGCCTTCGAGGATCGTCTGGGTCAGCTCCGCGCGCGTGAGTTCGGTGCGGATCGAGCCGCCGATCAGCTTCGAGCCGCGGCTCGGCACGACGAGCGGCACGGTATCGGTCGACGGGTCGCTGAGCAGCGTTTCCTTTGCCGAACGGCAGGCATAGGTGAGGGCGCGCAGTTGCCACGCGTCGGCCTGGGTTCCCAGCGCCGCAAGTTTGCGCGCGACCCCATGGGCCAGTGCGAGGTCCATGTTGTCGCCGCCCAGCAGAATGTGTTCGCCGACCGCGACGCGATGCAGTTCGAGATTGCCTTCGCGCTCGATCACGGCGATCAGCGAGAGGTCGGTGGTGCCGCCGCCCACGTCGACCACGAGAATGATGTCGCCGACCTTGACCTGCTTGCGCCACTGGCCGCCGCTCTTCTGAATCCAGCTATACAGCGCGGCTTGCGGCTCTTCGAGCAAGGTCATGCGGCCGTAGCCGGCGGCTTCTGCGGCTTCGGCGGTCAACTCGCGTGCGGCCGGATCGAACGACGCCGGGATCGTCACCGTGATGTCCTGCTGGCTGAACGGGGCGTCCGGATGCGCGTGGTCCCACGCTTCGCGCAAGTGAGTCAGATAGCGCACCGAGCTTTCGAGCGGCGAGACGCGGGCGACTTCAGGCGGCGCGTCGTTCGGCAGAATCGCCGCGCGGCGGTCGACGCCCGGATGGCACAGCCAGCTCTTGGCGCTCGACACGAGCCGGATCGGCGTGGCCGCGCCACGGCTGCGGGCGAACTCGCCGACCGCGAATTCGCGCTGGCCGGTCCAGGGCAGGTACAGGTCGCCCGAGGCGAGTTCGTCCGGATGCGGCAGGTAGAGAAACGAGGGCAGCAGATCGAGGTTGTCGATCGCGCCGGGGCCGGTGAGTTGCGCGACCGGCAGCACGCCTTGGGCGGTCTTTTCGCCGTCGCTGGCCGTGGTGTCCACGTAGGACAGCGCGCAGTGCGTCGTGCCCAGATCGATACCGATTGAGAAGCGCGCGTCGCTCATAGCTCCACCTCGGCCGGTGCGATCACCTTGGCGTCATGGCTGCCGGTCAGCTTCGGCAGACGCACCTCGTCGACACGCCAGCCGCGGTGGCTGATGCTGCCGTTGAACGGCGCCTTGCCGACCACATTGCCGGTCAGGCGAATCGAGGTGGCGTCGAAACCTTCGGCCAGCGTGACGCGGCTGCCTTCGGCTTCGTCGCGCACTGGACGGATCGTGAAATGCTCGCGCAGGGTTGCGCGGCAGCCGTCGTGCACGAGGCGGGCGGCGGCGCCGATGTCGGCGTCGCTATAGCCCTTGATGTCTTCTTCGACGAAATCGATGAAGCGCGCGTCGCGTTGCAACAGGCCGAGCAACTGGAGCGCGGCGTCCGGGCTCGCTTCCTTCAGCGTGGGCGCCGGTTGCGGGGCGGGAGCCGGCGCAGCGGCCGGCGCGGGCGTAGGGGCGACAACAG
This sequence comes from Paraburkholderia caffeinilytica, assembly GCF_003368325.1. Lineage (NCBI taxonomy): Bacteria > Pseudomonadati > Pseudomonadota > Betaproteobacteria > Burkholderiales > Burkholderiaceae > Paraburkholderia > Paraburkholderia caffeinilytica. The sequence goes on along the minus strand of NZ_CP031467.1, from coordinate 58,300 downwards.
GTGCGGCGCTCGCGGCAGCGGCGGCGTCACCCTTGCGCAGGCGCAGCACCCCGGCGGCGAATTCGCCATCGCCGAGGATGCTGAAAAAGGTACTGACGGCAAGGGAAATCCTGCCGAGGAAAGACGGGTTCGAGTCGGTCATGAATGCTCCTGAGGGGCTCTGTTAAAGGACGAGCTGTCCTGGCTGCGCTGCACGCGACGAGCCCGGCGTGCCTGATTGGCGTGCCGGGCCGTCGCCATGCGTCTTTGCGAGGGTCGGCGGCAGGCGAGCCGCCGAGGTCTGATTCATCCGGTCTTGCGGCGCGGTTCGCACGCACAAAACCCGTATTTTGCCTTGTCGCGCGCCCGAAGCGGGCAAAGCCGGCAATTCTAGCGGTCAATGGGGGGAGATTGGCGGGCGGCGGAGGACGCTTGCCATGGGTGCCCGGCCGCTTGTTTCACACGGCGTGCGGCCCGAATTCGGCCGCCACCTGGTCGATGAACGCGCGCAGTTTCGGGGTCGCGCGGCTTGCCGGAAACACCAGATGCATGGGGCGCGCGGGCGCTTCGTAGCCGTTCAGCAGGCGCACCAGCCGGCCCGCGGCGAGCTCGTCCTTCACCGCCACTTCAGGCGCGAGGATCACGCCGCCGCCATTGAGGGCCGCGGCCAGCAGCGCTTTCACGTCGTTGGCCTCAAAGCGGCCTGAGATCGGCACCACATGTTCGCCTTGGGCATCGGCGAAACGCCATTCGGTCGCAACCGGCAAGCTCGTGTAGACGAAGCTCAGACATTCGTGCGCCGTCAGCGCTTGCGGCGTGCGCGGCTCGCCATGTTCGGCCAGGTAGCCGGGCGACGCGCAGGCGACCAGCCGGTACGGCATCAACGACCGTGCGATCAACGACGAATCCGACAGCGGGCCCAGACGGATCGCGGCCTCATACCCTTCATCGATCAGATCGACGAAGCGGTCGGTCAGCGCCAACTCGACCCGCACCTCAGGATGGGCCTTCAGATAGCGCGTGATCATCGGCGCGAGACAGCAGGTGCCGAACGTCACCGGTGCGGTGATGCGCAAACGCCCGCGCGGCGCGGCCGACAATTCCTGCGCGACCGATTCGGCCGCTTCGGCATCGGCCAGCAGCGCCTTGCAGCGTTCGTAGAAGATCTGGCCGATTTCCGTCAGGCTCTGGCGGCGTGTGGTCCGGTTGAGCAACCGCGCGCCGACGCGTTCTTCCAGCGTGCTGATGTGCTTGCCGGCCATCTGCGAGGAGATGCCGAAGGCGAGCGCCGCCGCGGCGAACGAGCCGCTGTCGGCTGTTTTCACGAACACAGCCATGCTGGTCAAACGGTCCATGATTCACCACTCCTGATTTCGACAGTCGTCAAAATTCGCCTGTTTATCCGGTTGAAGTTTTGAATCATAGTGCTTCTCACCGATGGGCGGGCGCTCAACGGAGCGATCCTCAGACAGACATGGAGTGTGAAACATGAAGATAGGCATTCTCGGCGCCGGTTTTCTCGGCCGCGCGATGGCGACGCTCGCGCAGCGCCATGGTCACGAAGTGATGATCAGCAATTCCCGCGATCCGCGGACCTTGATCAGTACGGCCGCGGTGCTCGGCTGTGCGCTCGGCACGGCTCTAGAGGCGGCGAAGTTCGGCGATATGGCGGTGGTGACCGTGCCGTTCAGCAGCATTGACGCGTTGCCGGTTGCGGCGCTCGACGGCAGGGTCGTGATCGACACGTGCAATTACTACCCCGACCGCGATGGCCGGATCGAGGCGCTCGACAGTCGCTCGACAACCACCAGCCAGATGCTGGCCGCCGCGTTGCCCGGCGCGAAGGTGGTCAAGGCCTTCAATGCGATTCTGGCGAAAGACCTCGAAACGGACGGCAAGCCTGCCGATGCGCCGAGCCGCCGCGCATTGCCGTTCGCCGGAGACGACGAGCGGGCCAGACACGTCGTGCGCGGGCTTATCGATCAGTTCGGCTTCGATCCAGTCGATGCCGGTGCGCTCGCCGACAGTTGGCGCTTCGAGCGTGCGAAGCCGGTCTACTGCATTGCGCTGGATCGCGCGGGCATCGTCGAGGGATTGGCGGCGGCGCAGCGGGACGTGGAGTTGCCGCATGGGTCGTGGCGGCATTGAGTGGGGTGTGGCGGACTCACGCAACTCGGTTTCGCCTTCGGCGCAGAACGGCTGCTGCTTGCCATGCTCGCCCAGGGGCGAGCGTAGCGGTCGCGTTCGATTCAACTCATCGCGTCGAGCAATCTGTACCACGCAACCCCGGCGCTGATGTAAAAACGCTGAAGCGCATGCAGCGGAATCCGCCGGATCGATGTCGGCGGCAACGGCAGTCCACGCGTTGCACCGGCCAGATGCGCAGCGAGGTGTTTGCCGAGCGTCGTGGCCATCGCGATCCCGCGGCCGTTGTAGCCTAACGCGATCGTCAGTCCCGGTACGGGAAGATGAACGTGCGGCAGGAAATCCCGCGTGATGGCGATGCGCCCGGCCCAGCGATACTCGTACTCGACGTCCGCCAGTTGCGGATACAGCAATCTGGCGGCACGTTCGAGGTGCGCCCAGTCCGCCGCGCCGCGTGGTTCGCGAAAAGGTCCGCGGCCGCCGATCAACAGGCGGCCTTCGCTGTCGCGCCGGAAGTACAGCAGCAAGCGCCGCGAATCCGACGCCACTTCGCGCCCGGGCAGGATGCTTGCGCTGACGCTTGCGGCCAGCGGCTTCGTTGCCACGATGAAGCTGTTTGCTGCGATCACAGACTGCGCGATCCCCGGCCACAGCGAATCGCTGTATCCATTGGTGGCAAGCAGGACCTGACGCGCGTCGATGGTCAGTCCGCGAGCGGTGTGAATGCGCCACCCATCGGCGCGTTGTTCGAGACGGCTCGCGCGCGTCGCGCCGTGAATCGCCACGCCACGCGCGAGGGCAGCGCGTGCAAGTCCCCGCGCGTAGCTGAGCGGTTGCACGCTGCCCGCGCGCCGGTCCACCCATCCCCCTACAAACGCCTCCGTGCCAAGGCGCTGCGTAATCTGCGCGCGATCGAGCAACTCGACGCGCGCGCCACGCGATTCCCACTGGCGCGCACGCGCATGCAGCGTATCGAGCAGCCGGGTCGAATGGGTGGGTTGAATCCAGCCGGCCCGTATCGCGTCGCAAGCGATGCCGTGGCGCTCGATCAGATCGAACACCGTATCGGCCGCGCCGCCCGCCATCCGGACGAGCGCGTCGCCGTCCTCCGGGCCGAAGCGGCGCACGAGTTCGTCAGGGTCGTACTTGAGTCCCGGGATCACCTGTCCGCCATTGCGTCCCGACGCTCCCCAGCCTGGCTCGTTCGCATCGATCACGCAGACGTCGAGGCCGAGTTCGCTCAAATGCAGCGCAGTGGATAAACCCGTGTAACCCGCGCCCACGATAGCTACCTGGACACGCTTCGATGCGTCGAGCGGCGGCGTCCGCATCGCGGCCTCGGCGGTGGCAGCCCAGAGCGACGGCGGCAACGGCTGGCCGGTTTCTGCTGACTTCATTGCGCGATTCCGTTCGACGTGGGCGTGAGCATGCGGCGCAGGAAATCGCGCGTGCGCGGATGAGTCGGCCGCTCGAGCAGATCGGCTGCCGCGCCTTCCTCGCAAATGGTGCCGTCGTACAGAAAGCACACGCGATCGGCCACTTCGCGCGCGAAGCCCATCTCATGCGTGACGACGATCATCGTCATGCCGTCGTTCGCGAGTTGCCGCATCACGCCGAGCACTTCGCCGACGAGTTCCGGGTCGAGTGCGGAAGTGGGTTCGTCGAACAGAATCGCTTTCGGCTCCATCGCTAATGCACGCGCGATGGCGACGCGCTGCTGCTGCCCGCCCGACAGCTCCGCCGGATACGCGTTCATCCGGTGCGCGAGGCCAACCTTGTCGAGCAGATGCCGCGCTTTCTCGCGCGCCGCCTCACCGGCTTCCTTTTTCACGTAGAGCGGTCCTTCGCAGACGTTCTCGAGCGCCGTGCGATGCGGGAACAGATTGAAGCGCTGAAACACCATGCCGACCTGCGTGCGCAACGCGTGGATGTGCTTCGACCTGGCGTCGACGCGCACGCCTTCGACGGCGATCGTGCCGGCGTCGTAGGTTTCGAGACCGTTGATGCAGCGCAGGAGCGTCGACTTGCCCGAGCCCGACGGCCCAATCAGACAGACCACCTGACCGGCTTCGACGTTGAGGCTGACGCCTTTGAGCACTTCCTGATCGTGGAAGCGCTTGTGAATGGCTTGAACTTCGATCATCGCTTTCCCTTCAGGCCGAGACGGCGCTCAATGCGCCGCAATCCGTAGACGAGCGGCAGGCTGAGCGCGAGATAGAGCAGCGCGACGAGCGTGAATACCGTCATGTTCTGGAACGTCGACGACGCGATCAGCTGGCCGGCGCGCGTCATTTCCGCGACGGTGATGGTCGAGGCCAGCGACGAGTCCTTCAGCATCATCACGAGCGTGTTGCCGTAAGGCGGCAGCGCGATTCGAAACGCCTGCGGCAGGATCACGCGGCGCATGATCAGCGCGCCACGCATGCCGATGGATTGCGCGGCTTCGATCTGGCCGTGGTCGATTGCCTGGATGCCGGCGCGAAAGTTTTCCGCCTGATACGCCGAGTAGGCCACGCCCAGTCCGATGAAACCCGCCTGGAACGCGCTCAACTGCACGCCGAGATCGGGCAGCACGAAGTAGATGTAGAACAGCTGCACGATGATCGGCAGGCCGCGAATCACGTTGACGATCGTGGCCGCCGCGTTCGAGAGCACCTTGTTCGGCGACACGCGCATCAGCGCCAGCACGAGGCCGAGGAGCGTGCTGAGCACGAACGCGCAGAAGGTGATCTCGACGGTGACGACCGCGCCTTTCAGCAGGATCGGCAGGAAGTCGAGCGCATTCTGGATGAACATGGCGTGATCTCCTCAGGCAGCGCGCCGCGTCATTCCACTTGCCATTTCTTGATGATCTCCGTGAGCGTGCCGTCCGCCTTGATCTTGCGGATGCCGGCATTGAGCTTCTCCAGCGTTGCGTTATCGCCCTTGCGCACCACGAAGCACAGTTGACCCTTCACGCTCGGCTGATAACCGTCGACGAGGCGCAATTGCGGGTTCGGGTTTTTCTGCAACTGGTACGCGATGATCGGATGGTCGCCGAAGCCGGCCTTGATCCGGCCGAGCGCGACGTCGCGCATGATGTCGGCAACCGAGTCGTACGTGCGCACTTCCTTGAAGATGCCTTTCTTGTTCAACGCGTCGACGAACGCGGTCCCCACTTGCGCGCCGACCACTTCGCCCTTGAGATCGTCCATCGACGTGTACTTGCCTTTGTCGTCCGCGCGCACGATCAGGCCTTCGCCATAGGAATAGACCGTGTCGGAGAAATCGACGACCTGCTCGCGCGCCGGCGTCTTCAGCATGGCGGCGGAGATCACGTCGATCTTCTTCGTGGTGAGCGACGGGATCAGCGCGGAAAAGGTGGTTTGCTCGACCTTCACGTCGAAACCGGCGGCCTTGCCCGTTGCGGTGATGGCATCGACCAGCAGACCCTGGATCGAATTGCTCTTCACGTCGAGGAAGGTGAACGGCACACCGGTGGCCGTCGCGCCGACCGTGTACTCAGGCGCGGCGGCCGCCATGGCCGGTGTTGCTGCGATGACCAACCCGGCAATGGCGGCGCCGGCGATGCGCTTGACTAACTGGATCATGAAATTCTCCACGACGGTGACGGACTGCGGTTGAGGAATCGATGCTAGGTATGGCTTCATCATATCCGAGTCAAAAATATCGAATAACATTATTTGCGTATCGATATTCGATATGCTAACGTCAAGCCATCACGATCACCATTGGGTATTTCCATGAGCGGGAAAGGGGTGGAGCAAGAAAACGAGGCCGAAGCGCCGGACGCGCTGTTCAATCAATCGCTGGAAAAAGGCATCGCGGTGCTGCGCGCGTTCAGCGCGCAACGCCGGAGCATGAGCCTGCCGGAAGTGGCCGAGGCGACGTCGATCACGAAGAGTTCGGCGCAACGGATGATCTACACGCTGGAGAAGCTCGGCTACGTGCGCAAGCATCCGCGCACGAAGCGCTATCAGCTCACGCCGCGTGTCATGCAGATTGGCTTCAACTACCTCGCGGCCGATACGCTCATCGACGTGGCCAACCCGTTTCTCTCGGAACTCACGAACGTGACGGGCGAGACGACCAGCCTGACCGAACCGGACGGCGTCGAGATGCTGTACGTCGCGCGTTTTGTCTGCATGAAGTTCGTGCCGATTCACATGCCGATAGGCAGCCGTATTCCGATGTACTGCACCGCGTCGGGCCGCGCCTATCTGAGCGCGCTGCCGGACGATGAAGCGCGCACGCTGCTCGAAGCGAACGAGCGTGTCGCGCATACGCAGTACACGGTGACCGACATCGGCGAAATCGGGGCGCTGCTGGCGGAGGCGCGCCGCCGCGGCTATACGTCGAACCGCGAGGAACTGTTCATCGGCGACATGACGATTGCGGCGCCCGTGCTGGACGGCGAAAGAAGACCCGTCGCATCGGTGCACGTGGTCGCGCCGACCAGCCGCTGGACGTTAGCCGACGCGGAACAGCGCCTCGCACCCGCGGTGATCGATTGCGCGCGTGGTATCAGCAATTCGATCAGGACGTTGGGTTGACCGATCCGTGCAGTTCGCCGACAAGGTGGGAGAGGCGGGCAATGCGGTGGCGGTACATCGGCGCCTGAGGAGAATTTTTCAGATGTTCGACGCGATCGCGCCAATATGCCGGCGGAAAGGGTTTTTGCGGCGCGCATGCGATTATGCGTTCGAGATGAACGAGTTCGCTTTCGAAAAGATGGTGGTGCATTGTTCGATTTCCCCGTAGATGGCCAGTCTGGTTCGTTCGCGACGTCGCTAACAATCTGACGCCGCTCAGGGCTGCTAAAGCAGAATCTCGTCCGCGCAGTGGAGCGCCGCGGCGATGCAATGCAAAAAGACCGCTTACCAGGCGATCCAGAAACATCTGTGGGGGTGGCCGGGTGCGCGAGTACCGCGGAATGCTCTTGCCGAAAATCGATGAACTTGCCGCAATGGGCGCGGGCAAATAAAAAAAGGACTAGCCGTCGCTGCTTGTCCCCGCAAAGGGAGGCAACGACGGCCGAACCTCGCAGCGGCCCGCCTGATGCATAGCCAGGCGGTTTCCACCCTGTCGGCTTAACGCATTGCAACGATCTTCTCTGCGGAAGTATTCGGTTGCCACGTGCCGACGCACGACATTACAGCTACAACAACAGCACAGCCCTCTCTCAGTCTGTCGCCGGCGACTCTATATTGCCGGCTTCGATCGCTGCGTCCGGCATGGTTCGGATCACTAACCGAGGGATCGTGATGACTCACGGCGATCCCTCGATCGGCGGCGTCGGCGATCCGGAAACAAACCGGATCTTGCCGGACGTCGGTGCATCGAACGCATTGCAACGCGCGATCTTTGTTTGGTCCCTCAGGTTCCCCAGCTTGTCGGGCAGGTTTATTGCACGTTCTGGGCGCTGCCACCGCATGGGCGGTTTGTTTTTATCAGGCGGTGGCGGCTATCGACCCACTATATGCAATGACCGTGCCATGCTGCGAAGCCGCATGGCGGCGAGAGCATCGAATTTATGGGTCTCGAGATTGGACAATCCCGTCCACAAACTTGCCATGAATTGGACGATTTCGTCCAATTGATCCATTGTGGCTCGTTGAAGGACGCATTCGTCCGCTCGACGACGGAATCGACGAGGAAGCAGGAAAGCGTGTGGGGTGGGGGCGAGGCGGGGTGAGGCGAGGACATCCGGCGCGGCAGTTGCGCGCCGCGCCGGATGGACAAACGGGCAGGGGAAGGCGTTGGTTACGACTGGAGACTGACCTTGCTGTAGGTCAGCCGGCTGGGACGCACCTTCATGCGCACCAGCGACACGAGGAAGCTGAACCCGGCCTGATTCGGATCGATCACCGGCACATAGGCGCCCAGTTCGTCGCTGAGCAGCTTGGAGACGCGGCTCGCAACGTCCACGAAACCGGTGCACCCAAGCAGAATGGACTGCGCGCCGTCTTCCCTGATCGCCTTCAGCGCGGCTTCGAAGGTGCGAACCACCACCACGTCGACGTCGTCGAGCTGCGCGACAGGGCAATTGATCGCGCGAATCGAAGCGAACGTGTCCTCGATGCCATAGGTCTGCGGATGGCCGCGCTGCATCGCGAGCGTGCTTTGCAGGATCGTGACGATCGAGAACCGCTGGCTGAGCGCGAGCGCCGTAAAGGCCGAAGGGGGAAAGCCGCCGATGATCGGAATGTCGATCACCTCGCGCGCGGATTCGACGCCGCACATGTCGAAGTCGGTCAGCCAGATGCCGTCGAAACCGTCGTTGGCGATGGCTTGCGCAAGTTCGACCACCGGCATGCCGTTCTGCAGCCAGTTCGTGCGGTTCTCGATATCGGGATGCCCCTGCGTGATGTTGCGGATCTCGACCTGCACGTCCGGCGGCACAACCGGTGCAACGGCTTTCAGGATGCGGTCGTTGTATTGCGACGTGGCGACGGGCACGAGCACGCAGATGCGCAGGGGTGAATTCAATGGCGAGCTCAAGATACGTTTTCCTTGGTGGTGGAGGGGAGCGATTCGAGCGGCACATACGGTCCGAGATAGCCGAGCGAGTTCAGCAACTGCATGAAGCTGTCGAGAATCAGGCCCGGCTTGCGCAGTTCGGCTTCGGCGCGCCAGGCGATCAGCGTCACAGGACGCTTGCCGACCGCCGGGTTCAGCGAACCGTCGTCCTGCACGAGGTCGCCGTTGCTGAAGATCGACTGGCCTTCGCCGCCGACGAAATACGCGACGCTGTCCGGCGACAGCACGATCGGCTGCGGACGGGTGCTGTCCCACGCGAGCAGCGACTCGTTCTGGTACATCACCGTGTAGGTGTGCTGCCCGGCCTGAATGCGAATCTTGCCGACGTCGAAGCCGCCGCTCGTATCGACTTCGGCGGAAACCAGTTCGCCCGGCTCCGAGATGGCCCGCGCGGCGAGCCCGCAACGGTCGGCGAGATAGCCGATCATCTGCTGGGCGCTGCCGATCTGTCCGTCCTGCACCGCGCGCCCAAGGTCCAGCGCGCGCTTCAACGTGCCACGGATGGGTGTCGCGCGGCCGATGTCGGCGGGCGTCATGACCCACATCGCGAGGCCGCCGAACTGGCCGAACTCGGGATCGGCGACGACCGGACGCATCATCTGCTCGACGATCGCCGACACGTCGCGTTGATGAGTCGGACCGCCGTGGTTGCTGTCGCGCGGCGTCACGTCGAGCTCGACGCACAGGCCGCCCTGGCTCACGAGGAACGCCGGGCGCGGATCGATCTCGGCGGCCGCGAAGGTGAGCATCGGCAGCGAGGGGACGGCGCGGCCGGCCCCGTCGGCGTCGATGACCGCGAGGCCGAGCTTCGCCGCCACGAGTGCCGCCACCGTGAAGCCGAGCGCGCCGCTTTCCGGCGGCATCACGTAGGCGAGCTTCGTTGATTGCGATGCGAGCCGGGCCTGCACGTTCTGCACGGCCGTCACCGGCCCCAGAGGATAAATGGCCGAATTGATCGCTTCAGGTGCGCCGAGATAGGCGACCATGACTGCCGCGCCTTCAGTGGCTTCCTCGACCGACACGACCTTGATCGTGTCGGTCGGATAGTAGTCGCCGGGGACAAAATGCGCCGCCAGATGCCGCGCGGATTCGATCGTGCCACCGCCGCCGCTGCCAAAGAACGCGGCGCCAAGCAGCAGCGGTTCCAGGTCTTCCTTGCGTAACTCATAGGCCATTTGTTATTCCTTTCGTGTAGATGTCGATAGAAACTTCGCGCTGGAGTTCGGCGAGCAAACTCATGGCGCTCGCGACTCGCGTGGTTGAATCGGCTGCCAGCGAGCGCAAACCCCGCTCGAGTATATCGATTGCTTCGGCGATGCGGCCAGTGGCGCGCAGCAGATCGGCGAGGTAACGCGCGGCATCCACGCGCGCAGGCACCGACCCGAACGCGAGCGCCGTGGACAGCGCGGTACGCAAACCCAGCTCCGCGGCGTTAACCTCGCCGAGCGCCCACTGCGCGCGTGCCCGGGTGACCAGGAGTTCGCCGAGATAGACGCGTTCCTGGCGGGCGAGCGTCTCGTCGATCGCGGCGGCGAGCATGGTCTCGCATGTCTTCGCGCGGCCGGCGCGCAGCAGCAGCTCGCCGTGCTGCCACGCCATGAAGGAATAGAACAGCGCACCGCCATTGCAAACGACGTGGTTATCGTAGCCGTCGAGCATGACAGTTTCCGCTTCGTCGGAATGACTGAGCGCACTGAGATGGCAGGCGCGAAAGATCTGCCCGATGCCCCGGTAGAACGCGAAGCCGTTCATGATCGACACCGACTCGAGTTCGCTTGCGATGTGCCCCAGCCGGTCCATGTCTTCGAACAGGCAGGCGAGCCAGGCGGCGCCCTGCAGGTTGACGGCGTGAGCGAACGCGTGCGCGCCTGGCTCGGACGCGCGCAGGATCAGCATCTCCATGGCGCGGCGCGACTGGCCGAATGCGCCGATCTGGTAGGCCGCGAGTCCCTCGAAGGTCAGCGCGAGACTGGCGAGATCGATCCCTTGCGAGCCCGTGCGGGCATCGTCGCGCGCCACGCCAAGCAGGTTGCCGCGCGCGAGGCAGGCAAGGGCTTCCTCGCTGTCGCCTAGCCAGAAGAGGGTGTTCGTCATCGCGACGTGAGCTTCGTCGAGTGAAACCCGGTCGCCGCCGTTCTGCGCGCGCTCCAGCATGTTCTGGGCGGTCGCGCGTGCCTGCTTGAGCTGGAGCGTCGTTAGCTGCGTGGTCCAGACGCCGAACTGGATCGCGGCGATTTCAGCGGGGGTGCAGACGCCTTCGCCGATCGCCAGCGCGGCGGCGTAGCAGGCGGTGGCCTCCGCGTACAGCCAGCCGTGCACGCTGCGCAGGCTCATGCCGAGCAGCCGGTAGGCGTCGAACTGAAGACGGCGTGCGGCTTCCTGTTCGTGAGGTGTCTGCAGCAGATCGAGGCAGCGGCGCAACGGCGGAATCGCTTCGGCGAACTTCGACTCCTCGATCAGCGCGCTCGCATGTTCGAGACACTTGCGCGCTTCCCGGTGATGTTCCTCGCGCGATTTCAGACGCCGCTCGATTGTCTTGCGGCCCACGCCCAGCAGGGTCGCCGCCGCACTCTTGTTGCCCGTGGTCCGCTCGAGCGCGCGATCGATCAGGAGATCTTCGGCGGCGGCGAGCTTGTCGCGTCCTTCGAGTTGCAACAGCATGTCGGCGAGGCTTGCGCGCGACACCGGGCCGCCGGTTTCGTTGGCGAGAAACGGTTCGAGCGAGTCGACGTCGACGAGCGTGTTTTCGGCGAGCACGCTCAACTGGCTGATCAGGTTGCGCAATTGCCGGATGTGGCCTGGCCATGCGTGCTGGGCAAGCCGGCGAACGGCGGCAGGCGAGAACTCCAGACGGCGCGTGTGCTGCGAAGCGAAGTGGGCGACAAGGGCGGGAATGTCCTCGACGCGCTGCTCGAGTCCGGGCACGGCCAGCACGAAGACCGCGAGCCGGTAGAAGAGGTCCTCGCGGAATAATCCTTCGCGCGCGAGTTCGCGCAGGTCGCGGTGGGTCGAGGCGACCACGCGTCCTGCGAAGTGCAGACTGGCTGACGAACCGATCGGACGGAAAGTTCGCGTTTCGAGTACGCGCAGCAGTTTGGGTTGCAGCGCGAGCGGCAGTTCGCCGATTTCATCGAGCAGCAGCGTGCCCTTGCCGACCTGCTGGAAAAGTCCCTGGCGGTTTTCTCCCGCACCGGTGAACGCGCCTTTGACGTGCCCGAACAGTTCGGCTTCGACGAGGTTCTCTGGAATCGCGCCACAGTTGACGTCGACGAACGGTTGATCCTGGCGCAGGCTGCGCGCGTGCACGCGGCGTGCGACCAGTTCCTTGCCCGATCCGGTCGGCCCAAAAATCAACAGTGGATGATCGGTGGGGGCAACCCGATCGATCATCCGGACCAGTTGGCGAAACGCTGGCGCGCCGCCCACGAAGGCGCCGGAATCAGCCTTGTCGTGGGCGAACGGAACGTCAGGGGTGTAACTCATTACAAAATACGCTCCACATGATCCGCGCGTGGCGCTGCGCGGAAATTGCCGTCGAAAAGACGGGGCGGACGGTCATGCATCGATCCGGCGTCGGGCCAATTAGTCCAATCGCATGGTCGAAATCGTCCACCGCAATAAAGAGACAGAGTATGACGGCTTGCTGCCGATGTTGTCTTTTCGAAAATAACCCTCGCAACAGCCTATTTGCGGATTTCATCGCCGTGTGCTGGGAGCAGGGCACGCAGGCGAATTCACTGCGGCGGCGGTGACCGTAGCCATGAAGGTATCGGGCGGAAATGAAGCATCTTCCGGAGGCGGTGCCGGGTTGTCGAGTGAAAGGTGAATGTCAAGATTGGTGGCTGCGCTGCGGTGGCTTGCGGCAGGCGCGACGAGGCGCGCCAGGTCCCGCTCGTTCACTGGCCAGGCGTGCCGGCTGGCGGCCCGCCACCGCTTTATGGCGTGACAGGCCGCACGTGATTACAGCCAGCGCCAGACGCCCGCGGCCCAACCGGTGAGCGGCATATGAGCCCAGGTCGCCACGAGCCACACGACAATGCCGCCCAGCAGCGCGTGCAAGCCAAAGCCGCCCAGTTGCGCGCGGCCGGCGGCGATCGCCGCGAACGGCAGATAGCTCGTTTTCGACTCCCATTCAGGCCAGAGACCGGGCTGGAGCTGTTCTTTCTTCCGGTCCTGCAAGGCGGCGCCGACCAGCGCGAGGATGACGATCGCCGCTGCGACGATGATGTTCTTGAGCACCGGGAACACGGCGATATGACACAGCCCCCACAGCGCGAACGACCACATCATCGGGTGGCGCGTCACCGCGTACACGCCGCGCGCCGCTTCAGGAAACGGCGCGGGCCGGCCGCCGGTGGGAAGCGCCGGGTTACGGATGAAAGAGCCCATCAGGAGGATCGATGCGATCAGCATGACCGCGGTCGCAACGGCCCAGAGCCCGTTTCCTACCGGCCAAAGGAGTGTTGTCAAAGGTGCTTTCAGGTAGGCGGCGATCAACCAGCCGAGCGTCGCGAACGCAACCAGCGAATAGACGCCCGCGAATCCCGTTTCGCCAATCGCGCTGACCAAACGTCTGCGCAGCGGATGGGACAGGACAAAGTGACTGCCCACGAAGGCGACGGCCGCCGCCGCAACTGCGTTGGTGCTTCCCATTGGCCTGGCTCCTCAGGTTATATCGATGGTTGCCCGCATTGCACGTGTTCCATGTCCAGTACGGAAGACTACTCCTTTGCGTTGTCCCTTCCTTGCTGCTTTCAGGCATATTGGCATGCGTATGGCCTGGATCGAATGACAATCGACGGACACACTTCAGAGAAAGGTCATCGTCGACGTGAGTCATCCTGGTTCGCTATCTTTGCCCTTGCCCTTGCCCTTGCCAGACACGGACGCCAGCGAGTCTTCCGCACAGACGCGGGCCAATCTGTCGTCCGTCATTAATGGCCTTGTGACCGTGGTGTTAACCTTCACCGCCAATGCTGTATCGTGAGCGCCTCCGCCGTCGCACAGAGCCTACGATCTCCGTCGAAATGTCCCAGATGATCCCACTTCACCGCGATCCCGCTTTCTATCAGCTCCTTGCCGACAGCTACGCCCGGCTACTTGGCCGGCCCCTGGTGCAACAGGCCATGCCTCTCGCCGACGCTGCCGAATGGCTCTATGAGCATGCCCCGTTCGCGGTACTCGCGCACAACACCGATCCCGACCCGATCTTTATATACGGCAACAGGGCCGCGCAGCGCCGCTTTGAATATAGCTGGGATGAAATCACCCGGCTGCCGTCCCGACTCTCGGCCGAGGCCCCGAATCGCGAGGAGCGGCAGCAATTCCTCGCGCGCGTACAGCGGCTCGGCTACGAGGCGGGCTACAAGGGCGTGCGGGTCACCAAGTCGGGTCGGCGCTTCATGATCGAGGAAGCCACGCTGTGGCAGCTGCTCGATGCCGACGGCAAACTGCATGGCCAAGCGGTTGTGATCCCACGCACGCTCGACCTCTGATCACGCATTGACGGCAGTTCAGATCATCCCGCGCACGCTCGGCCTTTGATCGCGCATTGACGGCAGTTCAGATCGTCCCGCGCACGCTCGACCTCTGATCGCACATTGACCGCGGTTCAGATCGACTTGACTTCTCCGCCGTCCATTCTCAGCGTCGAGCCCGTCATCCAGTGCGCCCCGGGCGACACGATGAACGCCATCAGCTCGGCAATCTCCTCGGGCGTGCCGTACCTGGCGATTCCCGCCTCGACAGGAAACCGCGCCGTCGCTTCTTCGACTGTCATGTTGTGGAGCGGCGCCCAATGCTCCAGATAGGATTGCCGGCGGCCGGTCATCACCGGGCCGGGCAGCACGCTGTTGACCTGCACGCCGTCTGCAATCCCACGGTCAGAGAAGGCTTTCGCCAGGGCCACGATCGCCGCGTTGATCGTGCCCACGGCCGCGTACGGTGCTTTGGGGAACAGCGCCGAGTTACCCGACATCAACACCACCGATCCCGAGGTTTTCTTCAGCGCTGGCCATGCCGCGATCGTCAAGCGCCGCGCGCCGTGCAGCTTCAGCGCGAAGCCGCGGTCCCATTGATCGTCGCTCATCTCGAAGACATCGATCTGCGGCACCGCACCCGCGATGTTGAGTAGCGCGTCGATCTGCCCGAACGCCGACAGCGTCTGGTCGACCACTTTCTGCGCGGCCTGCGGATCGGACAGATCGAGGTCGATGGGAAGCGCTTCGGCACCGGCCTTTCTTACTTCGTCGGCGGTGTGAGCGAGGTTCTCGCGATTGCGCGCGACCAGCACGATCGACGCAAAATCTCGCGCCAACCGGATGGCAGTTGAACGGCCGATACCCTGGCTCGCACCTGTAACGATTGCTACCTTGCTGGACATGGTCTTTCTCCTTCACACCTGGAACACCTGGACGGGACGAACCGCCTGAGCAGCGACGTCTGGAACCACCACGACGCAGCGCTCACCCATCAGCGAATCAGAAATCCGCAAATAGCCGCGGCGATCTCCGCCGCATGCGTTTCCAGCGCGAAGTGGCCGGTGTCGAAAAAGCGCACCTCGGCGTTCGGGATGTCGCGCCTGAACGCCTCGGCGCCGGCCGGCAGGAAAAACGGATCGTTCTTCCCCCACACGGCAAGCAAAGGGGGCTGGTGGCTGCGGAAATACTGCTGGAACGCGGGATACAACGCGACATTGTTCCGATAGTCGCCGAACAGATCGAGCTGGATCTCGTGCGCGCCCGGGCGGCCCAGATAGAAGTCATCGAGCGAATAACCGTCAGGCGACACGGAAGCCGCGTCCCGAACGCCGTGCGTGTATTGCCATACTGTCGTTGCGTGCGTCAGCATGACGCGAAGCGCCTCGCGATTGGCCTGTGAAGGATCCTGCCAGTAAGCGCGGATCGGATTCCAGCCCTCGCTCAAGCCTTCTTCGTACGCGTTGCCGTTCTGCGAGACGATCGCAGCGATCCGCTCGGGGTGCCTGAGTGCGAGCCGAAAGCCCGTTGGCGCGCCGTAGTCGAATACGTACATTGCAAAGCGGTCGAATCCGATCTGCTCGGTGAAGCGCTCGATAACGGTGGCGATATTGTCGAACGTGTAGGCGAAAGCCTCGCGGCCCGGCATGTCCGATTGGCCGAAGCCGGGCAGGTCGGGCGCCACGATGTGGAAGCGCTCGGCCAGCAGCGGAATCAGGTCCCGGAACATGTGGCTCGAGCTCGGAAAACCATGGAGCAGCAGCAGTTTCGGCGCCGTTGGACGGCCCGCTTCGCGATAGAACACCTTGACGTCGTCGACGTCAGCGTAACGATAGGCAATGGAGGACATGGATTGACTCCGGATTGGGTAGAGGTGAGTCTGGACATGGCAGGCTCGAAGAGCGCCTGCCGGCACGACAGGGTTGAGTTGTCCCTAGCGCGCCGAAACGGACTGGGCCGCTTCGACGATCACGCCGGTTACGGTGTCAGGTGCTGTGACAATCGGCGTGTGATCGACCGGGTGAGCATGCACGCGCGCGTTCATGCGCCGCGCCATGAAATGCTGCGTGCCGGGATTGATCATCCGGTCCTGTTCCGCGACCAGGAACCAGCTCGGCCGGTCCTTCCAGAGTGGCCGCTCGACCGCCTCGCCAATGCACGACACTGAAATGGGACGCTGAACCGCGCCGAGCACCGTCAGCTCCTGCGCGGTGGCGTTCTGCGCGAACGCCGCTGCGAATGCCTCCTCGGGAAGCCAGATCAGGCCATGCCGATCCGGTGACAATCTGGGCGCGAGCGGGTGTGCTTCGTCGCGATAGAACACCTCGCCCACCGTCTCGCCTTCGGCAGGCGCAAGCGCGGCGACATAGACCAGCGCCTTGACGTTGCCGGCGCGCGTCGATCCGATCACTGCGCCGGCGTACGCATGGCCCGCGAGAATAACCGGACCTTCGATGCGTTCCAGCGTTCTATCGAGCGCGGCCACGTCTTCATGCAACGAGGTCAGCGGCAACGGCGCCGCAACGGCGTTGATGCCGTGCGCCTTCAGGCGTTCGACAACCTTGCTCCAGCTTGAGCCATCCGCCCACGCGCCGTGTACAAGCACCGCGCTCACCTTGCCAATAGACATTTCTCGCTCCTCTGAAGGAATGGCGTGCTGCGCGCGATGCACTTGCATCGCATCGAGTCACGCGATTTGTAACCTGATAAAAGCGTATTTACAGGTTACAAACGAGTCATGTAACTTGTCAAGTGCATTTTTAGTGGTTACGATGTAACTATCGTCACTTCATACTCGTCATGAGAAATGGACTACCGTCAGATGCCCGCGATCCTGGTGGCCGATGCGCCTGGCCTGGATTTCCTGAACTCGGTCGCGACGCCGGTGGATGAGGCAGTCGACTGGATCAGCGGCGGGGAAGGTTTGCTTGCCTGGCTGGACCAGGCGGGGTTTGTGCCGCGTGCGGCGCTCGAGTCGATACGAAGCCGCTCGACGCCGGCCGAACTCGACGACGTTGCCGCGCGGGCGCGCGAATTGCGCGAGTGGTTCAGGATATTTGTGCGAAAGAGGAAGGGGCGGCCGCTCGTTGCCAAGGATTTACGCGAGCTCGAACCCTTGAATCAACTGCTCGGGCAGGACCAGCAGCACGGCGAAATCGTTCTGAACACGTCGGGCGGTGCGGCGAGCTTTGAACTTCGCGCGAAGCGGCGCTGGCAGTCGGCGGAGTCGCTGCTGATGCCCATCGCCGAGGCGTTGGCGAGGCTGACATGCGAAGAGGATTTCACCTACGTGAAAGCATGCGAAGGCCCGAAGTGCACGTTGATGTTTGCGGACCACACACGTGGTCACGCGCGCCGGTGGTGCAGCATGGCGATCTGCGGTAACCGCGCGAAGGTCGCGGCTCACCGTAAGCGGATCAAGGAGCAGGAGAGCGCTTAGGTACGCTTGGATTGCGATTCCCGGGAAACGAATTACTCGCGTATGTGCAGTGGCCCGCATTTCTCCGGGACTCAGGCAATTCCAACTTGCGGAGTCATTGCTGCAAAATAATCACTTCGATCCGATTAAGATCGAGTTATTCCATTTGCATACTCTGACGGAAAGGTCCGCGAGTTTGCACTGTTGATGCAAAGACCCCTGTACTATATGGTTCAGCGGAAATCGGCCCCGGGAGCCAGCGTGAGATAAGCCGGCGAGTGAGCCGGTGCGAGACGCGCCGCATAGGCCACGTAAAAACATGAACAATTTTATTCGACCCCCTGTTTACTATCCGGCATCCGTCGTTTTCGTGGACGACAGCGACAGCTACCTCGATGCATTACGCCGATTCTTTCCGGACATTTCCACCAATCTGTTTTTCACGCGGGCTCAAACCGCACTCGCTTTCATCCGCAAACATGCTCGCGAGAATTCGCTGGTATTTGCGCCGGCGTCGGCCGGTTTGAGCGAGGTCGGTCTGGAACGGTTTGTCGAAACCTCGGCCGAGCGTGACGTGCTGGCCCGGAATGCCCGATTTGCGGAGGTGGCCGCGGTGGTCGTCGATTACGACATGCCTGGGCTGAGTGGCGTCGAATTCCTTTCGTCCATATCCAATTTGCGCTGTGCGAAGGTGCTCCTGACCGGCGTTGCGGATGAGACCGTCGCGGTGAAAGCCTTTAATGCCGGAATCGTCGATCTGTATCTGAGAAAGACGGATGCGGATTCGGCCAACAGACTGGTTCACTTTCTGAAAGATGCCAGAAACAGGCATTGCTCGGAGGCAGGCTGGCTGGGTCTGGGCGAAAACGGCATGACCTATTGCGATCCGCGAACGAGGAAGGTCGTCGACATGGTGGTTGCCGCGGAAAACATCGTCGAGTACTACTGGCGTCCGGAGCAGAATGCCATCCTGATGTTCGACCGCGCGGGCAATCCGAGCGTGTTCCTTGCGTGGGCCGAGAACGACTGGATCGCCCAGTCGGAAATCGTGGCGGACGAGTGTGGGCCGGCGGATCTGTTGAAGCAGATGGCGGTACGCGAGTCGATGCCCGTTTTCTGGCCGTACCTGGCCTTTCGTCCCGGCGCGCGCTTCAGAACGGTGACGCCGCGAACCATCCCTGACTGGGACGACGCATTCTATTGCTGGACTAGAATAGACCCGGCCGACGTGGGTCTGAGCACGCTGACATTTTCGCAATGGCGCAGTGACCGGAATCAGCAAGTCCACCCATGAGGGATCGGCCTCCTTGCTGACTCCGCTATGAGCATGCCGGAATAGCCCAACGTTTCCAGACACATTGAGCCACATGTACGCCATTCCGACCGCCTTTGTGTCAGCGCTGTTCGTGGTGTTCGGTCTTTACGTACTCATCACGCAAGGGGTGACGCGTCTGTCCGCGCCATTCCTTTTGATGTGCACGGCGACATTTGCATGGCAGGGCACCTGGACCTTGCTGTTCCAGACGGAAAATCCCCATATTGCAGGCGTGCTGGTCCGGGTCGGTTATCTCTTCATTCTTTTCCTGCCCACCACGTTCTATCACTTCGTCACGGAGGTGGCGGCGAGGCGCCGCGAGCGTCCGGTCCTGCTCGCGTCTTACGGAATATGTCTGGTCCTCGCCGTGCTGCTGCCCGGCGACGAAGTGGTCGCCGGCTACCGGCACTTTTTCTTTGGCTACTATCCGAGCGCCGGGCCGATGCATCCCTTGCACGTTCTGCAGACCGTATTGCTGGCCGGCCGCAGCGGACAGCTCCTGCTCGGCGCCCGCAAGCAGGCCGGCGGCGAAGCGCGCAGGCGGCTCGATCTCTGCTTTGCGAGCTTATGCCTCTACTCGTTCGCGGCAGTCGACTACGCGGTCAACTACGGCTACGCGTTCTATCCGCCGGGTGTGCTGTTCATCGCCCTCAGCCTGGGGCTTCTCGCGATCACGATCGTCCGCTATCACCTGATTCACCCCTATGCGATCGCGGCGACAATCGCGCACGAAATCGCCACGCCGCTCGCGACGATCGCCATGCACGCCGACGAAATTTCCAGCGTATGGGCGCATGTGTTCAAAGGTTACCGGCTAGCCGTCACGCACGGGCTGTACGAGGATCAGGAGGTGCATTCCGGGCAGTCCGAGCGCATCAGCCAGCTCGCCACGGCAATCAGGCGGGAGGTGTCGGGCACCAGCGCGATGGTCGAAATGGCGCTCGCATCGTTCACTCTTGATCGGCTGGACCGCACCCGCTTTAGCCCGCATTCCATACAGCAATGCGTCGTGTCGGCGCTGGAGCGCTATCCATTCCGCGGCGACGAACGCGCACGCGTCACCGTGGCGCCGATCGATGCCGCGCTATGCTTTTCGGGTTCGGACACGCTGGCGGTTTTCGTCCTGTTCAATCTGCTGAAAAACGCGTTGCACGCGATTCACGTGAGCGGTGAAGGCGAGATCGCAATCAGCGCGGTTCAGGAGCACGGCTTTTGCGTGCTGCGATTCCGCGACACGGGGCCGGGCATCGCACCCGACGTTCTGCCGCATATCTTCGACGCCTTCTTCTCGACCAAGCGGCACGGAAGCGGCGCCGGAATGGGGCTCGCATTCTGCCGCCGCGCGGCGGAGCTTCTGGGCGGCACGATCGAATGCATGTCGACGCGCGGTTCGCACACCACCTTCACCGTGCGCTTGCCGGTACCGGGTTCGCCGGCGGACCGTGCGCTGAGCAAAGCGCCGGCGCGCTCCTTGCGCCGGCGTCCAGAGTGAAGGTTAACGGTGGAAATTAGCGGTAAAACTCAAAGATAAAACTCAGCGGTAAAACGAACGGCGGAGTCCGCCGCTGAGATCAGGCGCTCAGCGCTGTCCACGGCAGCTCATACTCCTTGACCCGCTCGACGATGCCTTCCGGAAAGCGCCGGATCTTCCGGTCCCGCCCGGCGTACAGGATCTGCTGGTAACCCTGCGAAACCTGGCGCCCATCCACGCAGAAGCGAAACAGCAGGTAGGCCGAGCACTGCTTGACCTGCACCGTGTTCAGATAGCAATCCACGTGTTGAAACGGGAACGTTTCGTGGACGTACTCCTGGTGCGCGCGTTTGGTCACGAACATGCCGTCCGATCCCAGCAGATCGTTGTGAATGCACTCATGAAACCATCGCTCGCGGCAAACGCCTTGCCACTCGAAGTAACGGGAGAAATATGTATTCATGAACGCGTTCGAGTCCTTCAGATAGATGTCGAACGTATGGTGGAAGGTCTTCAGCGAGGCCGTGGCGATCATCGGGTCTTCCGAAAGAAGGGCGGAACCTCGGTTCAGGGCGGTAGGGATTGTGTCTCGCATCAACATACGATTTTCCTTTTGCAGGAACGGCTGCTTGCGGCAGCCACGCATGCCTCCCTGTACGGCAGGCACATCCCATTCTGTTGGGGATGGGGGCCGAATGGCTATTGGCTGACAAACATGTGGTGTGGAAATATGCGCGCTGCCGCCTTCGAGGCAACGATCTCCGTCGCCATCACGCATACGCTTGCCGTCTGCGCGGACTATGCCGCAACGCTCGCTTGCAACCACCGGAGAAGCGGCTTCAATTTCTCGCGATACTCATTGCGCGGCGGATGCACCAGATAGTATCCAGCGCCGGTCTCCACCACGCGTTTGAACGGCGTCACCAGTGAGCCGCTTGTCAGATTCTCTTCGACGAGATTCAGATCCCCCAGCGCCACACCCAACCCGCGCGCCGCGGCACTGAAGGCGAGGTCCAGCGTGTCGAACACCTGCTCCCGGTACGTATGCGCGGCAAGGTTGCCTTCCTGCTGCAGCCACAGAATCCAGCCGCGCCGGCCGAAGCTGGAATGCAGCAACGTATGGTGTTTCAGATCTTCGGGTTCGACGAGCGGCGGCGTGCCACTGGCGATCTGCGGCGAGCAGACCGGCGTCAATCTCTCGCGCATCAGGCAGGTGGCTTCCAATCCTTCCCAATTGCCGGTGCCGAACAGGATCGCCGCGTCGAGCGTGCCCTCGCCGAAGTTGGTCGGCAGAAACCAGGCGGTGTCGATGTTCAACTGCGTACCCGGCACTTCAGCGTAGAAGTCGGTCAGGCGCGGCAGCAGCCAGCGCGCCGCCAGCGTGGGGGTGACACGCAAGGTAATGGTCTGGCCGCCGGAGTTCGTGATGTGCATCGAGCGGCGTGCGGTCGCCAGCAACTCTTCGACGATCGGCACCAGCCGTTGGCACTCCGCAGTCTGCACGACCATGCGCGTGTGCCTGACGAACAGCGCGCAGCCGAAATACTCCTCGATCTGTTGAATATGCCGGCTCACCGCGCTCTGGCTGAGAAACAGCTGCTGCGATGCCGCCGTGAAATTGCCGCAGCGAGCGACCACCAGCAGGGTTTGCAGCACGTTGAAGGGAGGATAGCGTTCGATCTTCATTTATGCATAACTCGCATGGTAACCATGAGATTTTACCGTTTGTGGGCGGAAAATTGGCGTTCTTAAATCCCCTCGACGAGCCCGGACTTCCGCCGCTGAAGTCGCCTCGCCGGGCGCGTTACGGCGCCCGCGCTGAGCAGTGGATCTGCCTTGTGTAGCGGGCGGAAACACCGGATTGACACCGTCTTGAACCATGCGTTTGAGGGAGCTTTCGTTTGGCCCGATCTACCGTTATGTCGCCTCTGCCAGAGGGCAGGCCCGCGTCGTCAAGCCATGCACACAGTGCAAGTGCGCCAGAGGGGCTGGGCAGCGTTTCCGGCAAGGGGCATGTCAGGCGCCAGCCGAGCCTGACCGTGCTGCCCGGGCCGCGCTGGCCGGAAGGGCGTCGCTCTTGCGTCGCGCTCGCGTTCGATCTCGACGGTCCAACCGGCGACGCGATGCTCAACGGTTCGATCTGGACCAACCCGTCGTATTTCACATTGGGCAGTTACGGCCCGTGGCGTGCGCTTGGCCGTCTGCTCGACATGCTCGACGAGCGCCGCGTGCCGGCGACTTTCTTCGTGCCGGCCTGGGTCGTCGAAAACTGGCCGGATCAATGCGCGGCGATCGTCGCGGGCGGTCATGAGATCGCTTACCACGGCTACCGGCACGAGGCTTTCTGGACCCTGGATCGCGACGGCCAACGCGCCGTGATGGAACGCTCCGCTGAAGTCTTCGTTCAATATCTCGGCATTCGGCCGGTTGGTTTTCGCACGCCTTCCGGCGACTGGGGGCCTGACACGATCCGCGTGCTGATGGAAGCCGGCGTGCGCTATTCGAGTTCGATGCGAGGCGACGACCGTCCGTACCTGCTGCACGCCGAAGGGATCGCCGAGCCCATGGTCGAAATTCCGGGCCGCTGGGAGCTCGACGATTATGCGTCGCTGGCCTATCACCGCAACCCGGATTTTCCGGCGAGCCTCGATCGCATTGCGAGCTATGACGCGACGCTCGACAACTGGCGTCGCGAATTCGACGGCTCGCATCGCGACGGACTTTGCCTGACCACGCTGTTTCATCCGAAGGTGTCCGGCAAACCCGGCCGTATCGCGCTGCTCGAAAGACTGATCGATCACATGCATGCACAAGGCGACGTATGGTTCGCCACGTGCGGCGACGTCGCGCAATGGTGGCTCGACAACAATGCGTCGGGACACGCGCAGGAGCTCAGCGCATGAATGCACTTCGCTGGCCGCACGAGGCGCGCTGCGCGGTCGTCGTCACGGTCGACTTCAACGACGAACACGGCATCCTGACTCAGGAGCCGCGTATCGCCGGTCGCGAGAAATCGCTTTCGGTCTGGCGCTACGGCGCGAAGCGGGGCGTGGATCGCGTGCTCGACTCGCTCGACGAGTTCGACGTCCGCTCGAGCTGGTTCCTGCCCGGACGCGTGGCGCAAACCCACACAGACTTGCTGCGCCGTATCGACGCGCAGCAACACGAAATCGGCACGAGCGGATTTCGCTGCGAGAACTTCGACACGCTCACGTTCGACGAGCAACGACAAGCGTTCCTTGCCGGCCAGCAGGCGCTCGTCGATACGCTCGGTCGGCGCGTGCAGGGGTTTCGTTCCTTCACCGGCAATTGGGCGCCGGGTTTCGCGGACTTTCTGCGCGGCGAAGGGGTGACGTGGTCGTCTTCATGGCGCGGCGACGATCTGCCGTATTTTCATCTGCCTGATGCGGGCACGAATGCGAACGCGGACGCAGGCGCGGTGGTGGCCGGCGACACACCGCCGCTGGTCGAACTGCCGCTGCACTATGAGCTCGAAGACGAACCGTACTTCGTCTACAACCTGTCACCGGCGGTGCCGGTCGGACAGCCGCGAATTCCCTCGTATCGGGAAGTGCTGGCGAACTGGAAGCAGGATTTCGCGGCGTTCCGCCGCTTCGGTTTGTGCTTCGTACTGAGGCTGCATCCGGAGCTCATCGGTACGGCGGGACGCATCGACGTGTTGCGCGAGTTGCTCGCGGAGATGCGTTCGCATGACGACGTGTGGTTCGCAACAGGCGCGGAGGTGGCGGCCTGGTGGCGCCAGAACGTCGACGGTAACGAGCCCGGTCATCCGGTCGACGTTTTTGCCCGGCATCGGGAGGCGGCACGATGAGCGCGCGTGATCTATCACTGTCGGAGCAACTCGCGGCATTCGTCGCCGACATACCCGACGAGGCGCTGCCGGCAGCCGTCGTCCATAAGGCCAAGCGGCATGTCCTCGACACGCTCGGCGCGTCGCTGGCCGGCGCCGCGGCCAGCGCATCGCGCAGCGCGCGGGCGGTCATGTCCGGCGAGGGCCCAGGCGTGGCGCAGGTATGGGGCACGCGGCAATCGCTCGGACCGCGCAGCGCGGCCTTCGTCAACGGCGTCGCCGCCCATGCATTGGAACTCGACGACTCGGGCGGCTGCGATCATTCCGGCGCCGTCGTGCTGCCCGCCGCCTTCGCGGCGCTTGCCTGCTCGCCGCGGCCGGTGTCGGGGCGCGAGTTTCTTGCGGCGGTGGTGCTCGGCTATGACGTCGGCCGGCGAGTGCTCGAAGCGTGCGGCGGATATTCGCCGCACAACGCACGCGGCTGGCATTCGACGATGACCTGCGGCGTGTTCGGCGCAGCGGCGGCAAGCGCGCGCCTGCTCGGACTCGACGCCGCGCAAACGGGCGCGGCGTTCGGCCATGCGGGCAGCTTCAGCGGCGGCTTATGGGGTTTCATCCACGACGCGTCGCAAACAAAACGCATGCACACCGGCCGAGCGGCGGAAGGCGGATTACTGGCGGCATTGCTGGCGCGGGAAAACGTCAGTGGCCCGACGCAGGTGTTCGCGGACGTATGGGGCGGCTTCTTCAACGCCTTTGCGCCCGACACGCAGAAGCCCGAAGCCTTGCTCCACGAACTGGGCGACACGTGGAAGATCATGCGCTGCTCGATCAAGCCGCACGCATCGTGCCGCAGCACGCATGCGGCAGTGGACGCCACGCTCGATCTGCTGCGCGACGTCAATTACGACCCGGACAGGCTGTCCAATGTGCACGTCAGATTGAGCGCCTTCGTCGAAGGCATGTGCGGTGGCCGCGATTTGCGCAATCTGGCTTCGGCGCAAATGAGTTTGCCGTATGCGGTCGCTGCAGTGCTGGTATATGGCCACGCGGGAATCGCTGCGTATCTCGAAGCTGCGCGAACCGATCCGCGCATGGCCGCGATGATGGCGCGCATCACGCTCGAAGTCGATCCGGCGATGTCCGATCTGGACGAGCCCATCGTCACGCTCACGCTCGCCGATGAGGCGCCGCGCTCGCGTCAGGTGCTCACCCCGCTCGGCGATCCGCGCAATCCGTTGTCGGATGCGGACTTGCTGTCGAAGTACCACGCGCTGGCCGCCATGGCGCTCGACGACACGTCGGCGAGCGCGCTTGCCGATGCCGTATTCGATCTGGACAATCTCGCCGACGCGCGGATGCTGCTGGCGTGGCTGGGTGGCGATGCCGACGCCAAACCCGCGTTGCGGTAAGCGACAGGCCGCGACGAAGCTTCAATCGTTTTGATGACAAGCGTTCAATTCTTTAAAGGTGTGTCCTCCATGTACAAGTCGAACCCGCTGCGCGCCGCGTCCCGTTTGATGGCAGTCTGCCTGTCGACATTTCTCTTCGGCGCCGCCGCCCATGCGCAAGCGCTGCCCGATTCGATTGCCAGGGCGAAGGTCATCAAGGTCGCGGTCAACTCGATCTACCCGCCGATGGAATACAAGGACCCGGAGAGCGGTGAACTGGTCGGCTTCGATATCGACCTGGGCAATGCGATCGCGAAGCAACTCGGCGTCAAGCTGGACTGGCAGGAGTCGGCGTTCGAACAATTGCTGCCTTCGCTTGCGACCGGACGTGTGGACATGGTGCTGAGCGGATTGAGCGACGTACCGGGGCGCCGCGATACAGCGGACTTTCTCGATTACCTGTATTCGGGCGCGCAGTTTTACATTCTGACGGGCGCGCATGGCGGCGAGATCCGGCAGTCGGCGGATCTGTGCGGGAAGCCGGTCGGTACGAGCCGCAGCACCTCATTCCCGGCGGACACCGCGGCATGGAGTGCGAAGAACTGCATCGGCAAAACGCCGATCACGGTGGTGGGTACGGAAGACACCTCATCGGCGCGCATGCAGTTGAAGCAGGGGCGAATCGTGGCGGGCGTGCAGGGCAGCGAAACCCTGCCGTACGCAATGAAGCTCGAACCGAACACCTACAAACCCATTGGCGAACCGTTCGCGGCTTCGCCTGAAGGGATCGCTTTTGCGAAATCCAACCCGAAGCTGCGCGATGCGGTGCGGGCCGCGCTCGACAAGCTGGTCGCCAACGGCACGTACAGTGCGATCGTCGCGAAGTGGGGGCTGCAATCGAGCGCGGTTCAGCAGGTGACGATGAACGGTGCGAAGGACCATTGAAGCACGCGAGTCACTCCACGTTCTCGCTCAGCCACATGGCGAATGCGGACACGAGCGGCGTATCGGACAACTCCTGGCGGGACACCAGGTAATACGCGTGTCGCGACGGCACGGTGATGTTGAACGGCCGGATCAGCGTGCCGTCCACAAGGTCGTCCCGCACCGAGAAACTGTCGCCGAGCGCCACACCTTGACCGCGAACCGCCGCTTCGATACCGATATGCGCATTGCCGATTTCCAGAATCCTGATGCCCTCGAGTTTGTCGGCCGATGCGTGCGCGAGCCAGCGCATCCACGATCCGGAGTGCTCGCAAAACAGCGCCTTTCCCGCGAGATCCTCGATCTTGCGGATCGCGTTGGGGCCGTTCATCAAAGCGGGGCTGACGACCGGAAACAGCGCGGGATGCGTAATCAGCGAAACGTGACGATCGCGCCAGCGGCCTTCTCCGTAGCGCACGCATACATCGACGTCGGGCGAATACACCTCGCGGTCGTCGTTGGAAGGGATCACTTTCAGATTGATCGCCGGGTACTGGTCGAGAAACTTGCCGATGTGCCGGGCCATCCAGCGCGACGTGAACAGCAGCGGCGTGGACACGACGAGGTCGCCGGCCATCTCCGGTGAGTCCAGCTTGACCACGGCGTTGGCGATCATGTCGAAGGCGTTTTTGACGGGCTGCAGCAAAGCCTCGCCTTCGCGCGTGAGTTTCACGCGCGCCTTTGATCTGACGAACAGCGTCACGCCGAGCGACTCTTCGAGAATGCGGATCTGATGGCTGACCGCACTGGCGGTCACATGCAGTTCCTGCGCGGCGCCGGCCACGCTCGCGCGCCGCGCGGCAGCCTCGAACGCACGGAGTGGATTGAGCGGTGGCAGACGGTTTCGCATGAGGCGGGAAGAGATGCTGAGAAAAATTTCATTTGAACGGAATTTAATTCTCGCTACAAGAAGAAAAACTGGATACGTACAGTGGAGTCAACTTAACCGAGGACTGACAGCGATGAATATTTCTGAACCGATCGAGCGTTTGTGGGGCGGGCGTTTCAAGTCGGGACCGTCGGCGGCGCTCAAGGCGCTGTCGCGTTCGGACCCGAGCTTCTTCCGGCTCGCGCCGTACGATCTGGCCGGTTCCCGCGCGCATGCGCAGGAGCTGCGCCGCGCGCAGATTCTCACCGAGGAAGAACTGCAGCAACTGCTGGGCGAAATGGACAGGCTGCAAGCACAGTACCTTGCCGGCGAGATCGGACCGTCGCAGGACGACGAGGACGTGCACACGTTCCTCGAACGCGAATTGACGCAGCGTTTGGGCGCCACCGGCGGCAAGCTGCGCGCGGGCCGCTCGCGCAACGACCAGGCGGCCAACGACTTGCGCCTGTTCCTGCGCGACAAGGCACGCACGCTGGCGCACGCGGTGATCGATTTGCAGAACGCACTGATCGAACAGGCCGATGCACACACCCGCAGCGTGACGGCCGGCTTTACCCATCTGCAGCCGGCGCAGCCGGTCGTGTTCGCGCATCACTTGCTGGCTCACGCGCAGTCGATTTACCGCGACGTCGATCGTCTGGTGGACTGGGACCGGCGCAGCGCGCGCTCGCCGCTGGGCGCGGCAGCGCTGGCGGGTTCGGCGATCTGCGTGCGCCCGGAACTGTCCGCTGTGGAGCTGGGCTATGACGCGCCGTGCGAGAACTCGATCGACGCGGTCGCCTCGCGCGATCACGTGGCGGAATTCGTGTTCATTGCGAGCATGCTGTCGGTGAACCTGTCGCGACTGTCGGAGGAAGTGATCCTGTGGACGACGCGCCAGTTCGGCTGGGTCGTGCTGGACGACGGCTACGCGACAGGCAGCTCGATCATGCCGCAGAAGAAGAACTCGGATATCGCCGAGCTCACGCGCGGCAAGGCAGGGCGGCTGATCGGCAATCTGGGCGGCTTGCTGGCGACGCTGAAGTCGCTGCCGCTCGCGTACAACCGCGATCTGGCGGAAGACAAGATCGCCGCGTTCGACAGCATCGACACGCTGGAGTTGGTATTGCCCGCAATGGCTGGCATGATCCGGACAATGCAGGTGAACGTGGGCGAGATGCGCCGCCAGGCGCCGCTGGGCTTCACGCTCGCCACGGAGGTCGCCGACTGGCTCGCGCTGCGCGGCATTCCGTTCAGCGAGGCGCACGAAATCACGGGCGCGCTGGTGAGGGCGTGCGAAGAGCAGGGCATCGAGCTGGGCGAGGTGTCGGTGGCGACGTTGGCGCAGGTCGATGCGCGGCTGGAGGCGTCGGTGCTGGAACACGTGACGCTCGACGCGGCGGTGGCCGCGCGCAGCGGCTACGGCGGCACGGCGCCGGCTCGCGTGGAAGAGCAGATCGCCCGGTTGCGCGCGGCGATCGACCGGCAGACCGCGTGGGCGGCCGACTACAGGGGGCCATCATGGTAAGCATGTCAAACGATCGGGCGGCACTGCCCGCCGAGGCTCAAAAG
This sequence comes from Paraburkholderia caffeinilytica, assembly GCF_003368325.1. Classification (NCBI taxonomy): domain Bacteria; kingdom Pseudomonadati; phylum Pseudomonadota; class Betaproteobacteria; order Burkholderiales; family Burkholderiaceae; genus Paraburkholderia; species Paraburkholderia caffeinilytica. The sequence goes on along the minus strand of NZ_CP031467.1, from coordinate 29,329 downwards.
CAGGTAGCCGAGATGAATGAGGACGTCACCGATATTTCGCATCTGGAGCATGTGCGGCGTCGCTACTGGGGCCGTTATGTCGCCTCGGCGGCGATCATCGCGCTGATTGGGTACGTGGTGCTGGCGTTCGCGCACGGGCAGATCGAATGGCGTTACGTCGCGCGCTTCCTGACGGCGCGCTCGATCCTGACCGGCCTTGCCAACACGATCGTGATGACGGTGCTGGCAATGGCGCTGGGCGTGGTGCTCGGCGTGATCACCGCGATCATGCGGCTGTCGCCCAACCCGGTGTTGCAGGCGGTCGCGCAAGGCTATGTGTGGCTGTTTCGCGGTACGCCGGTGATCCTGCAACTGCTGCTGTGGTTCAACCTGGCGCTGGTGTTTCCGTCGATGGGCATCCCGGGGCTGTTCGAATTCCGCACGGTGGACGTGATGACGCCGTTCCTCGCCGCGCTGCTGGGGCTGGGGATCAACCAGGGGGCGTACACGTCGGAGGTGGTGCGCGCGGGGCTGCTCTCCGTGGACACGGGCCAGTATGAAGCGGCCAAGTCGATCGGCATGCCGCGTTTGCAGGCGCTGCGCCGGGTGATTTTGCCGCAGGCGATGCGGGTGATCGTGCCGCCGATCGGCAACGAGCTGGTGGGCATGGTGAAGCTCACGTCGCTCGCGAGCGTGATCCAGTATGCGGAGATGCTGCACAACGCCGAGAACATCTACTACGCGAACTCACGAGTGATCGAACTGCTGATGGTGGCCGCCGTCTGGTATCTGGTGGTGGTGACGGTGCTCTCGTTCGTGCAGTCGCGAGTGGAGCGGCATTACGCCCGCGGCGCGGGACGTGCATCGGGCCGGCAATGAAAGCCCCGGCGACGACAGGACAAGGAGCCGAAATGAATTCAATCGTTCGCGCGGTCGACGTGCGCAAGTCATATGGCGAGTTCAAGGCGCTGCAGGGCATCACGCTGGATGTGGCCAAAGGCGAGGTGCTGTGCGTAATCGGGCCGTCGGGCTCGGGCAAGAGCACGTTCCTGCGGTGCATCAACCAGCTGGAGAAGATCAACCACGGCGCGCTGTGGGTGAACGGCGAACTGGCGGGCTACCGGCGGGTGGGCAACCGCCTGCACGAGCTCTCGGAGCGGCAGGTGGCGCGCCAGCGTCTGGCGACGAGCATGGTGTTCCAGAAATTCAACCTGTTTCCGCACAAGACGGCGCTGGAGAACGTGATCGAAGGTCCGGTGCAGGTCCTCAAGCGGCGGCGCGCGGAGGCGGAAGAAGAGGCGCGTTCGTTGCTGAAGCGGGTCGGCCTCGCTCACAAGTGCGATGCGTTCCCGGTGGAGCTGTCGGGTGGACAGCAGCAACGGGTGGCGATTGCACGCGCGCTGGCGATGCATCCGCAACTGATGTTGTTCGACGAGCCGACCTCGGCGCTAGATCCCGAACTCGTGGGCGAGGTGCTGGCGGTGATGCGGGACCTGGCGCAAAGCGGCATGACGATGATCGTGGTGACGCATGAACTCGGCTTCGCACGCGAGGTGGCCAACCGGGTGGTCTTCATGGATCAGGGGCAGGTGGTGGAAACCGGCACGCCCGATCAGGTGCTCGGGCAGCCGAAGCATAGACGTACGCAGGATTTCATCTCGGCGGTGCTCTCCTGACAACAGCCGTGGGTCCCGGCCGGGGCCCGCTTTTTAAATTCTTCGAACAAGCGAGTTTCTATGAACGCGTCCCTTCGTTTGCGTGAATGGTTCACCCTGGCAGTTGGCGTGCTTGCGCTGCATGCCCCGCTTTCTCATGCGCAAACCGCCGCGCCGTCCATCCCCAGCATTGGCAAGAGCACGCTCGTCGCGGCGATCGTGCCGAACTATCCGCCGTTCGAATACAAGGATCCGGCCACCGACAAGCTGATGGGTTTCGACGTCGATCTCGGCGAAGCGCTCGCCGCGAAGCTCGGCGTCAAGCTCGAATGGCAGGAGACCAGCTTCGACCAGATGATGAGCGCGCTGACCACGAAGCGCGTCGACGTGATCCTGTCGGGCATGACCGATCTGCCCGAGCGCCGCGGGGCGGTGAACTTCCTCGACTACATCACGACCGGCCCGCAGTTCTATACGGTAAAGGCGCGTGCGGGAGAGTTCGCGACGATGGATGCGCTGTGTGGAAAGACCGTCGGCACGAGCCGCCGCACATCGTTTGTCAACGACACCACGAAGTGGAGCGATGAGCATTGCGTGAAGGCAGGCAAGCCGCCCATCAAGGTGATCGGTACGGATGGTTCGTCGGATGCGCGCATGCAGTTGCGCCAGAACCGGATCGATGCGGCGGTGCAGGGCGGTGAAACCTTGCCGTACCAGAACTCGATTGAGCAGAACGCGTACGCGCCGATCGGCCAGCCGTTCCTGTCGCAGTACACCGCACTCGGCATGTCGAAGGACAACGCGGCGCTCAACACCGCGTTGACCACCGCGTTCAACCAGCTGATCGCCGACGGTACTTACCAGAAGATCCTGGCGAAGTGGGGTTTGCAGCAACACGCCGTGCCGAAGGTGCTCGTCAACGCCGGCACCTGACGCGGGCGCAAGCCTCGCCTTGGCCTTCATCACGCGCGGCGGGGCGCGCGCCACCGGTTGCCCAAGCCAGCGGCTCACGGTCGCGGGCTTGGGCGCTTTGATTCCACTATGCGTTGTCTACCAGTGCGTGGCGCCGCCTTTCAGCTCTGAGCCATCGCCTTGCCGACATGATCGGCGAACGCTTTGACCTTGGCCGAATGCCGGCGCTCCACCGGGCTCACCAGATGGATCGGGATGGGGATCGTTTCCCAGTCCGGCAACATTCGCAGCACTTCGCCACGGGCCAATTCGTCATCGAACAGCCACGTCGGCGAATAGCCGATACCCATGCCCGCGAGCACCGACGCCCGCATGACCTCGCTGCTATTGGTCTGCAGATTACCCTCGACCCGCACGATGCGCGTGGTTCCCACCGGCTCCGCCGCGCCGGGTCCTGCCGTGAAGCGCCACGCGTTGCGCATCGCCAGTTCGGTGTAGACGATGCAGTTGTGCTCGGCCAGGTCGTCGGGAACTCGCGGCGCTTTCGTTCCCTTGGGCAGTGAGCGCACGTAGCTGCGATGCGCCATCAGCATCCGTTGCGCCGTTCCTACCCGACGCGCGATCAAGCTGCTGTCCGGCAGATCGCCGAGCCGCACCGCGACGTCGATGCCCTGTTCCACGAGGTCGATAAAGCCGTCGCTCAGGCGCAGGTCGATCTTCACGCCGCGATGCGTTGCCAGAAACGACTGAACCCATGGCATGAGCTTGAGGCGCCCGAAGCCGACTGAAGCCGCAATCCGCAGCCAGCCTGTCAGTTGTTGCTCGCCGCGCCGCAGCGCGCCTTCGGCCTCCGCGATCTCGGCGACCAGGCGCCGCGCCTGTTCGAAATAGTGTTCACCGTCCTCCGTCAGGGCAAGCGAACGCGTGGTTCGCGTCAGTAGCCGTGCGCCCAGTTCGCGTTCGAGCGCCGCGATCTGTTTGCTCACCGCGCTTTGCGTCGTGTCGGCCTCGTGCGCGACCGCCGAAAAACTGCCGGCCTCCACCACGCGCACGAACGTCTTCATTGCCTGCAGCTTGTCCATTATTTGCTCAATATATTCCTGATGGGAATCAGTCATATGAGCATACACCATCTATATCGCCGATCGGGAATCAGTCAAAGTTCACCCATCGCAAACGCGATTCGATTCAACCCAACCCACGGAGTACTGAGATGAACGCACCCGTCGTCCTTATCACTGGCGCGCTGACCGGCATCGGCCGCGCTACCGCTCTTGCTTTCGCTCGCGAAGGAAACCGCGTGGTCGTCAGCGGCCGTCGCGAAGAGGCAGGCCAGGCGCTTGCCGCCGAACTGCGCGCGCTCGGCGCCGAAGCCGAGTTCCTGCGCGCCGATGTGCGTTTCGAAGCTGAAGTGCGCAGCGTCGTCGAGCAGACTGTCGAGCGTTTCGGGCGCCTCGACGTGGCGGTCAACAACGCCGGTACGGAAGGTCAACTGGCGCCGATCGTCGAGCAGACGACGACCAATTACGAAGACACGTTCTCGGCCAACGTGCTCGGCACGCTGCTGTCGCTCAAACACGAAATGCGCGTGATGCTGGCGCGGGGCGCGGGCTCGATCATCAACCTCTCGTCGATCGCGGGCCAGGTCGGCATCGCGGGCGCGTCGGTCTACGCGGCCAGCAAGCATGCGGTCGAAGGCCTCACGAAGAGCGCGGCGCTCGAAGGCGCTGCCGCAGGTGTGCGTGTCAACGCCGTGGCGCCGGGACCTGTCGCGACCGAAATGCTCGACCGCTTTGCCGGCGGCAGCGAAGAAGGCAAGGCCAGTTTCCTCGCGACGATCCCGGCGCGACGCGCCGCGACGCCAGACGAGATCGCCCAGACCATCGTGTTCCTTGCGAGCGACAAGGCACGCTACCTCACCGGACAGAGCATTGCAGTCGACGGCGCCTACACGGCGCAATAACGCACGCGTTTTTCCACCCGGCTTTATTCGTCTTTTTGCCAAGGAGCATCACCATGACCACCATCAACGTCCCGACGCGCGACGAGGTTTCTCCGGCTAACCAGGCCATCTTCGACAAGCTCAAGAGCAGCCTCGGCACGGTGCCGAACCTGTATGCGACGCTCGCCCATTCGGAGCATGCGCTCGGCAACTACCTTGCGTTCCAGAACGCGAAGAGCAGCATCAACGGCAAGGCGCGCGAAATCGTGAACCTCGTCGTGAGCCAGGTCAACGGCTGTGAATACTGTCTGGCCGCGCACACCATGATCGGCAGGATGAGCGGCTTCACCGACGAACAGATCCTCGAAATCCGCAGCGGCAAGGCAAGTTTCGACGCGAGGTTCGACGCGCTCGCACGCCTGGTGAAGAACATCGCCGTCAACCGCGGGCACGCCGATCAGGCGCTCGTCGAGGCGTTCTTCGCCGTGGGCTGGACCAAGGCCAATCTGGTCGACACGATCGTCGTGATCGGCGACAAGACCGTCACCAACTATCTGCACGGAACGACGCGCGTACCGGTGGACTTCCCCGCTGCGCCGCAACTCGCTGCCTGATGATCGCAGCCGGGCAGGGCGCGGCGTTCATGAGATGTTCGCTTTGCCCGGTTGAGCATCGAACAGCGATAACGGACGCCCGTTAGTTGTTCGACGAGAAGATTTGCTTTGGCGTTCAGGCAACAATTGCGCTCTTCGCCGCTGGCAAACTTGCTGCTCGGTTATGAATCGGGAAAGGCGTGAGATTATCAATGCCTTGGGTTGGCCGATCGAAGTGGAAGACCGGTTTGATTTCACGGGTCGGCGATCCCGATATGTCAACCAGGTGCTTGGCTACGAGCTACAGTCAAAGCCTTGAAACAAGCCCAATGAAACACAGGCGATCAATCGAGCACGGAGAAGACGATGATAGAACGGCATATGGTGACGACAGCCTTTGAACTTCCGGGACACAAAATCGAGCGCTCACTCGGCATCTCTCGCGGGATCATCGTTCGATCCCGATCGATCGTCGGCGCGCTTGGCGCATCGCTGCAGACGATTTTCGGAGGCAACATCACGCTTTACACGTCGCTGTGTGAGCGAGCGCGACAGGACGCATACGAACGCATGATCGCGCAGGCGGCGGAACTGGGCGCGAACGGCATCGTCGGCATGCGGTATGACGCAACCGAGATAGCGAGAGGCATCACAGAGGTGTTGTGTTACGGGACGGCGGTCCACGCGACGTTACGGGTTTGACGAGCGCGTGCCGATCCGGGTCGAGGGCGTGGTTAGGTCGCCATGCACGAGGTCCGGATATCCGGCAACGACTCGCCTGAACGCGACGCAACGTGTGTAGTGCTTTGGAAGTGAAATGCGTTTGTACGCTTGCGCGAATCGTGGCACGATGGATTTTTGGCCGGGCGTGATTCTGGGCGACCCGCGCCAATGCTGGCGAATCGCTCAGGTGTCGAACACATCCATGCATCGCAGACGTTTTGTATTGGCTGCACTGAGTGCGGCAGGCGTGACGCTTCGCGCGCATGCCGCGCCGGCAAACCAGTTCGATATCGTTTACCCCCATTACCGCCCGGAAGACCGGGCGCGTGCCGTTTTCCCCCTCGCGGTGCTCGACCTCGCCATGAAAGCCGCGGGCGCCAACTACGTGGCGCGGGAAACCGACGTCCTGATGGAGCGGGGGCGGGCGCTGGCCGAACTCGCCGAACTGACTGGCCGCAGCAATGCCATCAATCTGCTCTGGACGAGCATGGGTGCAGAGGCGGAACGAGGGTTGAACGTGGTAAGGATTCCGATCAATCGCGGACTGATCGGTCACCGGGTTTTTATCATACGAAAAGATCGTCAGGGCGATTTCGACAAGGTGGAAAGCCTGTCCGATCTGAAGGCGTTGACAGGTGGTCAGGGGCTTGGCTGGATCGATACGGAAATCATGAGAGCAGCCGGTCTGAACATAGCGACCGTTCCCTATGAGACGGTGTTCGACATGATTCAGGGCGGTCGGCTCGACTATTTTCCGCGCGGTGTCGTCGAAGCTTTCGCGGAACTGGACGAGCCGCGGCACAGGGAGCGGAATCTGGCCGTTGAGAAGCGCCTGCTTCTGAAATACCGGTCGGACTTCATTTTCTACGTCTCCGCGCGCAACGTAAGCCTGGCCGAGACGATTAATGCGGGGCTGGTGAAGGCATATCTCGACGGATCGTATATGCGGTTGTTCAACTCGCACCCCTACATTCAGGACGCGCTGGCCCGTTCCGATCTCGCGAGCCGCAAGGTGTTCGTGCTCGACAATCCCTACCTGTCAGAAGGGGATCGCAGGATCCCGGACAAGTACTGGATGAGCTAGTGTCACGCGGGTTTGGCGGCGTGCTTTGCTTCAAGCGCCATTGTGTCGTCGGCCATCCTGAGAAAGCTGTTGACGATCGGATTGGTGGATTGAAGCTGCGGACATACCGTGAATCCCCGAAACATGACGTCCGGCGAAAACGGCCGGAACTGGATCTTCGCGGGATTGGTATCGAAAGTCGCAAGCGGATTCACGATGCCGATTCCCAACCCGCGCGACACCATCGCGCAAATCGTCGCACCGTATGGCGTTTCGATAGTCGGCACCTGATTGACTTCCGCCTGACGCAACACGCGATCCAGCGACGAACGCGTGTCGTCCGCATACGAAGGCAGAATCAGCCTTTCGTTACGCAGATCGCGTGCATGGATACGTTTGCGCGCAGTCAGCGGATGCCCGGCCGGCAGCGCACATACGCCGGGTAGCCGGTATAGCTCGGCGCTCGTCACGCCAAACGCATCGGGCGTAGTCGTAGCAAAGCCGATATCGCAATAGGCCGCCGAGGCCCAACGCTGGATCGTGCCTTCGCTGCGCATTTCCAGTGATATCGCGATGCGGGGATAGACGGCGAGAAAACGCTCGATCACCATCGGGATAAACGACAACGCCAGCACCGGCGCCGCGACGAGCCGTAGACGGCCACTGCCGAACTGACGGATTTCGCGCGCGGAATGCGCCAGTTTCTCGAGGCCCACAAAACTCCGGTCCACTTCGCGGTAAAACGCGCTCCCCGCGTCTGTAGCCTGAATCCGTCCGCCGTTGCGCGTGAACAGCGCCAGTCCCGTCGACGCCTCCAGTTCCGCAATCAACCGGCTGATGCTCGGCTGCGACGTGCCAAGCTCTTCGGCGGCGGCGGTCATCGAACCGCGCAACATGACCAGCCTGAACGCTTCGATTTGCCGTTGATTCATCCTTTTGCCCCGTCTGCCTTCGTTAATCCGGCTCCCAGCTTGCCATATCAAATTTGAATGGCAGACGTTTTTGGTCGTATTTGACCGGATGGTCGACGAAAACCTAGACTGGTTCGCATCTTCTCACCGGCCATAGACGATGCGCTCCGATGCCCTGCTGTTTCACGACGACTTCCGCGTGACCCCGTACTGGTGGGACACCGCGCCGCCCGAGACGGCTCGTGACGCGTTGCCGTCCGGCGTCGACCTGGTGATTGTCGGCAGCGGCTACTGCGGCTTGTCGGCGGCAGCGGTTGCGGCGCGCCTCGGCGCGAGCGTCGCCGTGCTCGACGCGGCGGAGATCGGGGCGGGCGGCAGCACGCGCAGCGGCGGCATGGTGTCGAGCGGACAGAAGCTCGCGCTGACCAATGCGATTCGTGGCGTATCGGCAGAGCGGCTGGCACGGCTGATGCGCGAGTCGATGGCGAGCTTCGACTACCTGAAGCGCCTGGTCGCCGAGGAGTCGCTCGACGCCGATCTGCAGATCACGGGCCGTTTCTTCGGCGCCTTCACGCCGCACCACTTCGATCGTCTGCGGCGTCAGGGCGACCTCCTGCGCGAGAAGACCGGCGTGACGGTGCACGTCGTGCCGCGCGCGGAGCAGCATACGGTGATCGGCTCCGACTACTACTACGGCGGGATTCTCGTCGATGAATACGGCGGTTTGCATACGGCCAAATATCATCGCGCGCTGCGCGATCTCGCGCGGCGTTGCGGCGCGACGTTGCATTCGCATGCGGGCGTGGAACGAATCGAACGCCATGGCGCGGGTTTTCGGGTTCATGCAACGCGCGGCAAAATCGACACGAAGCATGTGCTGGTCGCGACCAACGGCTACACCGGACGGCTGCTGCCGTTCTTCGCGCGGCGCGTGCTGCCGGTTGCGAGTTACCAGATCACGACGGAGCCGTTGCCGCCCGGACTGATGGCCGTGCTGAATCCGGGGCGGCGCATGATCAGCGATTCGAAACGCAATCTGTTCTACACGAGACCGTCACCCGACGGCACACGCATGCTGTTCGGCTCGCGCCCCGCCATTCGCGAGGTGAGCGAACGTGAAGCGGCGAGGATGCTGCACGCGAAAATGATCGAGTTGTGGCCCGCACTGCGCGACGTGCGCATCACGCACGCGTGGAAGGGCTACGTCGCAATGACGGGCGACAAGCTCGCCCATATCGGCGAGCAGGACGGCATTCACTATGCGCTCGGCTGCAACGGCAACGGTGTCGCGCTGATGAGCTATCTGGGCTCGCGAGTCGCAAGGTCCATGCTCGGGCTCGACGCGCAGGCGGGCGCATTCGGCGAGGGCGCCTTTCCGGTCAGCCCGGCCGGCATGGCGAGCCGCCTGAGCGTGCCGGTCGGCACGGCGCTCTATGCGTTCGACGATTTCTGGAGCGGCCGCGCGCGCGCCGCGCTTTCGTGACTGACGTCCCACCGCAGGTTCTTTCGACGGAGCAAACATCATGCGTTTTCGCCATCTTCTCAGCCTCATTGCGGTTGTCGTGCCTTTATCGTTCGCGTTGCAAGGCAACGCCCGTGCCGACGACAACGGCACGCTGACGCCCGGCAAGCTGGTCGCCGGTGTCGATGCGAACAACAAGCCGTATTCGTATATCGACAACGGCAAGATGACGGGCTTCGACGTCGAATTGCTGCGCGCCATAGCGGCGAAGCTCGGCCTGAGCGCCGAGTTCCGCGCGCAGGACTTCAGCGGACTGCTGCCGAGCGTAGCGAACCAGCAGATCGATCTGGCCGCCGGGTCGATTTCGATCACAAAGGAACGCCTGAAGATGGTCGATTTCTCTGAGGGCTATCTGACGGGCCTTCTGAGCGTAGCAACCTTGCCCGACAGCACGATCACAAGCGATCCGTCATCGGTGAAGGGCAAGCGGATCGGCGTCGTGCAGGGCACCATCGAGGACACGTATTCGGACAGCTACCTGCCGGGCGCGCAGATCGTGCGCTTTCCGAACCTGAATGCGGGATTCCTTGCGATGCGCTCGAAATATATCGATGGCTATTTCGTGGATAAAACGCTCGCAGAGGGCTTGCAAGGAAAGTATCCACAGATGAATATCGCGGACAAGCTCGACATCTCCGCCGTCAATCTGCCCGCCGGTTTTCCAGTGCACAAGGGCAACGCCAGGCTTGAGGCGGCGCTGAACAAAACCATCGGCGAACTGGTCGCGGACGGAACCTGGCTGAAGCTGTACCTGCAGTTCCACCCGGGTTATTCGAAGCCCGAGAGTCTGCCGCCTTACGCGATGAAGACCGGTAACTGATTGCGTCCGGCCGGCTGCGGACCGGCGGCTGAACCTACCGCTGAACCCGCCGCCGAGGCTCAACAGGGAGCGCACCATGAATGCTTTCTTGCAGAACTTTCTCGACTGGCCGCTGCTGATCTCGTCGATACCGTCGTTGCTGTGCACGGGCCTCGTCAACACGCTGGTGCTATCGGTGTTTTCAACCGTGCTGGGAATCGTCGCGGGCATGATGCTCGCGTTGATGACGGTGTCGCACATGCGCTGGCTGATGCTGCCCGCACAGGTGTTCATCGACGTGTTTCGCGGCCTGCCTGCCGCGCTCGTGATTCTGCTGGTCGGCCAGGGACTCGCGCCAGTGGGGCTCGCGATCTTCGGACCCAATCCATATCCGCTTGCGATCGTCGCACTTGGGCTGATCTCGTCCGCGTATATCGCGGAGATTTTCCGCTCCGGCATTCAAAGCGTGGGACGCGGACAACTCTCTGCGTGTCAGGCGCTCGGCATGACGTACTGGAGCAGCATGCGCCACGTGATCGTGCCGCAAGGCGTGCGGCGCATCTTGCCGGCGCTGGCGAACCAGTTCATTTCGATCGTCAAGGATTCGAGTCTGGTCTATTTTCTCGGCCTGCTGACTTCGCAACGCGATCTGTTTACGATCGGCCAGAACACGTCGGTGAATACCGCGAACCTGTCGCCGCTAGTGGCCGCGGGGGCGGTGTATCTGCTCGTGACCGTGCCGCTCACGCATGCGATCAATCACATCGATCGCTGGACCAACCGTCATGCGAATCCGGCGCGCGGCAATTCCAGTAGGGGATTGTCACGCCGGCAACGCAAGGCGCAGGCTTCGGCCAGTTCGACGGTCTCCGTCCGGGCCGGCATCGCCGATCAACATAACTAGTCTTCACAGGCAGGACACCAGCCACAATGGGACCCAAAGTAGAAACGGTCGCTGACGACACCACCTTGCCTGCGCAAGTCGATGTCGTCGTCATCGGCGGCGGCATTATCGGCGTGAGCACGGCCCTTTATCTGAGCGAGAAAGGATTGCAGGTCGCGCTATGTGAGAAAGGCCATATTGCCGGCGAGCAATCGAGTCGCAATTGGGGCTGGGTGCGCGTCACGCATCGCGACATGCGCGAGTTCGCCTTGAGTATCGAAAGCCTGAAGCTGTGGCGGAAAATGGATGCGACGCTCGGCATCGACACGGGCTTCAATCAATGCGGCATCCTCTACATGACCGACGAAGACAGCGTGATGGACAGTCATCACATATGGCTCGACAAGGCGCGCCACGTAGCGGGCGACACGTTCGACACACGCGTGGTAGACGGCAGTGCCGTTGCCGGACTGTTGCCCGGCGCGACGAAAGCCTTCAAAGGCGGACTTTACACACCCGGCGACGGCCGCGCCGAACCACAAAAAGCCGCACCGGCGATCGCGAATGCGTTGCGCAAACGCGGCGTCAAGATTCTGACGCCATGTGCCGCCCGTGGCATCGAAACGAGTGCAGGGCGTGTCAGTGCCGTCGTCACCGAGCACGGCACGATTCGCTGCAACAGCGTCGTCGTCGCGGGTGGTGCGTGGTCGCGGTTGTTTTGCGGCAACCTGGCCGTCGATGTCCCGCAACTGCTGGTAAAAGCCTCGGTGCTTCGCACCGGGCCGCTCGACGGCGGCCCGACCTGTAGCGCGAGCAACAAGAAATTCGCGTTTCGCAAGCGCGCCGACGGCGGCTATACGATCGCATTTGGCTTTCGCACCTATAGCGATCTCACGCCCGATTCATTTCGCCTGTTCTTCAAATATGTCGAAGCGTTGAAGAGCCAGTTGGGCTCGTTGCGCATCGGCATCGGCGCTCGCTTCTTCGACGAATTGCGCCGTCCCCGTCATTGGGCGCTCGACCGTCCCACCGCGTTCGAAGCGGTCCGCACGCTCGATCCCGAACCGATCGTCAAGTACACCGACGCCGGCTTGCGCGAATTCATCAAGGTCTTCCCGCATCTGGCGCACGCGCGAATCGCGCAGCGCTGGGCGGGATACATGGATGTGACGCCGGACGCGATTCCCGTGATCTCCGGTGTCGATACGGTGCCGGGCCTTTTTATCGGCACCGGCTTTTCGGGGCATGGATTCGGTATCGGCCCGGCGGCTGGAAAGCTGATGGCGGATCTGGTGACGAACGACAAGCCGCTTGTCGACCCGCACGCGTTCCGCCTCAACCGGTTCAGCGACGGAACGAAGATCGTGATCGACGCGGGCTTCTAGGCGGGTCCTTCCACGGCGCTATCCATGCAAAGCGCGGCGATTATTTGCCGAGCCACTTCGCGCTCATTTGCGCATACTCGCCATTCGCCTGGCTCAGATGCAGCCACTGGTCGACAAAGTGTTTGAACACATCGTCGCCGTTCGGCAGCAGGTAGCCCATCTCGGCATATTGCAGCGGCTTGTCCGGATTGACGGCACACAACTCGGGATGCGCCTTGCTCTGCACGATCGCCTCCGCCGCTTCGGTGACGAAAACATCGGCATGTCCCTTGACGAGCTCGTCGAAGATCGTGAGGTTGTCCGAGTGCATAGTCAACTGGGCATGGCTCAGTTTGGCCCTGGCGAACTTCTCGTTGCTGCCGCCCGGATTCGCGATCACGCGAACGGACGGTTGGTCGATCGCCTCAATCGACTGATATCTGGCGACGTTTTCGCAGCGTGTAAGCGGCGTTTTGCCATTGACCATATACGGCGTGCTGAAGTACGCCTGTTTCTGCCGCTCGAGCGAAACCGAAATGCCGCCAGCCGCGATATCGCATTTACCGGCGACGAAATCCGGCAGCAGGTTCGCCCAGGTGGTCTTGACGAATTGCGGTTTCGCGTTGAGGGCCGTAGCCAGCGATCCCATCAGATCGACGTCGAGTCCTTCGAATTCGCCCGGTGCTCGCTGGAAGCTGAACGGCTTGTAATCGCCCGGCGTGCACACCCGCAGAATGCCGCTCTGCGTGACACGTGAGAGCGTAGACGGCGCCGGCGTCTGCGCAAATGCAAAAGACTGCGCAAGCAGCAAGGTCAACGCGACAACACATTTCATAATCCAACTCCGTCAAGAATCAATTGAAAAGACCACACGGATTATCACAGCCAGAACTTCCAGAAAAAATATCCTGTCATCACAAAACTGAAGACGAGGATCAACACACGCAGCAGGTTGGCGTCGATGCGCTGGGCAACACGCGCGCCCCACAGGCCGCCGATCAGCGAACCGGCCATCATCAGCGCGGCCGAAGCCCACGCCACCTGTCCGCCCACCGCAAGCGCGGCGATCGACGCACCTGCCGCCACCGCGCCGAGCAGGTTCTTGAAGCCGTTCAGCAGTTGCGTCTCGCGCATGCCCGACATGCTCAGGCCGGCCATGACGATGATCCCACTGCCCGCATTGAAGTAGCCGACCATCAGGCTCGCGAAGAACTGGATCGTCGTATGAAGCCGTGTGGCTTGTCCGCCGGAGGGCGCTGCCGCATCGGTGGACCGGCGGGCCGCGGCCACCACGCGTGGCGCCAGCAGGAACATCAGCGTAGCCAGCAACATCAGGAGGGGAATGGCACGCGTGAACGTCGCGGCCGGTGTCATGAGAAGGAGGGCGCCGCCCGTCACGCCACCGGCGAGGCTGGCTGCCGCATAGCGCAGTAGCCGGCGGGAGTCGCCGAAGAGACGATGCCGGTAGCCGTATGCGGCCGTTATCAGGCCGGGCCACGCGGCCACGGCGCTGGTCGCGTTCGCAACCGTTGGCGGTACGTTAAAGAACAGCAGTGCCGGCAGCGTGACGAAACTGCCGCCGCCCGCGATCGCGTTGATCACGCCGCCGCACAGGCTGGCGAGGAAGAGAAAAGGGTATTCGTAGGGATGCACGTGGGACCTCGCAAGAAGGCCCTCAGTGTCAGGGTTATCCCGAGGCGGAATTTATTCTTATCGGAGCGCTTGCGCCGCGCCAAAAAAAGGAAATCTTTTTGATCATCCGCATCGCGAGCGTTTTCTGCTTTTTGACCAACGCACAGTGGTTCAAGTCGTGGTGGCGGGCAGTCCGGATGCGCTATCGACGACGATGTTCCGTGTGTCCTGGCCGTGCGCGCCCCGACGCGTTTGCCATAACGTGATGTCATGGGCACCACAACAATTGCGGCGTTGTCGCCACTAAATAGACTCACTATATTTGGCTCAATGCGCATTACATCCACGATCTCTTGCGCTTAACCCTTTCGAGGACAAAGTCGTGATCAAGAAGCCAACGTTGCGCCCGCTTGCCGCGGTTCTGATTCTTGGTGTCGCGGGTCTGGTGCCTGCGTGTCTCACGCCTGTCTTTGCGGCGGGGAAGATTACCTTTGTTTCTCAAGGCGGCACGTATCAGGAAGCGCAGACCAAGGCGATTCTCGACCCCGCGGCGAAACTGCTGAACATTACCGTGAACCAGGACAGCATCCCGGACGCGTGGCCGCAGATCAAGGCGCAGGCCGCAACCGGCAAGCCGATCTGGGACGTGGTGGATACGCCGACGTCCAACTGTCTGCGCGGCGGCCACGAAGGTCTGCTGGAGAAGCTGGATTTCTCGAAGATCCCGAATGGGGCCGCGATGCCCGAGAAATACCGCACGCCGTATTCGGTCGCCTATGAGTTCTATTCGACGGTCATCGGCTACAACAAGAAGACGTTGAAGAAAGTGCCGCAGAGCTGGGCCGATTTCTGGAACGTGAAGGGATTCCCCGGCACGCGCGCGTTGCGCAACGATCCGCAGACCGTACTCGAAGCCGCGCTTCTCGCAGACGGCGTGCCGCGCGACAGGCTTTATCCGCTCGACGTCGATCGTGCGTTCAGGAAGCTTCAACAGATCAAGCCGGACGTGACCGTCTGGTGGACGTCGGGGGGACAGTCGGCGCAATTGCTGCACGACGGCGAAGTCGACATGACGATGATCTGGAACGGCCGCGCGAGCGCCGTGCGTAAAGACAACCCCGATATCGACTTCACGTTCAACGATGGCATTCTTCAGAACACGCAGTTGTGCGTGCTGAAGAACGCGCCGAACCTGGCCGACGCGATCAAATTCGTCAACGCCGCTGTCTCGCCCGAATTGCAGGCGAACCTGCCGTTGTACATCGACTATGGCCCGGGCAATCCGGCAGCCTTTAAAACCGGCAAGATCGACGCGAAACGCGCGGGCGAATTGCCGAGTTCGCCGGACAATGCGGCGAAGCAGGCGCTCATGTCGGAGGAGTGGTGGGCCTCGGACGCCGGCATTCAGGCAAAGGCGCGCTGGCTCAAGTTCATGCAGTAAAGCGCAGGCCGCTCGCGACGCGCGGGCCCGCGCGCACGTTTTGCTCGCCCGCTCCGCACGTTTCTACGTCCGCATCATCATCGAACGTGATCGACTATCTGATTCTCGGCGGCGGGTCGGCCGGCTGCGTGCTCGCCGCGCGTCTATCCGAAGAGGCCGGCAAGACCGTCTACCTCGTCGAGGCGGGCCGCAATATCTCGCAGACGGACATGCCCGCTGCCGTGCGCAGCCGGTATCCCGGCCGCGCCTATCTCGACACGGCGAACATCTGGAAGCGCCTGAAGGCGCGCATGAGCGCGTCGGCGACGGCACGGCGCTATGAACAGGCCTGCCTGCTCGGCGGCGGCTCGGCGATCAATGCGCTGATGGCGAATCGCGGCGCGCCCGCCGACTACGACGAATGGCATGCACTCGGCGCACACGGGTGGAACTGGAACGCCTGCCTGCCGTACTTCCGCAAGCTCGAAGACGATTGCGACTTCGACGGCGAACTGCATGGCAAGACCGGCCCCGTTCGCATCCAGCGCACGAACTGGGCGCGCATCTCACCCTTCGTGCGCGCGGTGCTCGACACGCTCGCCGCGCGCGGCCACATGCGGCGCGACGATCAGAACGGCGCATGGGAGGACGGCACGTTCATCGGATCGATCGCCGTGAGCGAGGCCGGTGAGCGCATCCCGACGTCGGTCTGCTATCTCGACGACGCCGTGCGCGCCCGCGCGAATCTCCAGATCCGCACCGGTATGCTCGTCGAGCGTGTGCTGTTCGACGGCGCGCGCGCGGTCGGTGCGCGCATCGTTAGTAGCAGCGAAGGTGGGGGAGAAGAACTGCGAGCCGCGCAGGTAATCGTCTGCGCGGGCGCGATCCACAGTCCCGCGCTGCTGATGAGAAGCGGCATCGGACCGGCCGCCGAGCTCGTCGCGCTCGGTATCGACGTGCGCGTGGACCGGGGCGGCGTCGGCGGCAATCTGATGGAGCATCCGTCGATCGCCGTCTCCGCGGTTTTGCCGCGAGGTGCCCGCACAGCGTTTCCCGACGAACATCACGAGCAGGCCATCGTGCGCTTTTCGTCAGGCATGCACGACACAGTGCCCGGCGACATGCACGGTGCGATTCTGTCTCGTTCGGGCTGGCATTCGGTCGGCTACCGGCTCGGCACGATCTTCTTCTGGGTGAACAAGTCGTACTCGCGCGGCCGTGTGACGCTGACGTCGGCGAGTCCGCAAAGCGAGCCCGCTGTCGATTTCAACATGCTGTCCGATGCGCGCGATCTCGAACGCCTGAAACGGGCGTTGCGCTTCGGCGCCGAAACGCTGGCCGATCCGATAATGGCGAAGCATTGCGCGACGCTGCTGCCTTCGAGTTATTCGCCGCGCGTCGCGAGTGTGGCCGTGCCGGGTGCGTGGAATGCGTTGCAACGCGGCGTGCTGAGCGCGCTGCTGGACGTCGCGGGGCCGTTTCGCGCGTGGCTCGTGCGGCGCGTGGTCACTCAGGGCGTGACGCTGAAAGACCTGCTTGCCGACGATCGTGCCTTGACGAAGTTCGTCTCGCGCTCGGTGGGCGGCACCTGGCATCCGTCGGGAACCTGCCGGATGGGCGTCGCGGACGATCCGCTCGCTGTCTGCGATGCGCGTGGCGCCGTGTACGGTGTCAGCGGACTCTATGTATGCGATGCGTCGCTGATGCCGTCGATACCGTGCGCCAACACGAACGTGCCCACCATCATGATCGCGGAGCGCATCGCGGATATGCTGCGTGGCCGAGTCTGAATGCCGTGCCGGGCTGAAATAGTCACGCTGTGGTCTCACGCCAGTCCGGCAAGCGGCGGAGCGCCCAGTCGCACTGAGTGCAGTTGCCCTGAGTCGCCTCAGTCTCCGTAGCCCACGATGCCTTTCACTTCGAGAAACGCTTCGAGCCCCCACTCGGCGTATTCACGTCCGTTGCCTGACTGCTTGTAGCCGCCGAAAGGCGAGCCCGCGTCCCATGACGGGTAGTTCAGGTACACGCTGCCCGCCCGCAACCTGAACGCCACACGCCGCGCGCGTTCGTGATCGGCGGATTGCACATAGGCCGCGAGGCCGAAGGGACTGTCGTTCGCAATCGCGATTGCGTCTTCTTCGTCGCGATACGGCATGATCGCCAGCACGGGTCCGAAGATCTCTTCGCGAGCGATCGTCATCGAAGGACGCACGTTTGCGAACACCGTAGGTTGCACGTAATAGCCGCGTTCCAGACCTTGCGGACGACCGAGGCCACCGGTCACCACCTGCGCACCCTCGTCGATGCCGATCGCGATCAGCCGCTCCACGCGCTCGAACTGCACGCTGCTGACAACCGGACCCATGGTCGTGCGCTCGTGATTGGCGGGGCCGACGCGATGTGCTTCCGCCGCTCGCCGCGCGACCGCCACCGCTTCGTCATGGCGCGCCGCGGGCACGAGCATGCGCGTCGGCGCATTGCACGACTGGCCGCTGTTGTTGAAGCACGCGTTGACGCCCGCCGTCACGGCCGCTTCAAAATCGACGTCGTCCAGCAGGATGTTGGCCGACTTGCCACCCAGTTCCTGATGCACGCGCTTGACGGTCGGCGCCGCGAGCTTCGCGATCTCGATGCCCGCGCGTGTCGAACCGGTGAACGACACCATGTCGACATCGGGATGCGCCGCGAGCGCCGCGCCGGCCGTCGGCCCATCGCCGTTCACGAGATTGAAGACGCCCGGCGGCACACCGGCCGCGTCCAGAATCTCAGCGAACAGCAGCGCGTTGAGCGGTGTGACTTCGCTAGGCTTGAGCACCATCGTGCAGCCGGCCATGATGGCGGGCGCGGCCTTGCAGACGATCTGATTGATCGGCCAGTTCCACGGTGTGATCAGCGCGACGACGCCCACCGGTTCGTGATTGACGAGCGTAGTGCCTTTTTTGCGCTGCCATTCGAATGTTTCGCAGGTGCGGATCAGTTCGTCGAGATGCCAGCGCCCGATTCCCGCCTGCCACGCATGCGCCATGGCGCGCGGCGCGCCCAGCTCACGCGAGATCGTGTCGCCCATCTCATCATGCCGTTCGAGAAAGACTTCAAGAATGCGGCGGATCAGTGCGAGGCGCTCGGCGGGCGAGGTCTGCGAGAACGACGGGAACGCGCGTTTTGCCGCAGCGACCGCGCGATCGATATCGGCCGGCGTGCCCATTGCCACTTCGGCGAACGGTTCTTCGGTGCAGGGATCGATGACGGGCAGGCGTGCCGTGCTCGACGGCTCGACCCACGCGCCATCGATATAGAACTTCAGTGCATTGATCATGTGAGAGGGAGTAGGTGAAGTTCAGGCTCGCGCCGCGCCGGAGCGCCGGCTCACCACGACGATCATGACGAGGCACAGCGTCAGCGCGGTAAGCATTGTACTGATCGCGGCGATAGTCGGATCGATCTCGTCACGCAACGTGACGAACATGCGGCGCGTCAGCGTCTGGTTCGAGCCGCCCGACACGAAGAGTGCGACCACCGTTTCGTCGAGCGCCTGAATGAACACGAACACGGCGCCGGAGATCACGCTCGCCTTGATCTGTGGCAGCGTCACCGTCATGAAGCTGCGAAAGCGATTCATGCCGAGGCTGCGGGCGACCATCTCCTGGGTGCGGTCGAAAGTGCGAAGATCGGCGCCGACCGAGATCAGCACATACGGCAGCCCTAGCATCGTATCCGCGAGAATCAGACCACCGAGCGTATTCACATAGCCGGCCTGCGAATAGACGAAAAACACCCCCACCGCGACGATGATGATCGGCACCATCAACGGCAGCATCAGCAGTGTGCGCAGATAGCGCATGATCCAGTGCGTGCCGTTCTGGATCGCGTAGGCGGCGCACACGCCCAGCGGCGTGGCGAGCAGCGCGGCACAGGTCGAGGCGATCAGCGTGGTGCGCGCGGCGTCGATCCACGCGGGGTTGTCGAAGAACGAGTGATACCAGCGCAGCGAATAGGCGGGCGGGGGGAACGTCATGAAGCGCGTGTCGGAGAACGACAGCGGCACGACGATCAGCACCGGCACCATGAGGAACAGGAGAATCGACACGACCGCCGCGCCGAGGACGATCCGTCCGAACGAGAGCTTTGCCGAGGGTTTTGTCATTTCGCGCCCAGGGTCTTTTCGAGTGGCACCACGCGGCTCGCGGCGTAGAAGATCGCGAACACGCAGATCAGCAGCACGACGCTCACCGCGCTCGCCGCGCCCCAGCTGTTATAGATCTCCACGTTGCGGCTCACCACCATCGACACCATGATCGACTTGCCGCCGCCCATCAACTCGGGCGTGATGTAGAAGCCGAGGCACAGCACGAACACGAGGGTAACGCCGGCGAACACGCCGCTCATCGAGAGTGGCAGGAACACGCGTATGAACACATGCAGCGGCGAGCCGCCCAGACTCGCGCCCGCCTGCGAGAGACTCGGCGGGATCTTCTGCATGGCGGAATAGAGCGGCAACACCATGAACGGCAGCAGGATATGAACCATCGCGATGACCGTGCCGAACTGGTTATAGGCGAGCTGCACCGGCCGGTCGATCAGGCCCGAGGCGATCAAGGCCTTGTTGACGAGGCCGGTGCGCTGCAGCAGCACGAGCCACGCGTAAGTGCGCACGAGCACGCTCGTCCAGAACGGCAGGATGACCATGCCGAGGACAAGCGCGCTCAGCTTCGGGGGCAGCGAGGCCGCGAAGTAGGCTACCGGGTAGCCGAGCAGCAGCGTGATCACGGTCACGACAATACTCAGCCTGAACGTGAGCAGGAAGGTGTCGAGGTAGGCGCCCGTGAACATCCGCCGATAGTTCTCGAAAGTGAAGCCGTCGTGCCAGATCGATTGCCACGACAGCCACGCGAGCGGCACGACGAGCAGCACGACAATTACGAGGAGCGCCGGCGCCAGCAGCAGAAGCATCGTGCGATCTTCACGCCGCTGGTAGCGCGCGGCCGGATCGGACCCGATGGCCTGCATCAATGTGGATCCCTGGAGCAACCGTTTGGCGGTCGTCATCATGCACCTACGGCGTCGAGAAACTGATACCACGCGGCGACGAACCTCACACCCGGCGCGCGCAGCGTATGAAAAGGCACAGGCCGCAGACCCGGTGCGCCGAGCAGCGAAAGCTCGGGCGTCTCGCCGAGGGCGAGCGCGGCGGCATGCTGTCCGAGCAGACTGGCCATCGCGACACCTGCTCCGTTATACCCCAGACAAAAGGTCGTGGCATCGTCGCTGCGCCCGACGTGCGGCAGCGAATTGAACGTCATGCCGACATAGCCCGACCAGCGATACGCCACGCGCACGCCCGCGAGATCGGGAAAGAGCGCGACCATCGCCCGCTGCAGCGCATCGAAGCCGGTCATCTGTCCTTCCTTGCCGAACGCGTCGCGTCCGCCGAACACCATGCGGCCATCCACCTTGCGGAACCACTTCATCATGCGCCGCGTTTCGGTGTAGCTGCGACGCTCGACCATCAGGCGCGCGTCGAGCTCGGCGGGCAGGCGTTCGGTGGCGATCATTGCGCTGCGGAACGGCACGAGTTCGCGCTGATAGGGCGAGGTGGCCGGCGTGAGGTCCGAGTAGGCATTGGTCGCGACGACGACCTGCTTCGCGCGCACCGTGCCGCCTGGCGTGCGCAACGTCGCGTGCGTATCGCCGGGCGCGCGGTGCATCTGCAGGACCGGCGTCGATTCGTGAATCGGCACGCCGCGCAGTGTCAGGCCGCGGGCGAGGCCACGCACGTATTCGAGCGGCAGGATCGTGCCCGCATCCGCGCTCAGCACACCGCCGACAAAACCCTTCGAGCCCGTCTCGCGCTCGACTTCGGCGCGCGATTGCACGGTCATCGAGGTATCGCCGAGCCTCGTGCGCACCCAGTCGGCTTCGGCGCAGATTGCCGCGAGCGCGCGCTCGGTATGCGCGCAGCGCAGGCTGCCCGTATGCTCGAAGCGGGCTCGCGTGAGCCCGAACTCGTCGACCAGCGATTCGACGACCCGCACGCCTTCATGCGCGAGCCGGTGCATGCGCTTCGCGGTATCGAGGCCGTGCAGCTGGTCGATCGTGGGGAACGACAACCTGAATTTCGACGAAACCACGCCGCCATTGCGCCCGCTCGCGCCCCAGCCGACCACGTTCGCGTCGAGCAAGGCGCAACCGACACCGCGTTTTTGCAGCGCGTAAGCCGCGGCGAGACCCGAGTAGCCCGCGCCGATCACCGCGACTTCGACGTCGAGATCGCGCGCGAGCGGCGCGCCGGAAGTCACTGCCGCACCCGCATCGGGCGAGGCGGCAGCAAGCGCTTGCCAGAGCGAGTCGGGCAGGGGCGAGGGGCGTGCCGTCGGCGCGAGCATCGGCTTAGGCGGCGAGACGCACTTCGGCTTCGACCGCATCCGCGAGGGCGGCGAGCGTCGGGAACGTGAACGTCGGCGTCGTCACGGCCTCGGGCACCGGCGTCGCGCCGAAGCCTCGCTTGCCCTGGCGGCGCTCGATCCAGCACGTTGCATAGCCGAGTTGCGTGGCGACGCCGATGTCGTGGTACTGGCTTTGCGCGGTGTGCAGGATCTCGCCGAACTTGTAGCCGAATGCCGCCTGACGGCCGCGGTTGTAGGCGAAGAATTGCGGATCGGGTTTGGCGACGCCGGTTTCGTCGCAGCAGACCGTGTCGTCGAACGGATCGCCGAGCGTGTGAGCATAGGCCGACAGCGCGACGCGGTCCGCATTCGTCATCGCGACCAGACGGAAGTGTTTGCGCAGACGCTTGAGCGCGGCGACCGAGTCGGCGAATGCGGGCCATTCGAGCACGTCGCGCTGGAAGGCGGCGGCCGATTGCGCGTCGTCGGGCAGACCGAGTTCCTTCGCCAGCGACAGGTAGACGTTGGCCATCTCATGGCTCGAGCGGCCCGGATGGGTCGCGCGGCCGCGCATGTACGGTTCGAAGATCTGGTCGTCGGTCAGGTCCTTCGCCGCCGGGCCGCCGAGGCGCCGCACGGAGGCGAGCACGCCGCGCTCGAAGTCGATGAGTGTGCCGACGACGTCGAACGTCAGGACCTTGAAATCGGTGAGCTTCATGAAATCATCCTTTTGCAGTGTGCTGTGAAGTTTGCTGTGAAAGCGGGAGAGGAAATACCCCAGGCATGGGCGGATAAAAAATGAGGGGAATCAGGCGGGCACGACGATCGTGTCCTGCGGATCGAGAACGACGCTCATGGGCGCGCCCGGCTCGGGAATGCGCCGGCGCGCGTCGTGGCCGCCGGGCTGCCTGAGGCTGATGGCGGTGCCGTCGGCGAGCGTTGCGAACACGCGCAGGCTTTCGCCCTGATAGAGCACCTCGGTGACGCGGCACGACAGACGATTCACGCCCTCGTGCCGATCGCCGCCGTCGATCACGAGCTTCTCGGTCTGCACCGCGAGCAGCAGCTTGTCGCCGCGCGGCAGCGGATGCGCGGTGCGCAGAACCGTATCGCCGAGACGCACGGCGTCGTCGCCGGCGCGCGTCACGGCGAGCAGCGTCGCCTCGCCGATGAAGCTCGCCACGAACGCGTCGCAAGGCCGGTCGTAGAGGCGCTCGGGGGTGTCGATCTGCACGAGCCGGCCGTTCTTCAACACGGCCACGCGGTCGCTCATGGTGAGCGCCTCGCGCTGATCGTGGGTCACATAGACGATCGTCGCGCCGAGCTTGCGATGCAGCCGCCGCAGCTCGATCTGCATGGTCTCGCGCAGTTGCTTGTCGAGCGCGGAGAGCGGCTCGTCCATCAGGATCAGTTGCGGCTCGAAGACCATTGCGCGGGCGAGCGCCACGCGCTGGCGCTGGCCGCCCGACAATTGGCCGATGCCGCGGCTCTCGTAGCCCGAGAGTTCGACCATCGCCAGCGCATCGGCGACCTTCTTCGCCCACGTTGCTTTCGGCAGACGCCGCGCGCGCAGCGGAAACGCGACGTTCTCGCCCACGCTCATGTGCGGAAAGAGCGCGTAGTTCTGAAAGACGATGCCGATGTCCCGTTTGTGCGGCGGCGCAAATGTAATGTCGCGCTCGCCGACCCAGACCGCACCTGAACTCGGCTGCACGAAGCCGCCGAGGATGCCGAGCAGGGTGGTCTTGCCCGACCCCGACGGACCGAGCAGCGAGACGAATTCGCCCGGCGCGATATCGAGCGACACGTCGTCGAGCGCCACTACCGGGCCATAACGTTTTGCTGCCGATCGGATCGAAACACCTGTCTTCGCTCGTGCGTCCATTGCGTCCTGTCTCGCTGTAGAGGCCTGCGTCAGGGAAAATATAGGCCGCGTCATTAATGACGGCAATTCCCAAATTGTTGGATAAGGCATAACATCAGGTCATGCCTAACCTTCGCAAAAAACTGCCGAGCGCCAATGCGCTGTTCGTGTTCGAAGCTGCTGCGCGTTGCGGCAACTTCACGCGTGCGGCGCAGGAGCTCTATGTCAGCCAGCCTGCGGTGAGCCGCATGCTCTCGCGCATGGAAGATCATCTCGGCGTGCGTCTTTTCGAGCGCGTGCGCGGTGGGATCGAGCTGACTGAGAACGGCCGGATCCTTTACCGGAAAATATCCGAAGGCTTCAATGGCATAGAAGGCGCAATACGCGAGATCGAGGCGCGCGCGACGGGGGTCGAGTCGGTGTCGCTGTCGGTGTCCACCGCGTTCACCACGCACTGGCTGATGCCGCGCATGAGCCGGCTGAACCAGGCGTTTCCGAATGTCGATTTAAGGTTTCAGCTGATCTCAGGGCGCATTGGCGGACCGCTCGTCGATGTCGATCTCGGCATGCGCTTCATGCGCGAAGACGAGATCGGCGAGAACAGCGTGCTGGTGATGCCGGAGACGTTGCTGCCGGTGTGCAACCGGCGCTATCACGAGACGGTCTCGACCGAAACGGGCCGCGCGCACGGCGATACGGTGATCGTGATGGACGACGGCGAGCGCGGCTGGCATGAGCGCTTCGCCGCGTTTGCGGCGCATGGGCGGCACGCCGCGAGCATGCTGAGCTTCAACGACTACGCTATCGTCGTGCAGGCGGCGCTGCTCGGGCAAGGCGTCGCGCTCGGCTGGCTCAACGTGGTGTCGCATTGGCTCCTCGAGGGCGCGCTGCTACCGGCCGAGGAGGAACTGATCGTAACGAACCGGCGCTGCTGTCTGGTGTGGCCGGAGAATCGGCCGTTGCGGCCGGTTGCCGCGGACGTGCGCGACTGGATCATTGCGGAGACCCGCGCCGACGTGTCCGCGGTCGATCGGAATTATCCGGAGCTGGGGTTGCGGCGTTCGCTGGCGGAGGCGGGTCTCGTGATCTGAACGGCGCAGGATGAGGCGCGACGGTTCAGACGCCAGCCGGCCTCCCCAACACAATCAAGCCGCAATCAGGCCAGATCGCGCCCCCCGGTTTCTTCCAGCATCGACACCGCCCCGAGCGAAATGACGACGCACGCGATCATGTACCACGCCGGCGCCATCGTATTGCCCGTCGCCTTGATGAGCCACGCGACGACGAGCTGCGCCGTGCCGCCGAACACCGACACCGCCACGGCATACGCGCTTGCCAGATAGCCTGCGCGCACGTGCTTCGGAAAGTTCTCCGGCATGAGCGCATAGGCGGGCGCCGACCCCATCGTGTAGAAGAACATCAAAAGAATAATCAGGCCGATGACGACGGGCAGCGTCGGAAACTGGTTCATCAGCCAGAACGCGGGGTACAGCAGCGCGATCAGCACCACGCGTCCGAAGACGGTCAGCGGCTTTCTACGGCCCATGCGGTCCGACAGCGCGCCCCAGATCGGGCACATGATCAGCGAGACGCAGGCGGCGCCGATCGAGACCAGCATCGAGAGCTTGGGCGGCATCTTCAGGTACTGAATCGAGTAAGTCGGGATGTAGTACATCAGCACGTAGGTCGCGACCGTCATGCCCATGATCGCGAAGACGGTCAAGAACCATTTGCGCACGAGGGCCGGTTCGAAACGCGAGTGCTCCGTTCTGACGGGCTCGTCGTCCACGATATGCCGGCGCAGATACACGCCCACGGGCATGATCAGCGTGCCGGCCAGAAACGGAACACGCCATCCCCAATCGAGCAGCTCCGGGCCGCTCAAGTGATAGTTGAGCAGCGCAGCCATGCCCGAGCCGAGCAGCGCGGCCGCGCCCTGGCTCGCCAGTTGCCAGCTGGCGCGAAAGCCACGCGCTTTTGCGGAGCCGGTTTCCAGCAGCGTCGCGGTGGCTGCGCCAAACTCGCCGCCTTGCGCAAAGCCCTGCACGAGGCGCGCTATCAGGGGGATGAACAAGGTAAGCGCAATTTTCTATCATAAGCCTTGAAGTTATGAAATGCGGTCGGCTTATATTTAGATCGCCATAATTGCCTGGCCGCCTAAATGCCAGGACACCGTCGCAATCCCAGTGCTGCCTCGTCAAGGGCCTGGATCAAGGCGGGTATTGGCGTCCATCGACTGCCTTGTACGGTAAAGCGGGCCGTCGCATCGACAACCTTCGCAGTGCCCTCCTTGTCGTTACGGCCCAGGTTGGATGCCATGAAGACTTCAAACAGCGAGCTACCGCGCTGCTTGATCTGATCGACATTGAGACGGCCCTGCGCATCAAAAGTGACAATCACAAAATCTCGATTGATTACTTGCACGGGCTTGCGGTCCACCAGTTCAATGGTCAGGTTTGCGAGGTGTACACGCTGATCTGCAAACTCCGGCAGGCGATGACTGTCCGGAGCACCGAGCATGTTCCAGTAACGCGTCACTCCGATCTTTCGGATGCCGTCGTCCGGCGTGATCAGAAACGTTCGAATCGCGTAGCCCATTTTTCGTTCGTTCCCAAGCCTGTCTCATTTGGCCGGTTCACGGTCGGTGCGCTTATGCTTCAGGTCTTACGCACCCCGAATGCCTGATCGAACTGCCGTGCTCGCTGTACTTCGTCGCTATGCAGATAGGTCGACGTTGTCGAGATCGACGAATGGCGCAGATTATCGCGCACCATGATCAATTCGGCGCCTCGGGCCAGCGCGTGCGACGCATGCGTGTGGCGCATCCAGTGCGGGCTCGCGCGGCGCAGCTTTTCGGCGATCGCCGGCCGATCATCCTGGATTGCATCGGCCACCAGCACGAAGAACCGTCGCAGCACGCGCCAGAGCCGTCTGGGTTCGATGCCCGCGCCATCTTCCTCAAGGCTCGCGACGAGCGGCGTCGCCGGGCTCCAGCGTGTCGGCGTGACCGGCAGCCCGCGCTGCACGAGATACTGATCCAGCGCGGTCCGAGCGAGCGACGGCAGGGTCACCTTGCCGAGCTTGCCACCTTTGCCGAGTACGTGCAGCCAGTGATCGCCGTGCTCGTCGCGGCGGATGTGGCCGAGCGTCGCGCCGACCAGTTCGCTCGCGCGCAAGCCGGTCGCGTAGCCGAAGTCCAGCAGGAAGCGGAGGCGCTGCGCGGCCGGCACGCTCCAGCTGTACGACCATTCGAGGCCGTCGGCGAGTGCGCGGATCAACAACCACTCGCCCTCGGTGAATCCCCGGGACACGTCCAGTCCCGCACGCTGCGCGTGGCTCTTGATCTTGACGCCGGCGAACGGATTCGCGAGCACGTAGTGCTGCTCGACCAGCCAGCGAAACAACGCCGACAGCACGTTTAGCGCGTACGCTGCCGAGCGGGCGGACAGCGGACCGGTGAACGGCCGCCATTCGATACTGTGCCGCGGCCGTGATGGTCCGACCCAGCGCTCGCGTGGCGTCGGCCGCCGCAGGAAACCGCGATAGGCGATCGCGTCGTCGGTCGTCAACGACGACAGCGCGCGGCCGCGCTCGACGATCGCCCACAGGACTAGGCGTTCGGCCTCTTTTCGGTACGCGCGCTGCGTGGCGGTCGACTCGTGCAGCGACAGCCAGGACTGGATCGCCTCGTAGTCGTTGGGCGCATTCAGCAGGCAGGCGGTTCGCGGCGCGCGGAACTGGCCGCGCGAACCGTCGACCTCATGCGGCACGCGCAGCTGTTCCCACGGCATGATGCCGCCGGACGGTGCTGCGACGATCAATGCCCGTGCGCGTTCGGTCAGGGACGGATGGGCGGCGAAGAACGCCTCGATGCGGCGAGCGCTGGCGACGCCGAGTCCGGCGATCGCGGACCACCAGCGACGCCGCCGCGGAATCCGCACGGTCAGGTCGGCCAGCGTCCGAAGCCCATGTGCATGCAGCGCCTCGACAATGCGCGGCGGCAGCCACAGGTCGACCGCGTCGGTGATCAGTGGCGCGGGCGCCGGTAGATTGCGGAGAACCTCGATCGCGCGGGCCACGCCGTCGGCCGCCGCACGCGTCGGGTAATCGACGAACGCGGCCGCCAGGTCTGCGCGGTGGCGGGCCTGTGCGTACGCGATGAGCTGCCGGCGAATCCGGCCGAGCATGCCACGCGACGACGCTCCGACCGCCCGGCGGTCGCCCAGATAGCGGGCAACGGCGGTCCGCGCGTCCAGGCCGGCGTACCAGCCGCGCAGTGTGGCGAGTTCGGCTTCGCCCGGGAAGTCGGGCCCGTTGTCGTCGACGGGAAGGGTCTCGCGCGTTTTCATGATCAGCAGTTTAGATCAAATTCGACTATGGACTGATAATAGCGGTTATCTGTCCAGAATCGACTGGAAGCTTACCCGTTTCGTTCGCTTGCCGTCACGCGGTCGGCCCACGAAAACAGCACGCCGGGCGCGGGCGTGGCCCTTCCTGACAAGCCCTTGCGGCGCTGTATATCGGTGACGGCATGCTTCTAGCCGATCCCCGCAGCCAATCAGAGGCTCGGAGTACATTTGTCGAGTGGCGTCGGCATATGCAGTTGGATGTGGGCCGTACTGGAGTCGAACCAGTGACCAACGGATTAAAAGTCCGCTGCTCTACCAGCTGAGCTAACGGCCCGGCTCGCCCGATATCCGCCCGCCATCATGGCACTTCTTGCGTGCCTGCCCTAGCCGATATCGATCGTGCGACTCGCGGATCGCGCCGGCTCGGATTTTGGCACGGTCAACGTGAGTACACCGTTGTCAAACTTTGCCAAGGCATGATTGGGGTCGGCGTTTTCCGGCATCGGGATCGTGCGCATGAAGCTTCCATGGGCGCGCTCCAGCCGGTAGCAGCCGTTTTCCTCGCTGCGCACATCCTGCTTTTTCTCGCCGCGCAGCACGATCGCCCCGTCCTCGACGCTCACATTCAGGTCTTCGCGCTCCATTCCGGGCAGTTCGGCGGTCACGCGCAGCACCTGCCCTTCATCGACGACATCGATGCGCGGCTGGAAGCGCGATGAACTGAAGTCGCCAAACCATCGTTCGAGCGCGCCACGGCCTGCAAACGGGTCATGAAAGAACTCCTCCACCGCACGCCACGGTTCGCGTGAGAACAGTCGCGGAATGTCAGGCCACGAGGCTCGCCACTGTTCGCTTGTCGGTGGGCTTTCCGGGCCTTCTGCATCGGACTTGCGGGCAGCTCCGCGAAGGAACTTGAAGGGGTTCCACTTTTTCAGATCGGTATTCATAGCGTCCTCCGATTCAGCTTCAATCTGTTTTGAGCGTGACGGCCAGCGCATCAGGTAGCGAGCGCGCCCTGAGCTTCGATTGCTCCAGGCACCCCGCGATCGATCAGTTTCACCGCGTACTCGACCGCATCGCGCTGCGCTTCGGCCGCGCTCGTCCAGCGTTCGCTGAAGCGCGGCAGATGCCAGTCGGCTAACACCTCGTCGTTCCGGTCGATCCGGACGATCGCGATATAGCCGTCCGGTGCGGACATGCGTGTCAGGATCTGTCGCACGGGAATCGTGCGGATGCGGATCGCATGTCCTTTCCAGGACTCCTGCGTGACATCAGACACCGGCGCCCCCTGTTTCTGGTTCGTGGCGGCGGCAGCGCACGCGCTGCCGCCCATGC